>JBDZVC010000221.1:0-7229 GCA_040255475.1 Phyllobacteriaceae bacterium | reverse complement strand
GCTTGGGCATGGGAACGGCGTCGGGCGATTCACCGCCCTTGACCGTCTGCGAGGTCGAGATATTGACCACTGCGTCGAGGAGACCGGAAGCAAGGTCGGCAACCGAGGCCGGTCCTCCGCCCGGGAGTTTTGAAGGCTGAACATGGGCCGGGGTTCCGGATATGCCCAGCGCGAGCGCGGCCGTCGCTGCTACCGCAGTCATGCGCGAGGCGCGTGTGAAATTGATCCATGCCATGCGCAAACGTCTCCAGCTTTCGCCAGGCAGGCCACGCAGCCGACCGGCACCCCGCCTCAGCCATTCTGACATAAATTGAGGCACGTTTGGGACTGTGGGACGGATCGGGTCGTAAATACCGCGTTACCGCCTTACCAGCCAGACGATGCCGACGCCAGCGGCCACGGAGACGAGCCCGGCGATGCGCAGCGTCGGCTCCGGCACGGTTTTCACCTGCTCGGCCAGTTTCCTGGCGAAATTCGGCACCAATCCGTAGAAGACGCCTTCAAGCACGAGCACAAGCCCGATCGCATCGAGAAAGTCGTGCACGCCTCCGCCCCCGCCTACTGGTTGGAGGCGGGACTATGCGCCTGGCCCGGTTTTTCCGAAGAACCTGCGTTCCCTGCGACCCCCGAACCACTCCTCGCCGCATTGGATGCCGCAAGGAGACCGGAGGCGTCGTTGAAATATTTGAAGAACTCCGAATCGGGCGACAGAACCATCGTCGTCCCGTTTCCTTCCAGCCCGGTCTCATAGGCTTTCATCGAGCGATAGAACTGGAAGAAGTCCGGATCGCGCTGGTAGGCGTCGGCGAATATCCTGTTGCGCTCGGCATCGCCCTCGCCGCGCAGTATGTCGGCGTCGCGCTGCGCCTCTGCGATCGTTACCGTCGCCTCGCGGTCCGCCTCGGCCTTGATACGGATCGAGGCCTGCGTACCGCGGGCACGTATCTGCGCGGCTTCGGCGAGACGCTCGGCCTTCATGCGCTCGAAGGTCTGGGTCGAGACTTCGGCCAGGAGATCGGTCCGCAATATGCGCACATCCACGATCTGTACCCCGAGCACATCGGCTTGCGGGCGCAACTGGTCGCGCACCTCGAGCATCATCTGCAAGCGTTCCTCCGACAGCGCGTCCTCGAAGGAGCGCTGGCCGTAGACACTGCGAAGCGCCGCATCGAGCCGGGTTCGCAGATTGGCCTCTAGCAGGCTGAGATTGCCCGACACCGTCTTGCGGAACTTGAGCGGATCGGTGATCCGGAAGGCGACGAACGCATCGACGACGTAGCGCCGGCCGTCATTCACCTGCACGCGGAGATTATCGATGTCCAGCCTGAGGATGCGGCTGTCGACGAACTGCACGGTGTCGATGAACCGGGTCGGCACCTTGAAATAGATGCCGGGCTTCGCTTCCACCCGCGTGATCTCACCGAACCTCAGCACGATCGCCTGCTGCGTCGGCGTGACGATGAAGATGGAGGAATAGACGAGGAACAGGATGACGACGAGACCGCCGACAATGAACGGAAGCCGGCTCATTTCGACACTCCCTGGCCATTCGTTATGCTTTGCGAGGGGAGTTTCGGCAATGCCTGCTTCATCAGCTGGTCAAGCGGCAGGTAAGGCACGACCCCCTGCCCGTTCTTCTCGTCGATGACTATCTTGTTGGACCCGCCCAGCACCTTTTCCATGGTTTCGAGGTAAAGCCGCTTGCGAGTCACGTCCTCGGCTTTCTTGTACTCGTCGTAGACCGAGATGAAACGCGCCGCCTCGCCTTGCGCCTCGGCGATCACGCTCTGCTTGTAGCCTTGCGCTTCCTCGCGGAGCCGCGAGGCCTCGCCGCGCGCGTCGCCGAGCTTCTTGTTGGAGTAGGCATCGGCCTCGCGCTGGAAACGGTCCTGGTCCTGCTGGGCGCGCTGTACCTCCTCGAACGCGTCGGCCACTTCGGCCGGCGGATCGGCCTTCTCAAGCTGGACGCCGACGATGGAGATACCGGCCTGATAGGCATCAAGCGTGGTCTGGGTAACCTTCTGGACCGCTTCCTCCAGCTTCTGGCGACCGCTGGTGCGGACCTGTTCATCGGGCGTACGGCCGATGAATTCGCGCATCGCGCTTTCGGCGACGCTGCGCACCATCTGCTCGGGGTCGTCGACGTTGAACAGGAATTTCTTGGGATCGCTCACGCGCCAGATGACCGTAAAATCGACATCGATGATGTTCTGGTCACCGGAAAGCATCTGGCTCTGGTCGCTGGAGGTATTGGAGAAGCTGCCGATCGCCTCGCGGATCTGCTGGGTCTGGACGATCTCGACCTTTTCCAGCGGCCACCACATGAAATGCAGGCCCGGTTCCTCGACCGTTTCCTTCGGCTGGCCGAGGAAGAGTTCCTGTCCGAGCTCGTCCGGCTGGACCGTGTAGATCGAATTGAAGGCCCAGAAGACGACCAGCACGGCGACGATGAGGATCCCTATCGCGAAGCCACCGCCGCCGCCACCCGGAAAAGCGTTCTTCAGCCGATCCTGACCGCGACGCAAAATGGCTTCGAGATCGGGCGGAGTGCCCTGCGGGCCGCCGCCACCGGTACCTCTCGGCCCCTGGCCCCACGGCCCACCGCTGTTACCGCCGCCTCCCCATGGGCCGCCGCCGCCACTTTGATTGCTCCAGGGCATGAATTCCCTCTTCGTCCGATTGCCCTCACCGAACGGCGCGGCATTTGTGTTCGTGCTCTTATAGGGATGCCGCCATGCCCTTTCAACGCGCCGAGGGCACGCAATCTTCCATATGGTAAGGATTCGTGCCCGTCAGGCCGATAAACTCATGCGGCGCTTCGACGCTCATAGACCGTATGGCGCGTCGGATAGGTGTCGCGCTCGCCGGCGGGAACATCGGCCGAGGAGATTTCAGCCCATATCGCGGGGTCGATCGGCGGAAAGAAGGTGTCGCCATCGACGGGCGCGAGAACATGCGTCACGTGCAGTATGTCGGTCAGCGGAAGGGCTTCCCTGTAGAGTTCTCCACCGCCGATGATGCATATTTCGCGGACCTCCGGCATTTCCGCCGCGCTCTGCCGTGCAAGTCGGATCGCATCATTCAGCGACGGTGCTGTCTCTACGCCCTCGACATGCCAATCCTTTTGCCGCGTGACGACGATATTCATCCGGCCCGGCAGCGGCCTGCCGACGCTTTCGAACGTCTTGCGCCCCATGATGATCGGGCTTCCCATCGTGTCGGCCTTGAAGCGCTTGAGGTCGGTCGAAAGCCGCCACGGCAGGCCGCCGGCTCGGCCGATCACGCCGTTTTCCGCGATCGCGACGTGGATGCCGATCCTGTGCGGCGCCTTGCCTGCCATCAGCCGGCCCTCACACCGCGACCTTGGCGCGGATATGCGGATCGGCTTCATAACCCTCGATATGGAAATCCTCGTAGCGGAAGGCGAAGAGGTCTTTCACTTCAGGGTCGATCCGTAGCGTCGGCAGCTTCTTCGGCGTGCGCTGAAGCTGCTCGCGCGCCTGCTCGAAATGGTTCGCATAAAGATGCGCGTCGCCCAGCGTATGGATGAACTCGCCCGGCGCGTAGCCGGAAACCTGCGCAACCATCAGGGTGAGCAGCGCGTAGGACGCGATGTTGAAGGGTACGCCGAGGAAGATGTCGCCCGAGCGCTGGTAGAGCTGGCAGGAGAGCCGGCCGCCCGCGACATAGAACTGGAACAGGCAATGACAGGGCGGCAGCGCCATCTCGTCCACCAGCGCCGGATTCCATGCGGATACGATCAAGCGCCGCGAGTGAGGATTACGGCGCAAATCGTCCAGGAGATTGGCGATCTGGTCGATATGGCGCCCGTCCGGTGCGGGCCATGAGCGCCATTGGTAGCCGTAGACGGGGCCGAGATCGCCCCTCTCGTCGGCCCATTCGTCCCAGATGGAGACGCCGTTCTCCTTGAGGTAGCGGACATTGGTGTCGCCTGCGAGGAACCACAGAAGCTCATGCACGATCGACTTCACATGCAGCTTCTTGGTGGTCAGGAGCGGAAAACCCTTTGCAAGATCGAAACGCATCTGGTGCCCGAAGATCGAGCGCGTGCCGGTACCGGTGCGGTCCGGGCGGTCCACACCATGTTCCAGGACATGGGCAAGCAGGTCGAGATATTGGCGCATTGGCATCCCGGACGATTCGAAGTGGCAAGTATAGCCGCCCCGCGTACCGGCAGGCAAAGCCGGCGCGCAGTCGCTGATGCTTATTTCGGGGTTTGAACGGCCGGCTTCCAGTCCGGCCGAACCGGGTGCCTAAAGCGCCGAAAGTTTTCCCAGATGCTTCGCCGTCAGATAATAGAACGTCACACGGCTCTTGGAATGGTCGGAAGCCATGGTTTCGCAGACCTTTTCCAGCACGCCATCAACCTTCGCATCGTCGGTGACGCCGAGTTTCTTGCCGCACCAACTCGTCTTCACGCGATCGAGTTCCTTCGGGTCCGAACAGGAAACGAGCGAGGAATCGCGGTTCCTCAGTGCGATGCCGAGATGTTTGACGATCTTGCCGACGATCTCCTCGCTTGCCGTCGCATCGTATTTCCTCACATCCGAGATATAGTCCGCCATCTCATGGCCTCCTCGTCTGAAGCGGCGACCTTCTCCTTCGAAGGCAAGCCGCTAACGTCCCCGCCCGGGAAATGTCGGAAAACTGGCGGTTCGAGTCAATGTGGAAGGTAAGGCACGCCGGCCCTCTTCCCATGCGTCGCCGGCCCACCTATATTCGGCCTGCCGGCTCGTCCGGCTATGGCGATAAACTGCCGATGCAATAAGCCGTTCGGACCCGGGGGCGGTACCCGGCGCCTCCACCAAAAACCGCCGCAGCCTTCATGGGCGGCTTTTGATGGGGGCGAAACAGGATCGACGAAGGTGTAAAGATCGGACTTTCGCCCGGCATTGTACCACCGTTATCGGGCTAAACTTATAGTTGCCAACGACAACTATGCGGAAGCTCGTCTCGCTGCTTAATGCAGCGCGAACGCTTCAAATCAAGCCTTAGGCCGTCGCAGGTCTAAGCGGGGTCCGGAGGCACCTGGCAACAGAAGCCTCCACTTCCCTCCCACTTTTCGATTTGGTCTTGCCGGCCCGCAATTCCGCGCGGCCGCATTTTCCATTTCTGTATTGGAGCCATCATGAAAGATCCGGCCGATCGCTTTTTCGTCCTGACCGGAGGGCCGGGATCGGGCAAGACGACCCTCATCGAGGCACTGAAGGCGAAGGGATATGCCACGGCTCCCGAAGCCGGCCGCACGGTGATCCGCGACCAGATTGCAACCGGCGGCAGCGCCCTGCCCTGGGCCGACCGGCTGCTCTTTGCGGAGTGTATGCTCGCCTTCGATCTGCGCAATCATGCCGAAGCGCGGGAATGGAGCGGACCAGTTTTCTTCGATCGCGGCGTGCCGGATGTTGTCGGTTATCTCGAACTTTGCGGCTTGCCGGTCCCGCCAGCCACCGGGAAAGCGGCCCGATCATACCGCTATGCCCGCAGGGTCTTCGCCCTGCCGCCATGGCCTGAAATCTTCGGGCAGGATGCCGAGCGCAAGCAATCGTTCGATGAAGCCGAACGGACATACCGTGCGATGGTCGCGGTCTATTCGCGCCTCGGCTACGAACTCATGGAGGTGCCACGAGCGCAGGTCGAAGAGCGAGCCGATTTTGTTCTTGCCGGTATCGGCCGATAGAAAGCGCTGACCTTATTCCGCCGGCGCCCCTTCCCTTGTGGCGCGGTCCCGTCGGCCTACGGCGAACTGCGCGAGCAGGAACGCCACGAGCGCACAGCCGGCGATGCCGGCGACCATCGGCAATGCGGTGCCATTGGAGAAGTAGCCGACCAGCGCCATGGCGAGTACCCCGACCACGAACTGGAGCGTTCCCATCAGCGCGGAGGCCGCGCCGGCGATCGGCCCGTGATCGTCCAGCGCCAGAACCGAAGTCGTCGGCAGCACGAGACCGAGGAAGCCGTAGCCTATGAAAAGCAGCCCCATCAACACCTCGACGCTATCGATGCCTACAAGCGTCAGCGCGAAGAGCAACGCCATGAACACAAGGTAGCCTGCGACCGCCACGCGGACTACGCGTTCCAGCCCATAGCGCTCCGTCAGCATTCCCGTGAGTTGCGCCATGGCGAAGAAGGAAATGGCGTTGAAGGAAAAGGCAAGGCTGTACTGGAACGGGCTCAGGCCGAAATGGTCGATGAAGACGAAGGACGAAACCGACAGATAGACAAAGAAGCTCGATATGCCGAAGCCGCCGATGAAGGTCAGCGCCAGGAAGCGGCCGTCACGCAGCAGATACCAGTAGCTGGTGATCGCAGTGCGGATGCCGCTGCCGATACGCTCCTCGGGCGGGCGGGTTTCGGCCTGGAAAAGGGCAAGCAGCACGACGCCGGCAACCGCCGCAACCGTCACGACCCAGAAGATCGCCCGCCAGCCGAGATGACCGATGATGATGCTTCCGGTCAGCGGCGCGAGCAGCGGAGAGACGCTGAAAACCAGCATCAACAGCGACATCAGCCGCGTCGCCTCCGGTCCCGTATGCAGGTCCCGCACGATGGCGCGCGGCACAACCATGCCGGCACAGGCGCCGAAGCCCTGGACGAAACGAAAGAAGATCAGCCATTCGATGGTCGGCGACAATGCCGCGCCGATGCCGCCCGCCGCGAAGAGGCCGAGCCCTCCATAGAGCGGCGCCTTGCGCCCGATCATGTCAGAGAGCGGGCCGACAAGCACCTGCCCGGCGCTGACGGCCAGGAAGAAGGCAAGCAGCGTCATCTGCACCGCGCCGCTCGATGCGGAAAGGTCGCTCCCGATCGACGGCAGGGCCGGCAGGTACATGTCGATCGCGAACGGCCCGACAGCCGAGATGAGGCCGAGCACAATCGCGATGCGCAGGAATCTCGCTGTCATGTCACCGCTTCCGGTTTGGTTCGCGCGGGACAACGCGACCCGCCTCGATAGACGATCAGCCGGACGCCGATCCGACATATGCCATAAAAGAAGCCCGGTTCGCTTCCGCAGCTTGCATTGTTGGCCGAAGCTGCTTGGATGGAATCGGGCGAGGCGCTTATATGCTTTCACGCGGCGGCCGATACAAGGTTTACGCCGCCGCGAAGCTTGATTAGAGGTAGGCTCCGTCAGAGTCACGCTGAAGCCCGGGCAATCCATGGCCGAAGATCACATTCGCTACGACATTCTCGTCCAGGAGGCCCTGCGC
>JBDZVC010000220.1:0-7252 GCA_040255475.1 Phyllobacteriaceae bacterium | reverse complement strand
CGATCATCCATGAAGCGGGCATCGCCACCGCCGAGGCCACCGCCGGATGGCTGAACGCAATGATGCTTCTGACGGCGCTCGTCCGCCGCGGCCACTGGGCGCGGGACGAAGGGCTCATCCGGCGCGTTCCGCGCCTCATCGTGGCGACCGTCATCATGGCCGTCGCGCTCCATTTCGGCGTGAAGGGCATGGCCTCGTGGCTGACGCCGCAATCGTCGCTGCTGACGCAGGCTTCGGCTCTGATGATCCTGATCGCGGCCGGAATGGTGATCTATTTCGGCGCCGCCTTCGCCATAGGCGGCGCCGAATTCGGGATGATCCGCCGCAACATCGAGCGCGGCCGCAAGCCCGCCGAATGATGCGGCGACACATCACGGCGTAACCGTGATGTGTCCTTTCATGTTGGGGTGGAAGCGGCAGTAATATTCCACCGTGCCTGCTTTCTTCAGCACCAGGCTCGCCGATTTCTTTGCCGGGATCATCACGTCCCAGCCGCCCTTCACGGTTGCGGTGTGTGCAAGGACGTCCTTGTTCACCCATTCGACCGTGTCGCCGACCTTCGCCTTGATGTCCGTCGGCGAGAAGACGAGCTTTTCGATCGTCACCGTGATCGTTTCGGCTCGCGCCGGGACAGCCGCCGCACCGAGCATGATCGCGCCGGCGAGCGCGACAGCCCAGCGCAGCGACCGCGCCCCCCTATTTGAGCTCGGACTGGACATGCTCGGCATGCTCCTCATGGCCCTGGAATATCTTCAGGCCGGTTTCGAGCAGATCCTTCAGTTCGGGATTGGTGGCCGACGGGATCAGGAGGTCCTTCAGCGCCCCGTTCACCTGCTTATGATAGGCGACCTCGTTGGCGACATAAGCCTTGTCGAAGGCCGAGCCCTTCAGCTTGGCGAGCTTGGCGTGCTCGGCTTTCGCCGCCTTGGTCAGCGCCTCGCTGGTGGCGTTGTCCTCGGGCTTCACCTTGAGCTTCTTGACCAGCGCCAGCGCCTGCTTGTTGACGGCTTCGTGGTCGCGCAGCATGTCTTCGGCGAATGCCTTGACGTCCTTGTTGTGCGCTTTCTTGAGCGCCTGCTTCGCCGCCTCGATGTCGATCTCGCCGGCGGTGTAGGCGATATGGGCGATCTGCGGGTCGGTCGGTTTTTCGGCGCCCCAGGCGGGCAGGCCCGCCAGGAAAAGGCACGACGCGGCGACCACCGCGGTCAATCGAATGGCCATGTCTTTCTCCTTCCGTGGCCGAGCCACGGCTATGTTGCTGGTAACGCCTATCTGATGCCGGCGGGCGGGAAACGTTCCCGGAAAATCATTCCTCGAAGCCGAGCTGCTGCATGACCGCGCGTGTCAGCCGCTCGCAGCGGCGGCCGGCGAAGGGGAAGGCATCCATCAGCACCGGGCCGACTTCCTTCTCGATTGTCTCGCGCACGAGGCGGCGGGCACGGAACAGCCTTGTCTTCACCGTCTCCGGCTTGATGCCGAGGAGGTCCGATGTTTCCTCCATGCTGAGCCCCTCGATCACGCGGGCAACGAAGACGGTGCGATAGATTTCAGGCAGGTCGTCCGTCGCCCGCTCGACGAGATTGAGGATCTGCCTTTGTGCCATCGTGCGCTCCGGGTCGGCCTCGATCGAAACGAGAGGGAAGGGGATGATGTCGGCGCTGCCATTGCCCTCGCGCCGGCTTTCGGGGATTTCGGCAACCACCGTCCGCCGCCGCTTGCGCAGCCGGCCGAGCGCTTCGTTGATGACGATGCGCGAAAGCCAGGTGGAAAGCGCGGACTCGCCGCGGAAACTGTCGAGATGCGCGAAAGCCCGCAGATACGCCTCCTGCAGCACGTCTTCCGCCTCGCCATTGTTGCGCACGATGCTGCGCGCCAGCCGGTAGAGCCGCTGGTTGTAGGTCTTGATGATGAGCCGGCAGGCTGACGCCTCGCGCGCCATCGCGCGCTCCACAAGCGCCATGTCCGCCCGTAAAGCGGTACCCGCCTGTTCGGCGCCTGCACTCTTCGCCATGACAACCTCCATGCCGCCATTGGATGATTATGCCAGCGAAAGGTTCCCGGAACTTACCATGAAAGCACGGTAGGCAGCAGTGCTGTTCATGCGGCATCAATCCTCTTGCCGTCCTCCCCGCCATGATCCATAAGCGCGCGTCCAGGAATTTCGCCGCGTGCGAAACGGCCCTCCACAAGCCACGAGGAAAATCGGATGTCCTTCGAACCCCTTGTCTTTTCCGGCGTCCAGCCGACCGGCAACCTCCATCTCGGCAATTATCTCGGCGCCATCCGCAAATTCGTAGCGCTGCAGGAAAGCCATAACTGCATCTATTGCGTGGTCGACATGCATTCGTTGACGGCGACGCTCGTCCACGAGGATCTGCCCGACCAGACGCGCGCCATCGCGGCCGCATTCATCGCCGCCGGCATCGATCCGAAGAAGCATATCGTCTTCAACCAGGCCCGGGTGATGCAGCACGCCGAGCTGACCTGGGTCTTCAATTGCGTGGCGCGCATGGGCTGGCTGAACCGCATGACGCAGTTCAAGGAGAAGGCCGGCAAGGACCGCGAGAATGCGTCCGTGGGGCTGTTCACCTATCCGGACCTGATGGCCGCCGACATCCTCGTCTACCGCGCCACCCACGTGCCGGTCGGCGACGACCAGAAGCAGCATCTGGAACTGACCCGCGACATCGCCCAGAAATTCAACAATGATTTCTCCAGGCGCATCGCCGATCTCGGTGTCGGCGTCGAGATGGCGGTGGGCGAGGAAAAGGTGAACGGCTTCTTCCCGCTGACCGAACCGCTGATCGGAGGCGTCGCCACCCGCGTCATGAGCCTGCGCGACGGTTCGAAGAAGATGTCGAAATCGGACCCGTCCGACCTTTCGCGCATCAATCTGACCGACGACGCCGACACGATCGCGAAGAAGATCAAGAAGGCCAAGACCGATCCGGAGCCGCTGCCGTCGGAGGTCGCCGGGCTGAAGGACCGGCCGGAAGCGGAGAACCTCGTCGGCATCTATGCCGCCCTCGCTGACACCACCAAGGAGAAGGTTGTTTCTGAGTTTGCCGGCCGGCAGTTCTCGGTCTTCAAGCCGGCGCTTGCCGATCTCGCGGTCGAAAAGCTTGCGCCGCTTGCTTCGGAAATGCGCCGCCTGATGGCGGACCCGGCCCATATCGATGCCATCCTCAAGGACGGCGGCGAACGGGCGCGCGTGCTTGCCGAGGCTACGATGAAGACGGTGCGGCGCATCGTCGGGCTTCTGGATGATTGACGCGGCGCCTGTCGGCTCGCTAGCTTCGGGAGTTCGTGGGCGGCGGATCGTGCCGCCCGCAACGAGGGACATTTCATGGTTTCCAAACGCCTGAGCCACGAGGCGGGCCACCGCCGTAAGTTCCTGGCCATCATCGACGAGACGCCCGAATGCGAGCGCGCGGTGGCCTATGCCGCCTATCGCGTGAAGGCGACAGGAGGCGGCCTCGTGCTGCTCTTCGTGGTCGACGCGGGCGATTTCAAGCAATGGCTGGGCGTCGAGCAGATCATGCGCGAGGAGGCGGTCGCCGCCGCCAAGGCCGCGCTCGACAAATTCGCCTCCAAGGTGCGTGAAAAGCTGGGGATCGAGCCGGAACTGATGGTGCGCGAGGGCGAACCGACCGAAGAGATTACCAGGCTTATCGAGGAGGACCAGGATATCTCCATCCTGGTGCTCGCGGCCGGTTCCTCGAAGGAAGGGCCAGGCCCGCTGGTGGCCTCGATCGCCGGCAAGACGGCCGCCTTCCCGGTTCCCGTCACCGTAGTACCCCAGGATCTCTCGGACGAGGACATAGAGAGCCTCGCCTGAACCGGCCGCTCAAGCTTGTAGATTGGCCGCTGCGGGCCTATTTTAACGGCAAACACGATTTCTCAGACGGATCGCGCGATATGTTCATCCAGACCGAATCCACGCCCAATCCGGCGACGCTGAAATTCCTGCCCGGCAAGGTCGTCATGGCCGAGGGTACGGCAGACTTCCGCAATGCCGATGCGGCGGAGGCGGCTTCCCCGCTTGCCGCACGGCTTTTCGCCGTCCCGGGCGTCAGCGGTGTCTTCTTCGGCTACGATTTCATTGCCGTCACCATAGAGGGCGCGGAGTGGCAGCATCTGAAGCCGGCCGTGCTCGGCGCCATCATGGAGCATTTCATGGGCGGCGATCCGGTGCTGGCGCCGGCGCACAGCCATGAGGCCGACGCGCATCGCGAGACCGGCGAGGAATTCTACGACAAGGAAGACGAGGAGATCGTGCTGACGATCAAGGAACTGCTGGAGACGCGCGTGCGCCCGGCGGTCGCCATGGATGGCGGCGATATCACCTTCCGCGGCTATGAGGACGGCACCGTCTTCCTCAACATGAAGGGCGCATGCTCGGGCTGTCCGTCCTCGACCGCGACGCTCAAGCACGGCATCCAGAACCTGCTCAGCCACTTCATCCCCGAAGTGCAGCATGTCGAGCAGGTGGTCTGAGACCACCGTTCTTCGATAGCCGAACCCAACAAAAAACCGGGCCGAAAAGCCCGGTTTTTTGTTGGAGCGTCCCTTGTTGCCTGGACGGTTCCTCCCCCTCGATAGGATTGGTTATTTCACGATCACCTTGGCACCGACCTCGGCGCGATCGTAGAGATCGATGATGTCCTGGTTCATCAGCCGGATGCAGCCCGAAGACGAGTTCTTCCCTATCGTCCACCATTCCGGCGAGCCGTGCAGACGATAGCCCGTGTCGCCATGCTTGGTGAAGAGATACAGCGCGCGCGCTCCGAGCGGGTTCATCAGTCCGGGATCCATGCCGGCCCGATACTTCGCCAGTTCGGGCTGCCGCTTGATCATCGGCGCCGGCGGCGTCCAGGTCGGCCATTCGCGCTTCATGGCGACGCGCGTCGTGCCTTTCCACTCGAAGCCTTCACGGCCGACGCCGATACCGTAGCGCATCGCCTTGCCGTCACCCTCGACGAAATAGAGGTGATGGCCGCTCGTATCGACGATGATCGTTCCGGGTTCCTCGTCCGTGGGGAAGGAGACTTCCTGGCGGCGGTACTGTTCCGGCACCTTGTAGATAGGAATGGCCGGCAACTGGTATCCGGCATCCACCTTCGAGCTATAGGCATCCGTGAACAATGTACCGACGCTCGTGCATCCCGACAGCGCCATCACCAGCATAAGCGCCGCCGAGGCTAAAACCGACTTCATGTTCATCCGCAGTGCCTATGATTCCAGCCGCAATTTCGCCGTCTTTCTAGGGGGCGTTGCAAACCTTTGCCAAGCACATATCTCTCTGATGGGCCGAGGGCGCCGCTTTCCTTCGGCAGTTATTGTATTTGCGCCACACTTGCCGAGCCATTGTGGCAGGACAACCACAAGGGGAAGCCGATGAACGTAGGCGAAGCTGCCGAGAGATCCGGACTGCCGGCCAAGACCATTCGCTATTACGAGGATATCGGTCTCGTTCGGCCGGCGCGCGCGGGAAACGGCTATCGCGACTATTCGGCGAGCGACATCCACAAGCTCGCCTTCCTGCGCCGCGCCCGCGGGCTCGGTTTTTCGATCCCCGACTGCCGGCAGTTGATGGCGCTTTACGAGGACCGTACACGCGCCAGCCACGATGTGCGCGAGATTGCTGCTGCCCATGTGGAGGCGATCGGCGAGAAGCTGCACGAACTGGAGCAGATGCGCGCCACGCTGCAGAAGCTGATCCATGCCTGCCATGGCGACCACCGGCCGGATTGCCCGATCCTCGACGATATAGCGGGTGGGGAGAAGCGCGCGGCCGTTCGGCGGCCGGGCGGGTCGCCAGCAATTCCGGCGAGCGATGGCCCGAATTAGGGAACGTCGTCCTTGGCGGTGGGCCGCCCTCGTTCTCCATCGTTCCGATCCGCTTGGTGATCGACCGGTTGAACTTCAGCCGGACACCGGCACCATGCGAGCCCTCCTCCGGTATGAACACGGCCCCGAGCGCTTCCAGTGCGGATTGAAGCGCGGCGACCGCGCGATCGTCCGGGGCGCTGATGCCGCGTTCGAAGAGCTCTACCGTTCGCGTGTCCACCCCTGAATTGGCGGCGAGCTTGTATCGGCTTACGCCGACAAGCGCGCGTGCGGCCTTGCAAAGCGATCCGGTGATCATGGGCGCCTCCTGATTGTCCAAGGGTAGCATGGATGCTGGTTTTTGCGAGAAGAGCAGGCCGATGCACCATTAACACAATGTGAGGGCCGGATCGGAACGCAATGGAAAGCAGGTAGTTTGTCCCACGATCAGGGCTGGTGAGCCAGCTAATGGAGATCGAGATGAATATCACCCGAAAAGTGATGGTCAGCAGTCTCGCCATGATGGTCAGCCTGGGCATCACATCTGGCGCGGTCTGGGCGCAGAGCACGCAGGATAACACGAAGCTTAACGACCAGACCCAGGGCGAAGCCCAGCACACGACCAAGGGCAAGATGCACAAGGGTGCGTCCGGCGCCGAAATGAAGACGGAAGGCGGTACCCACGGCCAGGCGCAAGCCGGAGGCAACGCCGGCGGTCAAAGGAAAATGGACCGCAATGCCGGGACGAACGGCGAAGCCGGGACAGGCATGAAGGCCGAGGGCAATACGAAGATGAAGCCGGAAGGCCGGAACGCGGAGATGAAATCCGGCTCCAGATCGGACCAGCAAGGGCAATCGGATTCGCAAGAGCAGATGAAATCCGGGGAAGCCGGCCCGTCAGGGAAGCATCATGGCTCAAAGAACGAGATGAAGTCCGAGATGGGCACGAGCGGTACGACCGGGTCCGGCAATGGCCAGCCCATGAAAAACAGCCAGATGAAGAGCGGTGAGACCTCTGGGCCGAGCAACGAAAAGACCGGCTCGGTGCAGAAGAATGGCGGCGTCAACGCGAACGTCACCACCGAGCAGAGGACCGAGATCAAGGAGGTGGTCAAGACGGAGAATGTCCAGCCGGTCGAGCACGTGACGTTCGACGTCGATGTCGGGACGGCGATCCCGCACAGTGTCCACCTGCATCGGCTGCCGCCGCGGATCGTGAAGATCGTTCCGGCCTATGAGGACTACGAATATTTCATCCTCGCCGACGGCCGCATCGTCATCGTCGATCCGGATACGTACGAGATCGTCTACATCCTGGCGTGATTGGGCCGACTGCAAAACTCCATCGGGCGACCGAAAGCTCCGTCGTGAAAGCCGGCGGGGCTTTCTTGTTTCAGGGCGAAATGTCTTGGCGTCCTTTCCT
>JBDZVC010000017.1:0-36693 GCA_040255475.1 Phyllobacteriaceae bacterium | reverse complement strand
CTTGCCGGCCGATGCCGGCCTTGTCGTCATCCCCGGATCGAAATCGACCATCGCCGATCTGGCGCATTTCCGCGCGAATGGCTGGGACCGCGATCTCGCGACGCATCGGCGGCGCGGCGGTCATATCGTCGGCCTGTGCGGCGGCTATCAGATGCTCGGCCGAAGCGTCTCCGATCCGGACGGCATTGAAGGTGCGGCGACCAAGGCCGAAGGGCTTGGCATGCTCGATGTCGACACCGTGATGGCAGCGCAGAAGACCGTCCGCAACACGGCGGCGCAGTCGGTCCGCTTCGATACACCGCTGGAAGGCTATGAAATCCATATGGGGCGGACGGAGGGGGCGGATTGCCTGCGTCCGGTTGCGCTGGTCGACGGGGCCGGGGAGGGCGCGACATCGCCGGACGGCAAGGTTTTCGGCACCTATCTCCACGGCTTGTTCACCGCCGATGCATTCAGGAAAGAATTCCTCGAAAGCCTCGGCGCCCATCACGGAGGCATCGACTACCGCGCTGCGGTTGAAAACGCGCTCGATAGTATCGCCGACACGCTTGAAGCGCAGCTGGATTGCAACGCGCTGCTGGCTGCCGCACGTTGATCAAAGCGGCTTTTCGCCGACCTTCGGCCAGTAAGTGCCGAACGACCAGACATTGCCCTCCGGATCGCGGCACATGAAGTCGCGGCTGCCGTAATCGGTGTCATACGGCTCGCGAAGGATCGCCGCGCCTGCCGCCTTGGCCTTCGCGTAGATGGGATCCGTATCCCCCACGGCCACATAGATCGACTTGCCGGCATTCTCGCCGGGAACGCCGACAATGGCGCCGTATTCGTCATCGCGTACGGCGCCGAGCATGATGATGGAGGAGCCGAGTTCAAGCTCGGCGTGCTGGATTTCGCTGCCCTCGCCATATTTCACGCGCACGGCGAAGCCGAATGCCCGGCATAGGAAATCGATCATCGCGGACGGATCGCGATAGCGGAAGGTTGGATAGATGCAGGGCGGTTCGCTCTTCATGTCGGACGGCATCGGGCATTCCTTTCCGTTTCCCGGCCACCCGCTCCGGTTAGACCATAGCGCGATGGAAGTCCTTTTCCATGCCGCTGGCGCCGTTACCGCCCTGTCTTTTTCTCCGTTCAGGAAGTTTTGGCGCCACGCTTTGCAAGCCAGCGATTTCCTTGTCGAACTCGGCGATCGCCCTGATTCGCGGTTCGCGGTCGATAATGCCGGATTCGAAGTGAAAGCCGGCGTTGGTCAGGACGTGCCCAGGACGAGGACCATATGCGCTGCGAGCACGCCGAGGATGCCGCCGCTCGCCTTTACCGTGGCGTCCCAGAACCTGGCGTGGCGATCCGGCGTCAGATATTGCAGGGTCTCGATGCCGAACGCCGCGACGGCGATGATACCGACCATCCAAAGCCAGCGGCGCCGATAGCCGAACCCCAGGAACAGCCCAGACACGAGAAAGCCGACGAAACGGTCGAAATCGGGACCGTATCCCAGCCGCGGCCTGAGGCCGATCGGCGAGATCGTCGCGAAAACGATTGCGAGAAGGATGAGCCAGCCGATGATTCGGCATGCGGTGCGTATCATACCCGCTCATAGCGGTCCGGACACCGGAACGCCAGTCCGTCGCGCCGCGCCGGGTTCCCGCTATCGTGACATCAGCGTGAGCGCGGGCATGGATTCGAGAACGGTTCTCGTTGCGCCGCCGAACAGCCATTCGCTGAGCCGCGAGCGGCTATAGGCACCCATAACGAGAAGGTCGGCGCCGGTTTCCGCCACCCTGTTGCCGATGATGGCGCCGATCGGCGTGCCGGCGGCCGTCTCGTCCCTTACCTCGACCTTCAGGCCATGGCGGGCCAGTGTCTCCGCGATCTCGGCGCCGCCGGCCCAGCCTTCTTCGGACTCCGCGTCCTTGTCGATGAGCAGAAGCTCGACCTCGTCCGCAGCGTGCAGGAAGGGAAGGGCGTCGAACGTGGCGCGCGCCGATTCCTTCGAGCCGTTCCAGGCCACCAGCACACGCCCGATATGGGCCGGAACCGCTCCGGCATAGGGGATGAGCAAGACCGGCCTTCCGCTCTCGAAGAGAAGCGTCTCGATGCCGCCCGTGTCGCCGGCGACGGATTCCGGATCGACCTGCTGGGCGATCACGAGATCGGACGCGCGCGCATTGGCCAGGGCGGGCTGGGCGCTGTCGCCCATGAACGTTTCCACGCTCAGCCATTCGGCGGATATCCCTTCCGCGTCCGCCCGTGACCGGAAGAGTTTCTCGATCTCCGCGGAGCGTTTGCGGTTCGCTTCGGCGGTTGCCTCGAGGAACACGAGATCGGAGCTCACTCCCGTCGGCGATGGATAGGGGAGCGGTATCGCTTCGGCATGGATCCCGACTACGTGGCTACCGTATTTCGACGCGAACGGAACCGTAAAATCAAGCACGCGTCCGGCGTCGGCGGGCGACTGGAGGACGGCGGCAAGGGTCTTGAACGGCATCGTCATTCTCCTGAGACTTGTAGCGATCTTAACACGTATCGGCTCGCAGGAACTTGATCCCCATCAACCGGCGCGCGGCGAGCGGACATGCTCGGGCCGAACGCCGAGGCCGACCCACGACGCGAAACGCCTTTGCAACCAGGGGAGGGCGGACAGGATACGGACGGGAAGCGGCGGCCGTGGCTCGCGCTGCCTGTTTTCCAGCAGAGGCGTCAGGATGAGGCGATGCGCCTGGACCTGAACGAACTGGACGATCCGCGTTGGCCAGAGCCGGCGTTCCCGCACCCGATCCAGATCCGCGTCGGAAAGCGCTCCGGCGGCGAGGCGGCCGGCCAGCAGATTGGCCGTGGCCACCGCGTCCTGTATGGCGAGGTTGATGCCGACGCCGCCGACAGGCGACATGGCATGCGCGCTGTCGCCGATCATCACCAGTCCCGGCCGTGACCATTTCTCCAGCCGGTCGACGGTGACGGTCAACAGCTTTACGTCGTCCCAGCTTGCGATCTGGTCGATATGGCTAGAAAGCCACGGCACGGCATAGACGACCGATAGCCGGAAGGCGTCGAGGCCGGCGGCATGTATCTTCGGCGCCTCGTCCTTGGCGATGACAAAGGCGCATTGCCAATAATCGCCGCGGTCGATGGTGACCACGATCCTGCCGGCAGCCGCGTTGAACAGAACGTCCTCGCCCTGGTCGGGGTCGCGGTCGATGCGGAACCAGAGCACGTCGATCGGCGCGCCGATATCGGTGACCTTGAGCCCGCTCGCCTCGCGTATGGTGGAGTGGCGGCCGTCCGCACCGATGGTGAGCCTGGCCCTGATCTCGATTTCGCCTTCCGGCCCGTTGGCGCGGACGCCGGCGACGCGGCCGTTTTCCTCGATGAGACCGGTCGCCTCGGTATTCATCCTGAGCGAGAACGACGGCAGGTTTTTCGCCGCATGGGCAAGGAAATCGAGGAAATCCCACTGCGGCATGAGCGCGATGAAGGGATAATGCGCCTTGATGCCGGAGAAGTCGGCGATGCGTAGATGCGTGTCGCCGAAATTGCCGCCGAGGCGCTCGATTTTCTCGTGCGGGCGTTTCAGGAGTTCTTCGGCAAGGCCAAGCTCATGCATGATCTCCAGCGTCGAGGGATGCACCGTGTCCCCCCGGAAATCGCGCAAGAAATCGCCGTGCTTCTCCAGTACGACCGTTTTCACCCCGGCGCGGGCGAAGAGGTAGCCCGACATCATGCCCGCCGGCCCGCCGCCGACGACGCAGCATTCAGCCTCGACAACCGTCGTCATGCGGCCTTGCCGAGCCCCGCCACCATGGCGGCGACATCGGCTTCGGCGGCGGCCAGCGCTTCGGGCGAGCGCGAGCGGATGACGAGATCGGTGGAGAACTTGCCCTCGAAGGATTTCGGATAGGAGCCGATGATCGTGTCGGGATGCACCTTCTGGATGGCGGCGAGCGCTTCGGCCACCGCGCCCTCGCCATACGGACAATGAACGGTCGCCGAGAGCAGCTTCTGCCCGGTTTTCAGTGTCGGCACGACGCTGTCCAGCATCGCCTGGAAGATCGAGGGGACTCCGGCCATGACGTAGACGTTCTCGACCTGGAAACCCGGTGCGGTGGAAATGGGATTGTGGATATGCTTCGCGCCGACCGGCATACGCGCCATGCGCTTGCGCGCGGCCGTCATTTCAAGCCCGCGCTTGACATAGGCTGCTTCCATCATGGCGAGCGCCTTGGCGTCGTAGTCGCAGGGCACGCCGAAAGCCTTGGAAATCGCGTCGGCCGTGATGTCGTCATGCGTCGGGCCGATGCCGCCTGTCGTGAAGACGTAGGTATAGCGGGCGCGCAGCGCGTTGACGGCGGCGACGATCTCGTCTTCCTCGTCGGGGACGATCCTCACCTCTTTAAGGTCGATGCCGATCGCCGTCATGATGTCCGCAAGGTGGCCGACATTCTTGTCCTTGGTTCGTCCGGAAAGAATTTCGTCGCCGATCACGACCATCGCGGCTGTCACGGTTTCAGGCATGGAGATGCTCCGTCAAAAAGGAAGGAAGTGGTAGCGCCGACGGGCGGGCACCGCAATGGTCCCACATCCGGGCCAAAATGGCGCCATACGACATTTGGATTGCCATCGAACGCCGAAATGCAGCAATCTGGCGGACGAGCCCGCCGATCGAAAAAGAACGGGCTGCTGGAGGAATACGCCATGGAAATGCCACCACCTCTCATCGATTCCCCCGCCGCATGGACCGGCGAGGAAATGGCCCGGCACAAGGAACGCTGGCTGGTCGAGCTTTCGAGCGAAGACATTGCCGAACTGGAGGCGGCCGGCCAGGTCTATCTTGCGCGGACCGACGATATCGGCGCGCTGAGGAAGGAAGATTTTCCCCTGCCGCGCCTTGCCGGTCATCTGGCGGCGCTACGCGAAAAGCTGGTCGAGGGGATCGGGTTCGAGGTGCTGCGCGGGCTTCCGGCTGAGAATTATTCGCGGGAACTCGCGGCGACGATCTTCTGCGGCGTCGGCTCGCATCTCGGAAGCGCACGCTCGCAGAACGCCAAGGGCCATATTCTCGGCCATGTGCGCGACACCGGCGCCAATGCGAAGGACACGAATACCCGCATCTACCAGACGGCTGAGCGGCAGACCTTCCACACCGATTCCGCAGATGTCGTCGGCCTGCTCTGCCTGAAGGACGCGAAAGAGGGCGGGGAGTCGCTGCTGGTCAGCACCGTCACGATCTACAACGAGATGCAGAAGCGCCGGCCGGACCTCGTGCCGCTTCTCTTCGACCCGATCGCCACCGACCGGCGCGGCGAGATACCGGAAGGCCAGAAGCCCTATTTCGAGATACCCGTGCTCAACTGGTACTGCGGCCACCTGACCGGCATGTACCAGCGGCAATATATCGACAGCGCCCAGCGCTTCCCCGACGCCATGCGCCTGACGGATCGGCATGTCGAAGCGCTCGATCTCTTCGACAGTCTCGCCAACGATCCGGAGTTGCATCTCGTCATGCGGCTGAAGCCGGGCGACCTGCAATTCGTCTACAACCATTCCATGCTGCACGACCGCATGGGCTTCCTCGACTGGCCGGAACCGGAGAAGCGCCGGCATATGCTGCGGCTATGGCTTTCGGCGCCCGGCGACCGGCCGCTGCCGGAATGCTTCAAGCAGCGTTACGGCTCGATCGAAATCGGCGATCGCGGCGGTATCATCACCAAGGATACGCGCCTCAACGCGCCGCTGGGCTGAGGCGGAGGGCTATCGGGGCACGGTCGATTGGCGTGGCCAACGTCACCCTTGTCATCCTCGGGCCTGTCCCGAGGATCTGCCGTAGATGCCAGTCATCGCGGTGAAAATCGGCCTGTCGTTTCACCAAAACAGCCGCAATTGCACTACCCGAGGTAGATCCTCGGGCCTGTCCCGAGGATGACGAAAATACCTCAACCCTCCGACCGTCCAAAGCCATGGCAATAGCCGTGGCAGAAACGAGAGCGGCGGGAGGGATATCTTCCCGCTGTGCGAAGGGTTCATCCGGGCAAAAAAAAGCAAGGCACGAAGCCTTGCGAGATAAACGCGTCCGATCCTATTTCCGGTTTCCCGGCGGCTGCGCATCACCGCGCCAGGATCGCATCCTCCCAAGACTTTGACCGCGTAGGGGGAGTGGATTTGTTTCCATTCCCTCGGTTATCGGAAAACCTTAGACCAATCCCGAGCGGATTGTCACGGAAAATATTGCGCTGAAAGGGCCTTTGATGTGCTGCGCTGCACAATTCAGAGGCACGCGATGCTTATCGTGCAGGCAGACGCCGTGCACGAAAGGGCCGCACCGCGCTCGGGTTCCCAAGCCGCCTTGAAATGGCTATGAAGCGCGTGAAATTCCCGCACGAACGCCGCCGATTCCGCCGGCCCGCATTTTTCAGTTTGTCACAAGGACCTCGGGGCCCATCCATGCGATTGTCGCACTATTTCCTGCCCATCCTCAAAGAGAATCCCCGCGAAGCGGAAATTATATCCCATCGCCTCATGCTCCGCGCGGGCATGATCCGCCAGCAGGCGGCCGGCAGCTTCTCCTGGCTGCCGCTTGGCAAGCGGGTGCTCGACAAGGTCACGCGGATCATCCGCGAGGAGCAGAACCGTGCCGGGGCGCTCGAGATCATCATGCCGACCATCCAGTCGGCGGATCTGTGGCGCGAGAGCGGCCGCTACGACGATTACGGCAAGGAGATGCTGCGCATCAAGGACCGGCACGAGCGCGACATGCTCTACGGGCCGACCAATGAGGAGATGGTGACGGAAATCTTCCGCGCCTATGTGCGCTCCTACAAGGACCTGCCGCTCAATCTCTATCACATACAGTGGAAGTTCCGCGACGAGGTGAGGCCGCGCTTCGGTGTCATGCGATCGCGCGAATTCCTGATGAAGGACGCCTATTCCTTCGATCTCGACTATGAGGGCGCCCGCGCCGCCTATAACCGCATGTTCGTCGCTTATCTCAGGACGTTCACGCGCATGGGCCTGCAGGCGATTCCCATGCGGGCCGACACCGGCCCCATCGGCGGCGACCTGTCCCACGAATTCATCATTCTCGCCGACACGGGCGAGAGCGCGGTGTTCTGCGACCGCGAGTTCCTGTCGCTTCCAGTGCCGGGCGCCGATACCGATTTCTCCAACGATGCGGAGATTGCCGGCATCGTCGCCGAATGGACGCGGCCCTATGCGGCGACGGACGACATGCATGAGGAAAGCGCGTGGGAGAAGGTGCCGGAGACGGAGCGGCTTTCCGCGCGCGGCATCGAGGTCGGCCATATCTTCCATTTCGGCGAGAAATACTCCAAGCCGATGGGCGCCAGCGTCACCGGGCCGGACGGCAAGGAGCATTTCGTCTCCGGCGGCTCCTATGGCATCGGTCCGAGCCGGCTGGTCGCGGCCATCATCGAGGCGAGCCATGACGAGAACGGCATCATATGGCCGGAGAACGTCGCTCCGTTCGATGTCGTTCTGATCAACATGAAGCCGGGCGACACGGCCTGCGACGCGCTCTCGGAAAAGCTGCAGGTGGCCTATGAGAAAGCCGGGCGGGAAGTGCTCTATGACGACACCGACCAGCGCGCCGGCGCGAAATTCGCCACCGCCGACCTGATCGGCGTTCCCTGGCAGGTGATCGTCGGCCCGCGCGGCGCGGCCGACGGCACGGTCGAGGTGAAGAAGCGCGCGACCGGCAAGCGCGACGTGAAGAAAGTCGACGAACTCCTGTCGACGCTGGAGAAGGGCGCGTGACACAGGCAGCGGCCGGCGCGGTAGCGAACGGGCGGCAGGCCAAGCCGAACGGCGTGCCGACCGCCGGCGCCGGGCCGTTCTCGCTCTTCGAGCGGATGGTCGCGTGGCGTTATCTGCGCGCCCGCCGCAAGGAGACTGTGATCTCCGTCATCGCCTCGATCTCCTTCCTCGGCATCATGCTCGGCGTCGCCACGCTCATCATCGTGATGGCCGTGATGAACGGTTTCCGCGAAGAACTCCTGACGCGCATCCTCGGTATCAACGGTCATCTGATCCTGCAGCCGATCGACCGGCCGCTCGACGACTACGACGCGGTCGCCAAGCGGATCGACGGGGTTCCCGGCGTCAAGATGGCGATCCCGCTGGTGGAGGGACAGGTGCTCGCCTCCGGCAAGGTGGGCGCGGGAACCGGCGCATTGGTGCGCGGCATCCGCGAAGCGGATCTTGAGAAGATCGATCTCGTTTCCAAGCAACTCAAATCCGGCACGCTCGACGGGTTCGACGAAAGTGGCGGCGTGGCGATCGGCGTCAGGATGGCGGAGAATCTCGGGCTGGAACTCGGCGACACGATCACGTTGATCTCGCCCGATGGCGATGTGACGCCATTCGGCACGACGCCCCGCGTCAAAGCCTACAAGATCACGGCGATCTTCGACATCGGCATGTCGGAATACGATTCCACGATCATCTTCATGCCGTTTACGGAGGCGCAGGCCTATTTCAACTTCGGCGACAAGGCGCAGACCATCGAGATCTATCTCGACAATCCCGACAACGTGGGTCAGATGCGGCCGAAGATCGAGCAGGCGGCGAAGCGCGAACTCTATCTGGTCGACTGGCGCACGCGCAACCAGACCTTCTTCTCGGCGCTCGAAGTCGAGCGCAACGTCATGTTCATGATCCTGACCCTGATCGTGCTGGTGGCGGCGCTGAACATCATTTCCGGCCTCATCATGCTGGTGAAGGACAAGGGCAGCGACATCGCGATCCTGCGTACGATGGGCGCGACCAGCGGCGCGGTCATGCGCATCTTCCTTATGGCCGGTTCGGCGATCGGCGCCGCCGGTACCCTTGCCGGCGTGGTGCTGGGTGTCGTCGTCTGCCTCAACGTGGAGCGCATCCGTGAATTCTTCTCCTGGCTTCTGGGCACGACGCTCTTCAACCCCGAACTCTATTTCCTGAGCCAGTTGCCGGCGCGCATGGACGCGAGCGAAACCATATCGGTGGTGATCATGGCGCTGGCGCTTTCCTTCCTGGCGACGCTGTTTCCAGCATGGCGAGCCGCCCGGCTCGATCCGGTCGAAGCTCTGAGGTACGAATGATGGCCGGCGACCTCGTCCTCGAACTGAAGGCGGTGGAGCGCTATTACCTTCAGGGGCCGAAGAGGCTGACGATCCTGAACGGCGCGGAGTTCTCGCTGAAGCGCGGCGAGATGGTCGCGCTTGTGGCGCCGTCCGGCACGGGCAAGTCGACCATGCTGCATGCCGCCGGCCTTCTCGAACGGCCGAATGGCGGCGATGTGATCGTAAACCACCGTGCCTGCGGGCGGCTTTCGGACGACGACCGCACGGCGATCCGCCGCAACGAGATCGGCTTCGTCTACCAGTTCCACCACCTCCTGCCCGAATTCTCGGCGGTCGAAAACATCATGATGCCGCAGATCATCCGCGGCCTTTCCCGCGCCGAGGCCCGCGAGCGGGCAAACCAGCTCCTTGACTATATGAAGATCGGCAAGCGGGCCGAGCACCGGCCGGCCGAACTGTCAGGCGGCGAACAGCAGCGCGTGGCGATCGCGCGGGCGGTGGCCAACGCGCCGCTCATCCTGCTCGCCGACGAGCCGACGGGCAATCTCGACCCCGCTACCGCCAGCTATGTCTACGAGGCGCTCGAGGCGCTGGTCCGCCAGTCGGGGCTGTCGGCGCTCTTCGCCACGCACAACCATGAGCTTGCCGCGCGCATGGACCGCCGCGTGACGCTTGCTGAAGGCAGGGTTGTACCGCTCCGCTGAGCCAAACCGGCCAGCGCTATCCCCACAATCCATATCCGGCGTCGAAAGCTCCGACCTCGACTGGTCGATAAGCGACCAAATTGATGTTGACTTAGGGTAAGGAGATAGTCGGGAAAAGCCAAACCCAGGTGGTATGGTCCGCCTCTGCCGCAGGCGGCAACTGAAACATCTCTCGTCCTGCTGAAAACCATTATTAATCAGTTGTTAATACGTGTCCGCACGGCTTGAGGATCAAGATCGCAAACTTTGGTGATCGATCCGAATCCCATTGCACCTCGATATAGTCAGCCTGCTGTGCCGCATGCGATGCGTGTGGCGCGAACCAGCTTCCTTTCAACTAGGCACAGTGTCCAGATCCTCGGCTGGGTGTCCATTTTTCGGTAACAGGCTTTACTCATCGAAACGCCCGGTGGACTATCCAGTGGGGAGACATGCGTTCCGTTCGATAGAGGTCTTGAATCCATGTGGAATGAATCTTTTGCGCAGATCGATGAAATCTCACGTCGGACTCTCTTGATTGGAGCGCTGGCGTCGTCGGCGACGTTAATGCTCCCATCTTCCCTCGCCGCCGCCGAGGGCGCCGATGTCTCTGCATCCGCCAAGGCCGCGCGTGACGCGGTTGAGGCGGTTCGCGAGGCGATCCTGCGCATATCTCATGAGGTCTGGAAGACCCCAGAACTGTCGTTGCACGAGGAGAAGTCGTCAGAGATTCACCTGCGAGAATTGAAGGAGGCCGGCTTCAAGATCGTCAGCACCGGAACCTCCGGCATTCCCACCGCTTTCCTGGCCGAATGGTCGCAGGGAGAGGGCGGCCCAAAGATCGGCTTCCTACCGGAATATGACGCGCTGCCCGATCTAGGCAATGCGGCGGAGCCGCGCCGGACGCCTGGCCCCACGGGCACGGAAGTAGGGCATGGCTGTGGCCACAACATGCTGGGCGCAGGCTGCACGGGCGCGGCATTCGCACTGAAGAAGATGATGATCGACAAGAAGGTGCCGGGCACGATTAGAGTCTACGGCTGCGCGGCCGAGGAGACCGAGGGTGCGAAGGTCTACATGGCGCGAGATGGGCTGTTCGACGAACTCGACGCCTGCCTGGCCTGGCATCCAGGCCCGATGAATGCGACGGGTCTGCTCCGGACCGCCGCTGCGAACATGGTGCGGGTACGCTATAGCGGCCGCACCGCCCATGCCGGCGTCGACCCCTGGGAAGGGCGCAGCGCCCTGAAAGGCGCAGAACTGTTCGGGATCGGCATCCAATTCATGCGTGAACACCTCAAGCCGACGACGCGCCTCCACTACATCTATACGGACGGAGGCACTGCGGCCAATGTCATCCCTGCCACCGCCGAAATCTTCATCATGATCCGCGATCAGGATCGCGAGGACGTTAACACCGTCACCGAATGGGTCAAGGATGTCGCCAACGGCGCGGCCACTTCAACTCAGACCGAGGTCAAGATCGACCATTTCTTCGGCTTGCACGATCTGCTGCCAAACGAAACACTGGTCAACCGCATCCACGCCCATATGTCGGCGCTTCCGTTGGAATGGAGCGTGGAGGAGCAGGAGTTCGCTAAGATCTGCCAACGGGAGACGGGATTGCCGGACGCGGGCCTGATGTCGGACATCATGCCGGTGCTGCCGGAAATCACCACCGGCGGTGGAACCGATGTCGGCGATGTCAGCTATAATACTCCCACCGGCCTTTTCGCGATCGCGACCATGCCGATCGGCGTCGGTCTGCATACGTGGCCGGTGACCGCCTGCGGTGGCACTACCATCGGCGACAAGGGTTCGATCTATTCTGCCATCGTCATGGCCGGCGTCGGCTATGACCTGATGACAGATGCCAAGCTACGCGCCGCCGCGCGGGCCGATTTCGACCGCCGCAAGGCGGGCAGAAAATACGTCTCGCCGCTGGTCGAAACGAGACTGCGCCCGGACGGGATACCGCAGCACCTGCTCTTGCGGGACGGCAGCCAGGAACTCGGCGTCGAGTTCGTGGAGGAGGCCGTCGATTCGAAGACGCCAACACCATAGGTCGTTCGGTAAGCGTTAGTGCCGGCGCGTCCTGCGCAGCAATTCCGGGCTGGTAGCTGAATAACGGCTGACGGCAGGTTGGCGTAATGTCGGGTGGAAATTGAAATCCACCATTTCCGGTGTGTCGCTAGGTCCCCTTAGCGATCAACGCCTTACCGGGCTTGATATCGCGCCTGTGCATGGACTGACGGCATGTTCGCCGTCGGCAAAGGCGCACAGGTCGTGACGGCGTTCCATGCCCATCTTGCGTAAAACGGGCCACCGCAACTTTGTCGATCCGTAAGGTGCGCCGCAGCTTTCTGGAAGATACGCACGGAATCCTGCCCGACACTCTACGTTCGCTTGCGTGAGTGGGCAGTATTTTTATGCCGTTGTCGCGTCATGAGGGGCAGCTTGATTTCTTCTGGTTCAGATCGCGGGAACGGCTCGTGGTTGCGACGTGCCGGAATTGCGGCATTTTCCCTGCTTCTGCCAGCATGCGCGACGTACCATCCCCTTCCGCTCGACCAGACGCCTCACCTATCGTCCAGCATTGGCACTCTCCGGGCTGCCCCCTCAAAGTTACATCCGCTCTCGATCGCCGAAGTGGACCGGCTTGTCCTTGCGAACAATCCCGATCTGGTTGCCGCACGCAGCCAACTCGGCGTTTCCCGTGCACAGGTCGAGCTAGCGGGAATTCTGCCCAATCCGCAAGTATCCGCATCTTATCCGTTTCTGATCTCCGGACCGGGCCTAGCCGACAGCTATTCCGCGGGCTTGACCCAGGATATCCGGTCGCTCGTGACCTATCGGGCCAATGTTGCATCGGCACAAGCAGATGCGGAGAAGGTCAACGCCAGCCTGCTTTGGCAGGAATGGCAAACACTCGGACAGGCTCGTCTGCTGGTCGTGCAGATCGTCGAGGGGGAACGCCTCAAGCAGTTCATCAAGCAAACACGGGAAGCTCTGGTCGCAAAATACGAGCTGACCAAGAAAGCGATCTCCGAGGGAAATGCGACGGTCGCGACATTGTCCCCCGACCTGGTTGCAGTCGGCGATATCGAAAAGAGCGAAGCCGATCTGGAAAGGCAGTTGACGGGCTGGCGTCATCAGCTCAATGCGCTTGTCGGGCTTGCCCCCGAGATATCCCTCCCTCTCGACCGGACGATCCTGCTTCCCGCCGTCTCAACCAGTGCCGTCAAAGCCGATCTCGCCACGCTCGCAGAGCGTCGTCCTGATCTTGTCGCGCTCCGCTTCGGCTACGCCTCCTCCGAGGCCAAGCTGCGCGCGGCTGTCCTGTCGCAATTTCCCAACCTGTCGATTGGCCTCACCGGCGGCCGTGACACGAGCTTCGTCGGTACCCTCGGTCCGCAGGCGAATTTCGAACTGCCGATCTTCGATCGCAATCAAGGCAACATTGCCGTCGCGGGCGCTACACGCAAACAGCTTGCCGACGAATACTCCGCACGCCTGACCGCCGCAGTGGGCGAAGTGCGCTCGCTCCTTGCCGAGCGAACCGTTGTCCGCAGGCAGCTTGCCGCACTGCAACCACGGCTCGGAGAGGCTCGATCGATCGCAGCAAGCGCGAAAGATGCGTTCGCGGCCGGCAATCTGGATGAACGCAGCTATGTCGACATTCTGACCGCGCGTCTCTCGCGAGAGCAGGAGGCGATTTCGCTCGAGCAAACCACGCTTGAGGCAGAGGTCAGCCTTGCAACCGTGATCGGTGCCGGCATGCGGCGTGTGACGCTTCCGGCGAGTGCGACAGTCCCTGGAGGAGCGACCGGATGAGGATGTCGCTTCTCATAGCGGCCATCCTGGCTGCGGTGGTGCCGTTCGCATGCTACGCAGACGAGCAACCAAGCGTTCTCGTCGAAACGGTTGTTCCAATACAAGGAAGCCTCCCGCAGGTACTCTCTATCTATGGTTCGGCCGTCCCGCGACTGGATGCCAATCGAAGCATCAGCGTGCAGGTACAGGGAAGCGTCGCCCAGTTCAGTGTAGCGGCAGGCGAGCACGTCGAAGAGGGTGACGAGCTTCTTGTATTCCAGGTCAACGAGGCTGCAATCAGCGCGATCGAGCAGGCCCGCAGCGCCGTAAAGCTCGCGAACAGTGAGCAGGAGCGGCTCAGTCATCTCCTGGAACAGCACCTTGCGACGAAGGATCAGGTCTCGCAGGCGGACAAAAGCGCCTCGGATGCGCAGGCGGCGCTCGATGCGCTTCTGGCGGTCGGCGGTGGCAAGCACCGTTTTGCCGTAAAGGCGCCGTTCGCCGGCATCGTCATGGCAGTGACGGTTTCGCAGGGTGACCAACTTACCGCCGGAGCTACCTTGCTGACGCTGGTGCGCGACGCGGGGTTCATCGTGACGGGCGGCATCGAGCCTGCGGATGCGGAGAAGATCAAGATCGGGCAGCCGGCGGTGCTGACACCGCTTCAAGGAGGTGCGGCGCTCCGGGGGAAGGTTTCGCGCGTTGACCGGGCGGTCAATCCGAAATCACATCTCATCGATGTCGACATCAGCGCGGCTTCGCCACTCGTGCCGGGCGCCGCCTACCGCGGCGATGTTACCGTCGGCGAGGCGAAAGGCTGGATCGTGCCCCACGGAGCCGTTCAGCTCAATCCGGGAGGATTTCACATCTTCCAGATCGACGGCACGAAAGCCAGGCTCATTTCAGTCACCGTGAGCGGCGAAAACGGTAATTCAGTCGCCGTTGACGGTCCCTTGAACGCAAAGCAGCCCGTTGCGGTCGCGGGCAGCTATCAGTTGACAGATGGGGCGGCTGTTCGCACTGACAAGCCGGAATCGGCGAAGCCATGATCTCGGCGCTGGAACGCCATGGCCGCTCGATCATTTTCATCGCCATTGCACTCGTTCTGGCGGGCATCTTTGCCGCGACAACCATGGCGGTCGGCCTCTTTCCTCAAGTCTCCTTTCCCCGTGTCGTCGTGTCTCTCGACGCCGGGGACAGGCCGGCGGAGCAGATGGCTCTCCTGGTGACCAGACCCGTAGAGGAGGCCATTCGGGCCGTGCCCGGGGTTCGGAACGTCCGCTCGGAGACGACACGCGGGTCGGCACAGGTTTCGGTGGATTTTGGCTGGGGCCGCGACATGACCGCGTCGACACTCCTGATCGACGCAGCACTGTCGCGCATTCTCGCGACATTGCCACCAGGCACCGTATACGACGTCGAGCGTATGGACCCGAATGTGTTCCCCGTCATCGCCTATGCGCTGCAGTCCGACAAACTGGATGGGGTTCACCTGAAAGACCTCGCCACCTTCCAGATCGTACCCCTGCTCTCCGGCGTTCAAGGCCTGGCGCGCGTATCTGTGCAAGGCGGTGCCACTGAGGAAATTCGGATCGAAGCAGATGTTCATAGGCTGGAGACCCTGAATCTCGGCCTTGCGGATATCAGCGCCGCGCTAGCCAATTCGAACGCCATTCAAGCGGTCGGCCGCATTCAGGACAACGACAGGCTGTATCTCGCCGTGGCGGACACGGCAACCGACACGATAGACAAAATCAAAAACGTGGTTCTCCAGTCCGACGCTGCCGGGCTTGTCCGGCTGGGTGACGTGGCAACGGTATCCCGATCGACAGTGCCAGAGTGGGTGCGGGTGAGCGAGGATGGCAAGCCAGCGGTCCTACTCAACGTATTCCAGCAGCCCGACGGCAACGCAGTTCAGCTTGCGACCGATGTTCGCAATGCCCTGGCGAGCCTAAAGCTGCCGACCGGCGTTCGGCTCGTGAAATGGTACGATCAGAGCGACCTCGTTCTCGCCTCCGCTGCAAGTGTACGTGACGCGGTCATCATCGGCCTGGTTCTTGCCGCCATGGTGCTGTTCGTTTTCCTACGCTCATGGCGGCTCACGCTGGTTGCCGTTGTCGTCGTCCCTGCGGTGCTTGCTGTCACGATTCTCGTGCTGCGATTGCTGGGACTCACTTTCAATATCATGACTCTTGGCGGCATCGCCGCTGCGGTCGGCCTGCTCATCGACGACGTTATCGTCATGGTCGAACATATCGAACACCGCCTTCGATCGACAAGCTTCGAGGACCGCCATATCGGGATTCTGGCGTCTGCACGGGAATTTCTAGTCCCCCTTGCCGGGTCGAGTGGCGCCACGCTGATTGTCTTCGTTCCACTCGGCCTTTTGAGCGGCGTCACAGGAGCTTTTTCAAAGGCACTTTCCGTGACCATGGGGTCTGCGCTGGTGATCTCTTTCCTCGCGACGACATTCGTCGTGCCTTTGCTGGCGCGGTTTCTGCTCCGCGACAAGCACGGCGGAGACGCCGGAGCCCAGCATCGGGGCCTCCCGGAACGCTGGCATCTTGCCTTGCTTGAAGGCTTTGGTCGAAGGCGCTGGCTTCTGGCCGCCTTACTGGTGCCCCTAATCGCCATAGGTTTCGTGGCGTCCCAAAGGGTTTCCACCGGATTTATGCCCGCGATTGATGAAGGCGGCTTTGTGCTCGACTACTACACGCGTCCGGGAACATCCCTTGTCGAGACCGACCGCGAGCTGGCGGAAGTCGAGGACTATCTCAGGAACGTACCGGAAATCGCCACATTCTCGCGCCGCCTCGGCACTGGCCTCGGTGGTACGGACGTCGGCCAATCCTATCACGGTGACTTCTTCATCCGGCTCAAGCCGGATCACGCCCGATCGACTGAAGAAGTGATGAGCGACGTCTCTCACCACATCGAGTTGCTTGTGCCGGGCGTCGAGGTCGAGCTTGCGCAACTCATGGAGGATTTGATCGGCGATCTTACCGCGGTGCCTCAGCCGATCGAGATCAAGCTTGCCGGTGCGTCCGAAGGAGTGCTCAACAAGGACGCCGTCAAAGTTGCCGACGCGATCCGCAAGATCGACGGCGTGACAGGTGTCAAGGACGGCATCAACCTTGCCGGCGACGCGATCGACGTTCGCATCGATCCGGCAAGGGCCGCCTTCGACAATGTTTCGACTACCGCGGCGTCCCAACAGATCAATGACGCGCTCACCGGCGCAGTCGCAACGCAAATCCAGCAAGGTGAAAAGATAATCGGCGTGCGCGTCGTGGCTCCGGGCGCCATGCAGGCGCGTGTTAATGACTTGCGTCACCTTCCGATCCGTGCGGCGGACGGCCATATCCTGCCTCTTTCTCGTATCGCCGATATCCGGGCACTGTCGGGGCAACCGCAGATCTCGCGCGAAAACCTTCAGACTATCGTCGCAGTCACCGGCCGCATTGAAGGGCGCGGCCTGGGGGCGACCATTGCCGATGTGAAGAATACGCTAACTCAACCAGGACTGCTGAGCCCAGGCGTCTCCTACACACTAGGCGGCCTCTACGAGCAGCAACAGATCGCCTTCGCCGGCCTCATCAAGGTGTTCGTCATGGCGATCGCCGCCGAATTCATACTGTTGCTGTTTCTCTACGAAGGCTGGTGGCAGCCGACCGCTATCCTTGCAACGTCGCTCATATCGGTTTCCGGGGTCTTCGTCGGCCTGTGGATTTGCGGCGTCGACCTGAACGTGACCGCCATGATGGGCATGACAATGGTGATCGGCATCGGCACGGAAATGGCCATTTTCTATATGTCGGAATTCACCCGTCTTTCTCAGACGATGAACACGCGGGACGCGCTTTACCAAGCTGCGGTAAACCGCCTTCGCGCCATCACCATGACGACGCTGGCGGCGATCCTCACGCTTCTCCCGCTCGCCTTGGCAATAGGCAGGGGCTCCGAAATGCAGCAGCCTCTAGCGATTGCAATCATCAGCGGGCTCATTCTCCAATATCCACTTGTGCTTGTCGGGCTGCCCATCCTGACAGGTCTAAGCATGGGGCGGTATGCCCACTCAGCCCCTTCCGGATATTCGGAACGGCAACCAGCGCAGGAAGCAAGCTGATTATTTTGGGTAATGACCGCGATCCAAACGTGTTGACGCCAGCGTGTCCCACTTTTGTCCGAAGCTTTATCGATCCGTAAGGCAGGCTCAATGCTCCAGCGAAGTTTCAGGTTCAAGGTAGCTCGCATCCGACGCCTCAACTGCGGCCAACCTCCTAAGCCAAGTTGCTGGGTTGTAAGGTTGCTCGGTCAGACACAAGGAAGCCAAAAATGATACGATCCTTATCAATCATCAAACTAAGCAATATTGCCATAGCATCGACGACCATTCTTGGAATTCTTGCCGTCCCGGCTCTTGCCTACACCGGGCAGGCGCTGGCCAGACACGCGAAGATAAGCCTCCACCAGGCCGAAACTGCGGTGAAGAGGACTCTGCCGGGAGGCCGTATTACCGATCGCGAGCTCGAACGAGAGAAGGGCGGCAGCGGACTGCGCTACTCCTTCGACGTGGAAGTGAAGGGCAAGACACGCGAAGTAGGCATCGATGCAATGACTGGCAAAGTGCTGGAGAACTCCATCGAAGGCCCTAACGCCGATTGATGGAAGCGGGCTCCCCTCCGGGCGATCTTCCCATTCATCCAACATCCCATTGAGACGCAGCGAACCTAACGGAGCCTGGGAAGTACTAAGGATACAGCAACATTCCGAAAGGCGCTAGGAGCAAGGACCCAAACCGATATCTTTCGATGCTCTCGACAAACGCTAGCTCTGTTCCATGCGGCTGAGCGGTCTCAGCACCTCCAGTACCAGATTGTGGAACCATACGTGCGCCGCATTGGCGGCGTTGCGTCTATGCCATATGAGAAATATCTGCCCCGGCCCCGGAGGGACAGGGGCTAAATATCGAGCCCGAGCCGCGGGGTCATCCGGTATGCAAGCGGCTCGGCGAGTATCGCGATCAGATCGCTGTCGACACACTTTTCAGGCGCGTTGACCAAGGCAAGGCCGGATCGATATTGATAAGCGATGCCTTGTCGTCGTGACGCGAGTTTCCATATGCGTCGAGCATCTCATGCCGTGCGGTATTGAGAGCGCCTCTGAATATGAAGGGCGCCAGCATGGAGCAACCTGAAAATTCTTACAAATTTGTACAGTTTAGGGCAGCCTACGGCTAAATTCAGGCGCATATCTAACGTGTATCTGTCCTGGGAACGTTGCTATCTATGAATAGACGCCGCCGGCGCACGTAGTCGATGCAATAAAAATTGAGATAGTTAGCATGCTACTCAAGCGATACATGGCGCCAAGTGCACTATCTGCTAGATCGATGAATATCAGGTCGCTATTATATGTTATCATATTGATTGTGTTTGCATCTATACTGTTCCTTGCTGCGGCCGAGCGCCTTAGAAGCTCCGATGTGGCTTCTATCGAATTCCAACTGTGAGATTGATCCCGGCTGAGGCAGTTTAGAATAGTCGGTGAGCCTCGCCCGTCGATTGCAGCGGCACGTGAAACGCTCCAGGAGACCGCAATTGACGGCGAAGCCGCCTTGCCGATGACTTCTGCGGCTTTCGGATTTACGGGTCGCGTGGAATTTGGCGTGTGTGGATGTTGCCTACGATCGTAAATAACTGCTTCCCACCCATGCGAAGCTCATCAATCGCCCAGGCTTGGCTTTTTCCCCGACTATCTCCTTACCCCAATTGATGTTGACTTGGGGTAAGGAGATAGATTCAGAAAATACCACGCCTTCGAACTTCTGGCCGTTTGCCAATCTGAGTGAAAGGCGGAAGTCCGCTGCGACTTGAATGAATGGCCGGGATGGGGCCGAGAGTAGCAAGTCTGCTTGCGGTGGCGGGCGGGCGGTAGTGGCAACTCTTCTGCCACAACGTCGGAGTGAGCAATGCGGCACGCAAGATAAAGGCAGCTATTCAGGAATGGTATCGTTGGGCGATGCCTTCGTGCGGCGGCGAGGTTTCGCAGGACAAGATGAATGCGATGCTGGTAGCTTGATGGGCCGTACAACTGCCCTCTGGAATGCCCGAACTGCCGGAATATCACGCCGCAGAATGAGAGACAGCAGGTTCAGGAGATCTGGACCTATCTGTTCGTCATCGAGTGTAGGGCTGCTCTGCCCGTAGTAAGCGTCAACTTTGTGTCCGATACCCACACCATAAAGCTCAACTTCGCCCAGCGATCTTATCCAAACAGCGCTTGATTGGAGGTGATCGTGCAGGAAAGTACCAGTGTTAACCGATAGGGTTGAATCGTCGACGGGAGCGCCGTCGCTCAAAGCAACGAGAATCTTGCGTTCGGCATGACGGCGCTGCAAACGGGAATAGGCCCATAAGAGGGCTTCACCGTCGATGTTTTCCTTTAGGAGACCCTCCCTGATCATGACAGAGAAATTGATATCTGCTTCCTGAAAGGTCTCGTCGAAGCTTTTGTAGACAATGTGGCGGACGTCGTTCAGACGGCCAGGAAGTCTGGGTTTCTTGTCAGAGAGCCACATTTCCCTCGACTGACCACCCTTCCAAGCCTTGGTGGTGAACCCCAATATCTCGTTGCTGACACCTGCGCTCGACATGATCGAGGACGCGATCGATGTCCATGCGGCAACGTCTCGAATCTTCTCTCCGCGCATGCTTCCTGAATTGTCAATCAGGATAGAAATCGAAATGTCTTGCTCGTTTGCGACGTCAGCGATCTGTGCAGCTCCATTCTCAATCGCGTCTTTAAATTGCAGGGATTGCTCACGAATGATTTTGAGGAGAGCTTGGTGCAGCCGAAGACTTTCGTCAGATGACATCAGCTGGCGCGGACTGATCACTTCGTCAAATTTCGTCGTGTACACGTAATAAGGCTGTTTCTGCGCACGTTTGAGGGCGCTTGCAGAGGCTTTCTCGACCCACGCCACGGGGATCGCAAGCGGATTCGCAGCAATAGCAGGCTGCGGAGCGGCGACCTCAGCCGGAGGTGGCGGTGACCGCACAACTTGGGCCGGCTGGAGCTTACTTTGAGTTGCAGCGTCAAACTCGGCGCGCAGCTCGACCATCGTCTCCTTAATCGTCTTCGCAAGTGTCGCGATCTGTTCGCGGATGATCGGGCGGTCGAGCGGGGGAAATCTCAGTTCACGCCAGTCCGACCAATTTCGATCCCGTAGGACAGCTGCCATATCGTCTGGATGCTTCGCTGCGTCGTCAATTTCGTCGGCTGAGACGTAGTAGATGGGCAGAATCAAGCGAGGAAGGCCAAGCGCTCGCTCGCGAAGGAGAAACGCCTCAAACTCTTCCCGGCACATATGGCTACGAAAATAGCTAGGCGTAATGATCGGAATTAGGAATGAGATGCTGTCGATCGCCTCCTTGATTCGCTCCCTCCATCGCTCACCCCAATTGATGTCATTGCGATCCTGGAAGATCGGAAAGGGACGGCCGGTCTGCATGCGGACTTCGCCTTCAAGGCGCGTTCTCAGATCCGATATACGGCCAAGGTCATGCGCGTCGTCATCTCGGACATAGCTTAAGAAGGCCAGTGGGTCTCTATTCTGCATGAGCCGACTCGATTCTAAAATCCGATCGCCACAACATATGCGAGAGTGAGCGGCTGTCATATCATCCTGAATGATATCCTCGTTTGAGCGGACGCAGCAAAGGTAGAGTGGCAATACATTACTCTCGGCAGGCCCATGCAGTCGGCAACGTCCGCTTTCAGGAGGTGCTGAGGCTGGTCTCAACGACTGACATGAGGGCGCATTTCCGTCAGGCCGCTAACGGACGGGACCGACGTAGATTCGAGGAGACGAAGCGAAACCATGGACCTACCAGCCTTTCGCGCCGTCGTGGATGCGAGCCCTGCGGCCATCGCATCCTGCGGTGACGATCTCGAAAAGCTCCATGCTTATGTCGGTCTCGATGACACAGGATCTTTGACACGGCAAAGTGTCTCGGAGGCTCTCTACGAGCGCATCCGCGCTTCGTTTGCGGCCGGCCACCAGTTGGTGTGGCAGGCCTGCCGATCGTTGCAGACGGATCTCATTCGCGAACATGTGCTCCGGGGCGCGCCGCTAGATCCGTACTTCGAAGTGCTCGATCATCTTCGGGATGCCATGCGCCCGGACGATAAGGCCCGCGACATCCAGGGCGATTGGAAAGCTGCGATCGCAGCGGCCCGTGATTATGTCGAGATCAGCTCGTGGGGTGCAATAGATCGCGAACGAACCCATGCTCGCGAATTCGCTGTCGCCCGCGCCGCCAAAGCGCTTGAGGCTATTGGGTTCGATATCGATCTTTCACCCGGCCAGATCAGCTTAACAGAGACCAGCGAGACCAGGCTCGTCCAGGCGATTGAGATCGTCATCGCTAAGATGGGCGGGCTCAACGTTGCCCGGCGGATCTTCGCCGCGATCGCCCCCACCTACGACGCCGATCAGGGCCGCTACCATCTGGTGCCGCATATTTCCTCGATTGGGGGCGGCACCCCCCAGGTGCCATGGGGTTATCTCCTGCAACTCGCGGCGAAGCATCTCGAAGGCGAGCGGCCACTCGACAATACGGACGTGCGTTGGCGGCAACTGGCCAACCTTGCCACCGCCTATGCAGCGGTCATCGACGTACAGCGCTATGCGCCTATGGCGTTTGCGACCTTCGACGCGGCCGGCCTGCTCGCCTTCCTGCGCGACCTCGCACTCTATGATACGCTATTCCGAACGCCCCAGCTTCGGCCGTCCGACGTCGAGCGCCTCGCCAGAGGCATGCTCGACTTCGTCGATGCTTCCGCCCAGACGCGAGGTGGATGGTCGCTCGACCAAGCCCTATCGGTTATCGCGTATATTCTTGATCCGATCCATGGTGCGCGCGGCCCCGTCATCCTGTGTGAGCGCGACATCTGCAAAACACTGACAGACATACCCAAGGCAGTTGTTCGTACCATCCTAGAGGAGGTGCTCTGCCACCCCAGCACGGGTCCCAACCAATTTTTCTCACGCGCGACCGACGCCCCCACGCTCAGTGATTCGAGGCTCGGCATCACTTTCTGGTCACGACCGCTTCTGAAGCTGGGCGCGCGCTATGTTCTGTTCGATCGGTCGGTGTGTGCGCCCGCCTGCCTCGAAGCTCTGCTAACGGCGCTCCGTTTCGAGCGAAAGAGGCTGGACGACGACATTGGCCGTGCGGTGGAGCGCTTCGTCGAGCGCGAGTTCGCGGCGCATGGCGTCCCGACCGCCAGTGGTGACTATGACCACAACAAGGAGCATGGCGAATGCGATCTCGTCGCCGACACGCCCGACACGCTAGTATTCTTCGAACTGAAGAAGAAGGCGCTGACCCGACGGGCGAGAGCGGGGATGGATGCCAGCCTACTCCTCGACCTCGCCGGCAGTCTTCTGCAAGCCCATGCCCAAGCCGGGTGGCATGAAATCCGGCTTCGGCAGGCCGGGAGCCTCAAGCTTGATCGCGGAGGGAGCACGACCACGCTCAACCTGAACGGGCGAGGTATCGAGAAGGTCGCCCTGTCGATGCTCGATTATGGGAGCTTCCAGGACCGGATCGTCCTAAAACATTTTCTCGAAGCCACCATGAACGCGGCCTTTCATCCCAACGACACGGGACTCAGCAAGAAATTCGACGAGATCAATGCCAGCCTTGCCGAAATACGCGATCAGATCGCGCTCAGATATCCCGAACAGGCGCAGATCAACCAGCCCTTCTTCGAATGCTGGTTCGTCAGCGTCCCGCAATTGCTTGTCCTGCTTGATGGCGTGCACGATGCGGCGGGATTCCGGGCCGCTCTCTGGACATGTCGCCATCTGACGACGGGCGCGGCTGATCTCTATTACGAGCTTTCGCGCATGCGGTGCATTCAGGCGGCAAGCGCACACAAAGCGACGTAATCGGCGTCGTTGCGGCGCGCTCGATTTTGATCGGCCTCAGAAAATTTTTAGCCGCGAGATAAGCAAGCGATGGACTTTGGGCATAGATCTTCGCAGCCAGTGCGGCGACCATGGGACGCATTAAAGGAAGGGCAGCTTTCGGGATCGGGTGGCACGCTCCGAGACGGCAACGATGAGGGCGCGCAGCCGCCGCTCAGTGATGCTAGGGTAAACGTCATTCTCGGATTAACGCTTGAATTTTTTTGACGGGCGGCCTGGATGGTCACTCCACGACTCAACTGGTCAATTCGGGGTTTTCAGACCTCAGCTTCATCAGCCTTGTTTCCAACTGCCGCTTTGCGTTTCGGGATAACGCATCCAAGCTGCCCGACAACGCTTTGGCGACGGTAGAGCGGCCGAGACCAGTCATCTGAGAAATTTCCCGAATACTGAGATTTTTGTGAAGAGACTGCAAAAGGCTTTCGACAGTCTGCCTGTCACCACTTCCCAATTCAAGCAGCGCGTCGTCATCGATGCCGGTAAAATACTGTTCTTCGAGCTTGTTGCTTTCCTTGCCGATGTAGGTCGGGCTGACTGCCTTGATGTGCCGCCTTTCCGTCCGCCCTTTGTCGAAATAATCCCCAGCCTGGAATTTTGCTTCCGGGTGTAGATGATAGCGAGAGATGGCCTCTGAATAGGTCATCAGATCGGCTATCTGGACTGGCTCGCCGGTTTCGCGGTCAAAAGCCTGCTTCGCTGCTTCCCTAAGGTCCTTTGAGTATGGCGCTACAGGCGAGATTTGTGTCTGCTTTTTCGGGCGCCCCCGCTTCGCCTTTTGAGGGGCGCTGCCAATCAGTGACGGCATTGCCCGCTTCGCCATGAACGTCAGAAGGAAATTGAACGGCTTCACCTTCTGATCTTTGGGCCGGCTATCGTTGTATGGCTTGAACCAACGCAGCAATTCCGGGCTGGTGGCGGAATAACGGCTGACGGCTGGTTGCTGCAAGGCCGGATGGAAATTGAGGTCCACCATTTCCGGCGTGTCGCTATGCACTGCCTCAAGGATTTCTCCCCAGAGGTCATATTGCCAGCGTTCGATGCCGATTTCCTTGAGGCTGATGTTTGCGGGCAGTGGGGACAGGGCCTCGTCTTCCTCATAAGGCGGCAGGAAATGCCCGAGACCGTGCGCCGACGCCTTGCGGATGACCGGTCTTCCGTCGTCGCCATAATTAAACAGGACATAGCGCTTCGAGGAAATGCAGAAGGCATAGAGCGGTTCAAGCTCTTCCGTCTTCGGTTTCTTGTTGGCGTCTTCGATCTTAAAAAGATGGCCTTTCTGCTCATACGGATTGAGCGGATCGAACCAGGCGCAAACAGCCTTCGCCTTTTCGAAGAATTCGGGAATGTCCATGCCACTCGGCTTGGCAATCGCCATGCTGTCGGTATCACAGAAGGCCCAATCCAACCCCTGGGCTTCGGCCCGCACCTCGGCAAGAGCGAGCATGAGACGGGCAGCGCCGGTGATCAGTGTACCGAGCAGCGCATGGAAGAACGGGCCGGGGTCTTCGACCTTTTCAGAGGCGGTCAGATCAAGGGCATGCGGTTGGCCATCTATGCCAAACCATTCCCGCTCATGATCGGCGTCGGCGCTTGCAATCAATTCCATGAATATCCCGTAGCTGGTGGAATTGGCGAGCAGCTTCAGCGCCAGTTGCGTCGCCTCAAGCCCATCCTTGTCGGCAATCGGCGCATTCTTGATGGTCGATTTTACTTCGTTGCGGAGATTGATCAGCCGGCAATAAAAATCGTCTTTGCGCGGTGACACGGCATAATTTTCGTTGCCGGCTATTTTAACGGGCTTCAGGCCGCTTTGAATTTTTCGAGGTGTGAACGTGATCGCCTGATCGATGACCGGCGTCTTTCCAGTGAGGAATTTCGAGGCGATCACATCTGCCAGTGTGTACCAGACCGGAAATTCAGCCGTCAGATAATTGACGCCGATATTCGGGCTGACATCATCGTATTTGGCCCGGATCGGCAAAATTTGGGCTTCGGGCCGCAGGCATACGAGTACGTGTAACTGCGACCAGGTTGCGGGGTTTTGCAAATCGTCGGGTGTTATGCGCTCAAGCAGGCCTTGCGTTTCTGCCGTGCTGTCATGCCAGTCGACGCCGTTCGCGATGACGAACCGCCAGAGCTTCATGAGCGTGCAGACGGTCGGGTACATGGACAGGAAATCGCAATAAAGCACCTGGGTGATTTTCCGGCGGATATGCACTTCGCTGCGACCGCCGAAATAGGAACTCATGATTTGACCAAACAGGGCGGGCGGAAAATCCGGCTGGCATTTCAGGAACGGCTTTATTCCCATGTCCTTCAAATAGGCCTTGCCGAGACTTGCCTCGCTCAAGACCTTGCCCATCGTCGTGCTTTGCAAAGCGTGGCGGGCAAATTCCGCCTGTAGCGCTTCATAGCATTCCCATGTGACCCGGGTGTCCTGCATGGCATAATCGAGATAGGCATGGGTCAGCCGTTTGCCGTGATCCTCGGTGACGGCCTTGCGGTTCGGGGTCTTCAGGAAATTAGCAAGCGTGGCTAGTGAAAATGACCGGCTGAACAGGGCGGCCGCGATTGTTTTCAGATCGATGAAGTTGCCACGGCGCTCGGCATTGCGTTGACCTTTATGCCGTTGGGAGCGCGTTTCCTGATTTCCCTTGGGCAACGCAAATTGCATGAGTGCTGCCCTGGCGCTCAAGTGCTTCACCTGGACATAGGGGGAGTAGGGGTCGTCAAGGAGATGGAACGTAAAACCGCCCTTCATCGCCCTGCCACGAGCCGAATTGTACAGTGCTGCAATTCGGGAAATATCGAACGGCAGGTTAAATCCGGCAATTGACGCTCGGAGTTCATAGCCCTTTTTGATAAGGACATCCCGCACGAAATATTCGAGCGACATGACGGTTAAATCCCGCGAATTCGCATAGCCACGTATTTTTGAAATTTCGGCCTCCGATAAGGCCCTGTAATCATAGAATATTCCCTGTTCGATCAATTCCCCGTCTTGCCGCAGCTGATATGTGCCGAAACGCAAATTCTGGTATGCGTCATTTGTTGTTTCGGTGTCGAAAATCAGTGTCCATGGCGAAATCCGCTTCTGGGCCTTGCGGGAAATTCTCAGCTTCTTGCCGCCACCAGAATTGCTATTTTCCGGCTCTTTCGGCGCAATAAATCCTCGAACCAAAATCGGAATTTCGTCCGTGATGGGGGGAGCAATTTTCAGCATGGTTGCTCTCCCTCACTCCGAAGCCGATTCCTCGTCATCCCCGAGCAGCCATTTGGCGAACTCGCGGAATTTCCCGATCAGCAACTCGAAAATGTCGGCGACGCCAAGCAGGAAACGGCCAATAATTTCCTCTCGCGTTGGAGGTGTTGATTTCTGCTTAGGATGGTCCTTCTGCGCGTCGCTGAGTTTGCGGTGGCAGTTGCGGCAGAAAATCATCGTGGCTGGATCATAAGGCCGCCCCGCTATATGATGAGCTTCCAGGCAGCGATAATCATCCTCTCCACACAGAACACATCTCGGGGTGTTGGTGCCAAGTTTGTCCAGGCGAGCTTGCTTGCGGCGTTCGGCGGCAAAATTGATCGGTGGAACGATGTTGTCTTCCATGGTCGCGTTCCTTTCAAATCACGATGCGGTAGACGTTTTCGAAAGTCCGATCGCCCGCCAGATTCAGGCGAAAGAGCCGGTTGGGATCGGTTTCGAAGGGGTGGAATTTGCCGTTAAGGTCGGTAACGCCCTGACCTTGGAAGGGCTTGAGCAACGCGAGCCGGTTGCTATTCAGGAATTGGCCGACCGCTGACATGTAGCGTCCGGCCCTGGAAGCCTCGGAGAAGTTGCCAAGGATCACCGTGACTGCGCGGTTATCGGAAAAGATGCGGAATTCGCGAGGGACATTCTCCGCAATTGCCCAGCTACGTCGGCCGCGTTCGATCAGCCCGCTTTCCAGCGCGACGCGCCGCAGTCGCTCTTTCGAGACGTGGATTGATCTGGCGGCTTTGGAAATGCTGCCCTGTTTGCGCAGCTCGTGCAGCGCCACTTGAAGCGCATCTTCATCTAAGGGCCGGGGCGGCCTCTTGCTCAGGGCCGGTTCATTGGCAAGCCGATGGCCGCGTGCCTGGTTCACGGACAGGCCTTTCAGGTGTCCCCGCTCAATGCGATTGCGGTATTCGGTCTTATAGTCTCGCGGATTTCGGGGCATTGTCCGGCACCAGAACTCTGAAGCCGAAAGCCTGGGTCAAAGTATAATTTCGCGCAACGACTCTAAACCGTCGCCTGGTTCTTTCCCGGGCGAAAACCAGTTTTCGCCTAAATTATATTAATAGAATCATGTACTTACATCTCTACGGAGGCTACGAACACACTCCTGAACGGTTTTTTCCTTCGGGGGGCTTGGTATGTTATTTTCCCTATAATATTTTATAATCTCGGAATATATTTTTGTATGTGACGATCTTACAATGTCGATTTTCTGATCATCTATTAAGTTATGAAGCGCCTGCATGATTGCTTCTCTTTTTCGAGGCCGCCCTCCTTTGTTCCTCTTTTCTTGCGGCGCCGGAGCACTGTTCGGCTCGACCCCATCTGTTTCCGAGGTTTGGTGGTTCTCACGGTAGCTTTCTGCATCTGTCCAGTCCGGTGGAAATTTGACGCGAATATCTTCAAATTTATCACCTGCAAAAGCGAGTTCGCTTAGATTTTCTGGATCAATATGACCAAAATCTCGATAATGGCGCCGGTCGATATACGAAATTTGGTCAACCTTCTTTCCGTCCGACAGTCGCTGTCGTCCAACGGCTATTAGAGTGCCGTCGTGGATGAAATCGATTAGGTCAAACGCAAATTCTCTTCGGTAATATTCGCGGGTTTGATCATGCTCGGCTAGTTGATATTTGCGGAGCCGCGCACGAGAAATCATCCTCCAAATGGCATCTTGGATTGGAGTGCCGTCAAGCCAATCATCTATTGCACTCATGCTGTCATTTCCGCTTGCAGCCGGAAATCGGGCTATAAATAGAGATGCCGATTCAACTCGTTATGGCAATATGCTATGCATTTTCGATGGGAAAACGCGCACTAAAGAACAATCTCGATCTCATTGATGCCAATCCGGGCGAGTGGCGAAGCCGTTCCAGTAAATGGCAGCAACATACCGAAAAAAGGCGGACATTCCGTTATTCGAAAAAGCGTAGCGAGCAGCCGTTAATTTTGACCGGCCATGGCGTGTCGCTGCGCATTGAGCGAAATACCCTGGTCATCAAAAATGGCTTCACCCATTATCCCCAGGAAGCAGAGATGGTCCGATTTTTCCCGGGTGAATTATCGCTGCCGCCACGCATTATTTTTCTCGATTGTTCGGGCTCGATTTCTTTTGGCGTGCTGGCATGGCTACAAGCTCAAGGCGTCGATCTGATGCATTTGAATTGGCAGGGCGAAATTATCGCCACCACTACAAGGGCCGGATATTCTGCCAATTTGGAAAAAATGCTTTGGCAAGGGGAAATTCGGCAGGACCATGAAAAGCGGATGCAATTTTGCATCGAATTAATAGCTCGGAAATTCGAAAACTCGATTGCCACCCTGCGAAGAATGAATTTCCAGCATGACGCATGGCTGCGGGCAGTCGATTTTCTGGAAATATCCGGCGAGGCACTTGTTCTCGATCCGCCGGAGACAATTCAGCAGCTTCTTACGATGGAGGCCCATTGCGCTCTAGCGTATTTCAGAGCCTGGAACGCCGTGACCCTGGCTTGGAAGGGAAGAAGTCGGAAATATATTCCCGATCATTGGGGCGGCTTCGATCAGCGCTCGTCAGTTAATAACCTGACCGGGAATAGCCGGGCAAATCATCCGATCAATGCCATGCTGAATTACGCCTATCGCGTCGCCGAAAGCGAGTTGCTCATCCAGGCAATTTCCGAAGGATTTGAGCCGACGCTTGGCATCATGCACGAGATAAAGCCCAACCGGAATTCTTTCCTGCACGATCTGATCGAGCTTGAGCGTGCGGACATCGATTTCCAGATATTCAGCTTCGTGAGAAGCAGCGTTTTTGCGGCCGACGATTTTGTCATTACGCCGGACGGCATCGTTCGCCTGAACCCACAGCTCGCCCGCTATGTCGCGACGATGGTCTGCGGGATGCAAAGACGGCCGATCGAAGATAGGCTCGACCTGGATTTCTCAGACGCGGCTTGATGCTGGTTGGCCTCTTTTCCCGTGGAATGCGGGCGTAGAGCGATCATCCAGGCTGGTTTACAAACAAAATCAAGCGTTAATCCGAGAACGACGCCGACCCGAACATCGCTGGGCGGCAGCAACGCGCCCTCGTACTAATCATTCCGCGCGTTTCTATATTTTGCCGGAAGCGGACATCATTGGCAGCCGACGATGGGAGTTCGCCTCAAGCGGACAGCGGTTCGCGCGGGCACCCGGCCCAATGGACGGATCAGGCGCCTTTGAAAGTAAGGCGAGGATAGTGATCGAGCCGCCATAGACCTGCAATGATACCACGTTCTTCGGAGTCAAGGATTTCAGTTCTTGTCGCGACCTCGAGTTGGTTCAAACGATCAAGAATCTCGCGGCGGGCATCCAGCGTGAAGGGACCCATTCCGGTAGCTCCATTCCGACGCTTGGGCCAGCGCATGGCGGAGTCGTTGCGGATTTCCGATAGCCAGGCCCGAAACTCGAAGTATGGCTGCAATTCCGAGTATCCAGCTTCGATGAGTGTTTTCGCCGATCTGTCCTGTCTTACCACTGTGCAGGTCCAGCACCCGAACCGGCCCGACGCGCATGGTGGCGCTTGAGGTGCCCTGATCACGGGACATTCGCCTGAAGCATCACGGTAAAGCTTCTGAAGCACCATCGGATCGATTGATCGAGGCCTCGACAAGCAAAAGATGGCGTCCCACACCTCCGGAACGCCAAGATCGAGGATTGGCAGAAACAAATCATAGTCCTTGTTTCCCTCGCGTTGTTTTTGCCAGGGCCCTCCGGGGGCGTCATTCAATGTTCGATCACGCTGGTGGCTCTCCGATCGCCTGAGGCCAAGTACAACAATTGTGTTCTTGGGATCCTGCGCTTCAATGAAGCGAGAGACCGGTCGGATGCGAAGTCCAGTCGTGCACCACCGAAAACTGTTGGTCGGCGGCGGATAGCCTCGACCGATGACGCGCACGAAAAATCGATCTTGGACCGGCGCCTTCAGAAGGTGAGTCTTGAACGTTGGTCCGAGTTCCTTGAATTCTTCGCTGACGCGTGCGAGAGCCGACTTTACATAGAGATCCAGAACTGGATTCTCGACCCCTGTGTCGCAGTAAATCACCGTGAGATTGAGAGTTTGAAGACCTGAGTGTCGATAGGCGGCTAGAAGAATCTTCAGGGCGGCCGTCGAGTCCTTTCCCCCCGAGAATGCTACGACCCAATGCGCATTCGCGCGCGAGCGCAATGCACAGACGGTTGCCTCGATCGCGCACAGGATGGGATCATCAATCAAGTTGGTTCAGTCGCTTTTCAATGGCGGCCTTATGCTCGAACTTCATCACCTCGAGCTGTTCATTGCCGATTGCTATTTGACGGTCGGTGGCGACGCGATTGCCAAGCAGAGATAGGATGACTATAGCAGTGAACAACGCTAGTGCAACTAGCGCGTTGGGCGCGTCGAAGTAAAATAGGCCTACAGACACCAGTGCGTAACCGAGGGCAATTGCAGCAGAATCGGCAAGTCCAGTCCATATCAGGCCGTTGAAATAAGCGAGGGATGCTTTCGTCGAGAGAGATTTATCCTCGTCAACGAGCTTGAAGAACAACGACCTGAGATTAATCCAACTGTACTTTTGAGGACTGTCATCGTAGCCAGCGACTTTCACCATGCCGACACGAAGGTTCTCTGTGATGCGGGCGTGCGAAGCTTGGTTGATCCAGCCGCGTACGGGCGTGATGTAATAGAGAATCGCTGGAATGAGGAGAATGGCGAGGTAGGGAGTTTTGGAAAAGTCCGGCATCTCCCATTGCGCACCAGCGACGATGTAGGCCAAAATCATCCCATAGACGATTATCATGACGGCAGGCGCAAACAACCGCCAAATCTTCATCGTTCCGAGTGTCATATCAGAGCGCCTCCCCATGCCCAGAGAGACTTTTATTGTCGCGGTCGCCGCATTTCAACCATAAATGGTTCCCGATTTGCTTAGGCTTTCTGGATCGCGGTGCTGATGCGAGGCGCTTACGGGTGCGCTTCTTGGGCGGACTCAGAATTGCATTGAGCCGCTGGAAACTTGTGGATTCTTGTTCGTTTGGAGGTTCTGAGGCCAAAGGATATGACGAAGTTCTATTTTTTTGAACATCTGTGCATTAAATCGCGTCTACTGAAATCATATTAGGTCCTTCCGCCCGCGTGGTTGCCGGTCAACAGCAGGCCCCGAAGCAGACATATTGTGGAGACTCGTATTGCAGGATGATCGCAAAAAACTTTGTGAAAAGGCAATCGGCGAGAACTTGCCTACATAAAGCAACAGCTAACGGCAGCCGCTACAGGAAGGACGGATGAGCAGCGTCACATTCATTTTTGACCCCAAGGAAGGCCTGGGTGACGGCTTCCTCACGCCAGTCTATTTCGACAACGAGGTGCTGGTGAAGCACCTCTACAGCAAGACGAACGCTGTAGAGTTCGCGAGCGAGAATTATGGCACCATCTATTGGCCGGACAACTACATTTCTTTCGGTATCAATGCCCAAGGGGCGGTGATTGCTTGGCTCGGGGATCTACAAGAATTACCTGCGGCCGAGCAGCACCATTGGCGAGAGTATAACATCCCAGCACAGCATGACATGAAGTCGGAATTCTACGATGCGCAGATCGATGCTCAGTTCACGCAATCCCCGATCGCTATCCAGACGATCAACGAGCTAGAGAAATGGAACGCCGCTTTCGCCGGTAAGCACGGCCCACGGCTTTACAAGCCCACTTCCTTTAAGGATCGCGTCGATGCTGTGCGGCGCTACCGTCGCATCATCATCCAGTCAGAGGACGATTTCATCCGTTTCGTCAGCGAGCTGAACGAGATTATCAACGAGAACGTCGATACCGATGAGATTCGGAAATTTCTCAAAGGGAAGAACGTCTCATTCAAGGATGGATCGAAAGGCAACAAGCTCCTTGAAGTCGTCTATCGCGAGGTGCTGGGCGATACGACCAACCTCGTCGAGCCGTTCTTCATGCTCTACGACGTGCGCCTGTGGGCTGACCATGACATGGGAGACAACCTGCTGAAGGACGTTTGCACGAAGCTGGGCATTCCCGACCCCACCGACTTCGAGGCAATCCTCACAGCTCTCCTTGAGCACCTGCGGGATGCGCTGAAAAAGCTGTCGACTACCTACGGCTGATCGGTCAGGGTAGACCCAAATAGCGCTTCACGGCCTCGGTGATCACCGTAGTAGCCACGTCGCCCCCAATCTTGACTGCGCCCTTGCCTGCTGCCTTGGCGTTCTTAGTGATCCACTCCCGCGTTCGTTTACCCAACGACCTGTCGCCACATTCCTGCTGATCGGCGGCAATGTCAGACTCGAGCGCATCGAGTTGCTGATGATCGTAGCCCATCGCGGCTAGCGTTCCGCGCAGGCTCTGTGCATCGCCAACCTGTACTGTCTGTGCCGCGAACTGTTCAACGTTGCCGAAGACGTTTGTGCCGCCGATCACCGTCATCTGCACCAAGGTCTGCACTGTCGAGCGTGGCAACGCCTCAACTTCCACGTCTTCCCCGACCACCTGTTCCTGCAGCTCGAGCACAAAGGTCAGCATTCGGGTGCGAACCGTATCGACTACGCCCGCTAGCGACGGCCCGGGGATATCTTGCCAAGCGCGGTTCAGCGCCATGTCGCCCTCGAAGAAGGTAGACTGGTAGAGGCCCACCAGATTGGCCGACCACGGGATCTGTGCACTCTTTGTGGGGTCTGCGGATTCGTAGGCGACCAGCGGCTGCGTGAGCAAAGCGGTTTCCGCAAAGTGCCGATGCTCCTCCTTAAGCATCGCTGAAGGGATAGGCTGTGAATCGATCGCTCGGAATGCGCCAATGAACATGCCCTTCGCTGGCGCTACGATACGCCGGTATTCTGGCAGGTCAGGATCCTCGCGATCGTAGCCATTGAGTTCTTTCGACGCCCACGACTTCAGCGCGTCGTTCCTGAGCTTGTAAGAGAGAACCAAGCATTTCCGCAGGATCGACGACGTTTTCTCGTCCGTCTCCGTGATCGCCTTGACGATTTCGTCCAGCAAGCCCATGGGTACCCCAATTATCTCCAAGAGAGTTTACCAGCGTCGGCATCGATTCTACCAAGACAGAACGGTTATCCCCATCGCAATCACCATGCCGATACAAAATTCTGGCGGCCGAGTCCTGGCATCTAACTTAAGTAAATCAGATATTGGCTTAAATAACTCACGTAATGCAGCATCCAAAGCATCGATTGCTCCGGCAATCAAGATGGAAGCGGATCATCATCTAACCCGATTAGCGGGGCCTAAATTCGCTCTGCTTCAGCCCCAATCCCGATGTTCATTCAAATTGCAGCAGCCGTCTGCTTTCTGCCCACCTGCTCGAAACTGTCGGATCGCTCCGGCGTGGCTTTTTTCCCATCTATCTCCTTACCCCAATTGATGTTGACTTTTGAACAAAAATAGAACATTAAGAGAACATATAGGGATAGGAGAGAGATATGCCGGGAATCGTTCAGGACGTTTTTTCGCTGGTGGCCGTCAGCCTTTTCATCGTTTCGGCAGCTATATGGATCGGGGCTCTCTAAGGAGGCCTTATCCCTGCCTTCGTCATCCTCGGTCTTGTCCCGAGAATCTTCGGTCTTCGAAGGTATGCGCCAGCAGATGGTCGGGACAGGTCCGACCATGACGGCAGAGAGACGGTGCGGGCAGGGTCAGCGGTCGTCGCGGATGACGACGGTGCCGAGTAGCAGATCGTGGAGCGTGCGCTTGCGGTCGGTGAACAGGCTGACCAGCAGGATGAGCGGCGTGAGAACGGCGTTGGCCGCCCAGAAGAATACGGAGTGGACTACCGCCAGCATGCCGTCAACCGGACGGCCGTCGAGCCGTTCCAGCCGGATCGACATGGCGCGCATGCCGAGCGTGGCCTGGCGCCTGCCGCCAAGCGTTGTCCATACGTAGAGGATCGCCACGATCGGAAAGAGGATGGCGAAGAGGGTCCAGCCGAGGCCGAAGGTGAGGAGGCCGAGAAGCAGCACGATCACGCCGGCCGGGATCAGGAGCAGCGCCACGATCATGTAGTCGATCAGGAAGGCGAAGATCCTGCGGGTGCGGACGCCGGAATAGAGACGGTTGTCGTCCAGCCGGTCGGCCACGACTTCCTTGCCGAGAATTTCGCCGTCGATGGTACGGCTGGTGCTCATTTCGGTCCTTCCTTGCCGCTGGCGGGAAATGCCGCCGCCGGTTTCAGATGGTGAGCGGCGGCCGGATTTCAAGAATGGCTGGCGGGCTTTCCGATCAGAAGGCAAGCGCGATGGCAGTATGGCAGAGCGCTGCTATGGCAGCCGTGGCTGGCAGTGTGACGATCCAGGCGATGACGATGTTGCCGGCAATACCCCAGCGGACGGCGGAAACGCGACGCGCCGCGCCGACTCCTACAATGGCGCCGGTGATGGTGTGAGTGGTCGAGACCGGGATGCCGAGCCAGGTGGCGAGGAACAGGGTCATCGCGCCGCCGGCCTCGGCGCAAAAGCCCTGCATCGGATTGAGCCGCGTGATCTTGGATCCCATCGTGTGGACGATGCGCCAGCCACCGAAGAGCGTTCCGAGCGCCATCGCCGACTGGCATGAAAGCACGACCCAAAGGGGCACGTAGAACTCATGGCCGAGATGGCCCTGCGAGAAGAGCAGGACGGCGATGATGCCCATGGTCTTCTGCGCATCGTTGCCGCCATGGCCGAGCGAATAGAGCGACGCCGAGATGAATTGCAGGTGCCGGAAGGCATTGTCGACCGCGAACGGCGTCTGCCGGAGAGATATCCAGGAGACGGCGAGGATCAGCATCAGCGCAAGGAAGAAGCCGAGCGCTGGAGAAAGCACGATCGCGGCGGTCGTCTTCAGGAGGCCCGACCAGACGATCGCGCCGCTTCCGGCCTTGGCGACGCCGGCGCCGACCAGGCCGCCCACCAGCGCGTGCGAACTGCTCGATGGAATCCCGAACATCCAGGTCAGGATGTTCCAGACGATCGCTCCCGACAGGGCAGCGAAGATCACCGTCGGATCGACGATATTGGCGTTGACGATACCTGTGCCCAACGTGTTGGCTACATGAAGGCCGAAGAAAAGAAAGGCGATGAAATTGAAGAACGCCGCCCAGAACACGGCATATTGCGGCCTGAGCACCCGGGTCGAGACGATGGTCGCGATGGAGTTCGCCGCGTCGTGAAGGCCGTTCAGGAAGTCGAAGAACAGCGCGACCGCGATGAGGCCGATCAGGGCCGGTAAGGCAAGGGAGGTGTCCACCGCCGGGCTCAGACGTTCTCGATGACGATGCCGCTGATCTCGTTCGCGACGTCCTCGAACCGGTCGACCACCTTTTCGAGCTGGCCGTAGATCTCGCTGCCGATCAGATAGGCCATCGGATCGGTCTTGCCGTGCTTCTGGAAGAGGTCGCGCAAGCCGGCATCGTGCAGTTCGTCGGAGCGCTCCTCGACGCGCGTCACTTCCTCCGCGATAGCGGCGAGGCGGGCCGCATGCGTGCCGATGCCGTTCAGGAGCGGGACGGCCTCGGCGGTCAGCCGCGCGGCCTCGACGATGGTGCCGCCCATTTCCTGCATCAGCGGGTCGAAGTTTTTCTGCTGGAAAAGGGTGACCGTCTTCACGGTTTTCTGCATCATGTCGATGGCGTCATCCATGGACTGGATCAGGTCCTTGATGTCGCCGCGGTCGAACGGCGTGATGAAGCTCTTGCGCACCGCCTGCAGCACTTCCCGGGTGATGGCGTCCGCCCTGTGCTCGAGGTTGATGATCTCCTGGCACTGCCGCTCGACATTGTCGCCACCGGCGAGAAGCTTCTGCAAGGCTTCCGCACCGCCGACGACCGTCCTGGCGTGCTCGGCGAACAGGTCGAAGAAGCG
>JBDZVC010000219.1:0-7319 GCA_040255475.1 Phyllobacteriaceae bacterium | reverse complement strand
CACCCACGGTCGAATAGCCGTAGACGCCCATCGTGCCGAGATGGATGAGATGCGCGTCGAGATCGAGTTCGACCAGTGCGTTCAGCAGATTGTGCGTGGCGTTGACGTTGTTGTTGACCGTGTAGTTCTTGTGTCGGTCGCTCTTCATCGAATAGGGCGCGGCGCGCTGCTCCGCGAAATGGATGATCGCGTCCGGACGGTTCTCCCCGAGCCAGCGCTTGAGCACCTCATAGTCGCGCGCGAGATCGATCAGGTGGAAGCGGATGCGCCGCCCCGTCTCCAGATGCCAGATACGCGTTCGCTCCTGAATGGAATCCATCGGAGTCAGGGACTGCACGCCAAGTTCGGTGTCGATCCAGCGGCGCGAAAGGTTGTCGAGAATGTGGATTTCGTAACCGCGTGCCGAGAGATGCAGCGAAGTGGGCCATCCGATGAAGCCGTCACCGCCCAGAACCGCGATTTTCATCGAATCACCCCTCTTCTGCTGCAGCGCCCTCGTTAGAGCGGCTTTGTGACAGGATGTAGGGCGCACATGAGCGGCGGCGATAGCGGGCCGGGCCGTGCTAGCTAGCCTTCCAGCCACGACGTGCCCCTTGTCCGCCAGCGCTTGCGGGAGTATCCCCCGAAAAGGTGGGTGTTTGGCCCTTTCGGCCGCTTGATTCGCGGCCGTATTCCTGCTGGCGGGCACGAGGTCGAAGGAGCGACGATGAAGAGACCCGTGATCGGCATCATCGGCAACACGCATGTGGTGGAAAACCGCTTCAGCGTGCAGATGGCGGGCGAGCGCAATCTCCGTGCCGTGGCGGAAGTGGCCGACGCGCTGCCGCTGGTATTCGCCGGGGACCCCAAGATCACCCATATTCCCGACCTGCTCGACGCTGTCGACGGCATCGTGCTTACCGGCGCCCGGGCGAACGTACACCCCACGCGTTTCCATACCGAACCGACCGCCAAATACGAACCTTACGATGAGGCGCGCGACGCGCTGGCACTGCCCCTCATAGAAGCCTGCGTGGAACGCGGCGTGCCCGTCTTCGGCATCTGCCGCGGCTTCCAGGAGATGAATGTCGCCTTCGGCGGTTCGCTCCACCCCGAAATCCGCGAACTGCCGGGTCACATCAATCACCGCATGCCGAGGCTGGAGAATGGAGAAATCCATCCCGACCCGACCGTCGTCTTCGCCGACCGGCACGAAGTACGGTTGACGCCCGGCGGCGTCTTCGCGCGGCTGTTCGGACGCGACACGATCAAGGTCAACTCGCTGCACGGCCAGGGCATCCTCGAACTCGGCCGTCGGGTCGTCGCCGAAGGTATCGCGGAAGACAGCACGATCGAGGCGATCCGCATCGACAGCGCGCCGGGCTTCGCGCTCGGCGTCCAGTGGCACGCCGAATACGACCCCGCCACCAACCCGATCAACCGCGCGTTGTTCGAAGCGTTCGGCAGGGCCGTGAACACCCGTGCCGGCGGCGACCTGCACAACCGACAGGCGGCGGAATAGCCGCCTTTTCTCCGATCCGACCGCAAGCGCATCCGGCTCCTGGCATGGGGGGGATTGCTTATCTACATAACTGGTTATATAATTTGTTATCATTATTGTGAGACTTGCCCATGACCGAAGACATCGTCCGCTCGCTTGGCTACCTGCCTCTCGGCAGCCGCTTCCGCCGCATCGGCGAGCGGCTGCAGGCCGATACGCAGCGTATCCTCGACGAACTCGGCCAGCCGCTGCAGGCGAGTCACCATCCCTTCCTCGCCGCACTCGACCGGCTGGGTCCGCTGGCGATCGGCGAACTCGCAGAGGCCGTCGGCGTCACCCAGCCAGGGGTAACGCGCAGCGTCGGGCAGATGATCAAGCTCGGTCTCGTGCAATCCCGCTCGGCGCCCAACGACCAGCGCCGTCGCATCGTCTCGCTGACAAAGACTGGGCAGGCCCTCGTCGACACAGCCAAGGCGACCGTCTGGCCGCGCGTGGAACGCGCCGTCGCCGATCTTTGCGGCCATCTCGAAGGCTCCCTTCTCGAACAACTCGCTTCAATGGAGGACGGCCTTGTGGAACGACCGCTTCATTGTCGCGTGGCGAAGCTGGAAAGGTAACGACATGAAGCATCTTCTCGACCGTCCCGTCTGGAGTGCGCTTGCCTCGTGCCATGCGGCGCTTGCCGAGGGCGGCGCGCTCGCCCGCCGCTATCCGGCCTCGATCGTTCCGTTTGCCTCGACGGGAGACGACAGCGAGGAAAGCCTCGCAGCGCTCGCCACACTGGTCAGGTCCGGCGAAACGATCTTCATGGCGCAGGCTGACCCTATCGTGCTGCCGGGAGAACTGACCGCGACAGTTACCGCCGACGCAGTGCAGATGCTGGCCGAAAATCCGTTGGAGAAAGTAATCGACGAGCGTATCCGCCTTCTTGGTCCCTCTGACGCACCGGAAATGCTCGAACTCGCGACGCTGACGAAGCCCGGCCCCTTCACCCTCCGCGCGATGGATCTCGGCGAATTCTTCGGCATCAGCATCGACGGTCGGCTGGCGGCCATGGCTGGCGAACGCATGAAGCAGACCGGCTTCACCGAACTGAGCGGCGTCTGCGTCCATCCGGATTTTCGTGGCAAAGGGCTGGCGCGGCTGCTTTCGCTGTTCGTCGCCGGCCGCATCGCGTCGCGCGGCGAGGCCGCCTATCTCCACGCCTACGCAACCAATACAGCCGCCATCAGACTCTATGAGCGGATCGGTTTCGAATTGAGGACCGGAATGCACATCGCGGTGGTCAGGCGCGCCGGCTGAAGCGTCATCCGGGTTCGCAGCGCGATTGTCCCCAAGCTTGTCTGCTCGGCCATGCCGCGTCGCGGGTTCCTCGACCCCGGCTTTTTCGCTATGGTGGAGCCCGGGGATGCCAAGGAGGACAGCTATGCTATTCCGGAAACCATTCTACCAGGGCGCGAAAGCCGCAGCCTTGCTGCTGCTCGGCCTGTTCATCTCGTCATGTACCGTGGTCGAGAATCCCGGACCGCTCCCGCCGACGAGGCCGCATCAGCCGAGCCATCAATTCTGCACCCGCGAATATGCGCCCGTATGCGGTGAGCGTCATAACAGGCGCCAGACCTTTTCCAACAGTTGCGAGGCGCGCCGCGCCGGCTTCGACATAATCCGTCGCGGCCAGTGTTCCGGCGGGCCGGGCTTCCCCGGTACCGAGAGGCCGGGCAGGCCCCCTCACCGGCCGGATAGGCCTGACAGGCCGCATCGTCCGGACAGGCCGCAGATGTGCCCGCAGATCTACAAGCCCGTCTGTGCCGTGCGGGATGGGCGCAGCCGCACCTTCCCCAATAGCTGCCAGGCGGAGAGCGCTGGCTACCGGGTCCGCTCGAACCGCGCCTGCTGAGGCAAGCTGATCCTATAATGCGGGGCGGCTTTCGGCTGCCCCGCCGCAGATACGCTGACCAGGCCGGTTAGCGGCCGCGGGCTCCCGGACCCGCATCGGGCTGGATATTGGACATGCTGACGGCGGGCCGTATGTCCCCAACCGGCAGGCACGAAGTCTCCGCGGCGGCCGCGTGACCGCCGACTGTGCAGGCAGCAGCATCCGGCTGGATCGGACGCATCGTGGCACCCGTCACCAGAAAAGCGGCGGCGGCAGAGAGGCCAAGCGCCACGCCGATATGAAGCAACGACATGGAACGCTCCTCCCGAGGTTTTCGTAACGGCAACTTTTATATGAACGCCGCGGAACCTATCCCTTTCGCCGGCTCGGGCAACCGCAACGCGCAATATATGATCTGCCTCGTTGCCCGAAAGGTTAATTTCCACAGCAGGCCGTAAACCATGTTGCGGCAACAGAAGTTTGCGGATTGAAATCCGGTGTCGTCAGGCCCGCCCGAACGTCGCCGATGCAAGCGGCAATTGCCATCCTCGCGGCATCGTGCTGACATGCCTGCCTTCAAAAAAATCTTTTCCGGAGGATCCCATGCTGCGTTCCATTTTTGCCGGCGCGATTGCGCTGCTTGCCCTCATGCCCGCTGCGCGCGCCGACGACGCGGCCGCGCATTCGCGCCTCGACCAGATCATCGCGGCAGGTGTGCTGAAGGTCGGCTCGACCGGCGACTACAAGCCCTTCACTTTCAAGGATCCGTCGAACGGTGAATTCTCCGGTTTCGATATCGACCAGGCGAACAGCCTCGCCAAGGCGCTCGGCGTGAAACTGGAGATCGTGCCGACCTCCTGGCCGAACCTGATGAAGGACTTCAAGGCCGACAAGTTCGACATGGCGATGGGCGGCGTCTCCGTCACCTTCGACCGGCAGAAGGTCGGTCTTTTCTCCAGCCCGTACATGCAGGAAGGCAAGACGCCGATCGCGCGCTGCGCCGACAAGGACAAGTTCCAGACCGTTTCCGATATCGACAAGCCGGACGTGACCGTGATCGCCAATCCTGGCGGAACCAACGAGAAATTCGACCGGGCGCACTTCACGAAGGCGAAGATCGTGGTCTTCCCCGACAACACCAAGATCTTCGACGAAGTGGCGGCCGGCCATGCGGACGTGATGATTACCGATGCCTCGGAGACGCGCTACCAGCAGAAGCTCCATGTGGGCGTTCTATGCTCGATCCATCCGGACAAGCCGTTCGATTTCGCCGAGAAGGCGTACTGGCTGCAGCGCGACCCCTATTTCAAGGCCTTCGTCGACGAATGGCTGCACCAGTCGATCAAGACCGGCGCCTACCAGGCCATCAACGACAAGTGGTTCAAGTAACGCATGAGGCGTGAGCAAGGCACGGCCCGTTCAGGCGGGCCGTGCCTTGCGTGCCCTCATTCCTTGGCGATCGGCGCGTTCATCGCCCAGTCGATGCCGAACGGGTCGCGCAGGCTGCCCCATTTGTCGCCCCAGAACATCGGCTGCAGCGGGTTGACCACTTCGCAACCGGCCTCGACCGCGCGAGCCCACCACTCGTCGATATTCGCCTCGTTGAGGAAGAGCTGCATGGTGAAGCCCTGCGGCTGCTTGAAGGGATGGCCGTGCTCCGGATAGGGGTCGCCCAGCATCACCGAGGAGCCGTTGATGTAGAGATGCACATGCATGGTCCGCCCCTTCTCGTCGGGCGGATAGAAAAACTTCGTCTCCGCACCGAAGGCCTTGCCGTAGAATTCGGCTGCCTTCAGCGCGCCTTCGACCGAAAGATAAGCGGCAAGCCCGCCGAGCGGCTTCGCCGGAGCTTCTGCGGTTGCGTCGGTCATGTCGGTTCTCCGTTCTCGTGTTGCGATGCTACGAGGACGAAGACGGAGCGGACAGACCGACACATGCGCGAGGAAATTTTATCGACCTCCTGCATCGGCGGATGTGATGGGGGGATGGCGCGCACGGCCTGTTTCGCGTAGTCGAATTCGTTAATCGCTTCACCAAAAGGCCGGTCAGGTCGTGGATAAAACGGATCGCCGCATGGAAGAGAAGCCCGGCCGCCGCGCTCACGACCTGACCAGCGGCCCGATCACGCGCACGCTGTTGCTGTTCGCCCTCCCGGTGCTCGGCTCGAACGTGCTCCAGTCGTTGAACGGCTCGGTCAACGCGGTCTGGGTCGGTCGCTTCTTAGGCGAATCGGCGCTGACCGCGACTTCAAATGCCAACCTCGTGCTTTTCCTGCTGCTCGGCACCGTCTTCGGCATCGGCATGGCGGCCACCATCCTGGTGGCGCAGTCGGTCGGCGCGCGCGACATGCACGAGGCGCGCCGCATCGTCGGTACCAGCGCCAGCTTCTTCTTCGCGGTTTCGGCGGTGTTCGCGATATGCGGCTGGATCTGGGTGGATGCCATCCTCAAGCTGCTCGGCACGCCGCCCGATGCGCTGCCGCTCGCCCACGCCTATCTGCGCGTCATCTTCGTCGCCGTACCGATGATGAACCTCCTGACCTTCGTCATGACCATCCTTCGCGGCGCCGGCGATTCACGCACGCCCTTCTTCTTCATGGCCCTGGCGGTCGCCCTCGACATCGTGCTGAACCCGTTGCTCATACGCGGCATCGGGCCGTTCCCCGAACTCGGCATCGCCGGCTCGGCCACCTCGACACTGATCGGCCAGACGGTGAGCGTCGTCGCGATCATCGTACTGCTCTATGCGCGCCGGCACCCGCTCAGGCTCGCCGGCGCCGATCTCGCTTTGCTGCGCCCCGCCCCCAAGCTTTTGCGCATCGTCGTGTTCAAGGGCGTTCCGATGGGCCTGCAGATGATCGTGATCTCGGTTGCTGCGCTTATCCTGATGGGTTTCGTCAACGCTTACGGCTCGCGCGTAGCGGCGGCCTACGGCATCGCGGCTCAGCTCTGGACCTACATCCAGATGCCGGCCCTCGCCATCGGCGCCGCGGTTTCCTCAATGGCGGCGCAGAATGTCGGCGCGCGGCGCTGGGATCGCATCGGCCGCATCACCGGCGCGGGCGTCGGCTTCAACCTGCTGCTGACAGGCGTGCTGGTCGCGCTGCTGTACCTGTTCGACCGGGCGGTACTCGGCCTCTTCCTGATCAACGACAGCGGGGCGATCGATGTCGCCGTCCACATCAACAACATCGCCTCGTGGTCCTTCGTACTCTTCGGCGTGACGATCGTGCTCTTCGCCACCGTCCGCGCCACCGGTGCGGTGGTGCCGCCGCTGATCATCCTCATCATCTCCGTCCTGCTGATCCGCACCGGTTTCGCCTACGCGCTGCGCGGCAGTTTCGGGCAGGAGGCGCTGTGGTGGAGCTTTCCGGCGGGCTCCATCGCCTCGCTGGTGCTGGCGATCGCCTATTACCGCTTCGGCAACTGGCGCAGCCTGCGCATGATCGAGGAAGATCGTCCCCTCACCGGCCTGCCCCCGGACACCGGCCTCGGCGTCCCGCGCCAACGCGCCATCATCGAACCGGAGAGGTAGCGACGGCCGACGGGAACCGGCGACCAGCCCAGGCCGTTTCCGAATGGAACAGAGGGTCTGATTGTGACCCAGATCGAAAAGACACGCTTTCCCGACTCGACTGCGGTCGGAGCCATCGCCTATCGCGCCAGCGAACGCGCGCTCGACGTCACCTTCGTCAGCGGCCAGGTCTATCGCTATTTCGATGTGTCGGCGGAAGTCTACGACCGCTTCCGGTCCGCCGAATCCGCGGGACACTTCCTGCACGAAGAGATTCTCGGCCGGTACGCCTTCAAACGGTTGCGATAACTACCGATCGTCATCCCGTGGATCGACGCTTAATTCCCCGGCCGTCCCGTCTTCTTCGAACGCCGGCGGCTCCCGCGCTCATCTGCCTCGTCCTCGTAGGAGCCGCGCCCGATCGTTTCGCGCTTCATCGGCTTCTCGCCC
>JBDZVC010000218.1:0-7321 GCA_040255475.1 Phyllobacteriaceae bacterium | reverse complement strand
GGTTGCCCGAGGTGCGGTTGACCATGCGGCCGCGCTTCACGGCCGGCCGCACATAGATCTGGTCGGCCCAGCGCAGCACGTTCTTGTACTCATGCGCCGACAGGAACTCCGCCGCTCCCTCGCCATAGTTGAAGCCCTTCACCATGCCGCCATACCAGGGCCAGATGGCCATATCGGCGATAGTGTATTCGCTGCCGGCCATATATTCGTGATCGGCCAGATGCCGATCGAGCACGTCGAGCTGGCGCTTGGTCTCCATCGCATAGCGGTCGATCGCATATTCGATCTTCACCGGCGCGTAGGCGAAGAAATGGCCGAAGCCGCCGCCGAGGAAAGGCGCCGAGCCCATCTGCCAGAAGAGCCAGGAAAGCGTCTCCGCGCGCGCCGGCTGCTTTGTCGGCAGGAAGGCGCCGAATTTCTCGGCGAGATGCATCAGGATGGCGCCCGATTCGAAGACCCGGATCGGCTCCTTGCCGCTACGGTCCATCAGCGCCGGAATCTTGGAGTTCGGATTGACCTCTACGAAGCCCGAGCCGAACTGGTCGCCCTGGCCGATCCGGATCAGCCAAGCGTCATACTCGGCGCCCTTGTGCCCGGCCGCCAGAAGCTCCTCGAACATGATCGTGACCTTCTGGCCGTTCGGGGTAGCCAGCGAGTAGAGCTGGAAGGGATGCTTGCCGACCGGCAGTTCCTTGTCATGCGTGGGGCCGGCGATCGGCCGGTTGATGCTGGCGAACTCGCCTCCATTCGGCTTGTTCCAGGTCCAGATCTTCGGCGGCGTATATTCGGTGGAATCGGTCATGTCTCAGGTTCCGGCTGCTTGCCTTGTTCAATAAACGTAGAACATGGTGCATCGAAGCCGCAACGGCAACACATGAGTTGTCACGAACGGATATGCCACGAGCATTCCGTTCCCGATCCCCCCATGTCGGGCGAACGATGTTCCGCTTTTCAGGCAATCGAGAGGCTGGATCGCGCCTGGTACCGTTCAATCGGCGTCCGCGATCATCCGCCGGCCGCCGAGCCACGCCCACCAGTCGTTCTCGTCGCCATTGAAGACATTGAGGTCTATCTGGCCCGTGACGCCCTGCGACAGGCCGGAGCCGGAATATTGCCAGAACAGCCAGTTCCGCCCCGGATAGACCTTGCCCGGATGCTGGGCCGTCGATCGCAGCCAGAACGGGTAGTCGAGGAAGACGCCCTGAAGATTGTCGGCATAGAAATCGGGGGTCGTGTAGATGATCGGCCGCTGGCCGTAATGCCGCTCCAGCCGATCCATGAAGACCTGCATCTTCTCCAGCACCACGGCGCGCGACGGCCGCCGCTTGCAGCTCGACTGGTGGTTCCACTCGACATCGATCACCGGCGGCAGCGCGCCCTTCACCTTCGGCACGTTGCGGATGAACCAGTCCGCCTGCTCGCTCGCGACCCTGCACCAGTAGAAGAAATGATAGGCGCCGCGCTTGAGACCCACCTCGTCCGCGCCCTGCCAGTTCTTCATGAACATCGGATCGAGATGGTCGCCGCCGTCCGTCGCCTTGATGTAGACGAAATTGGCGCCGTGCCGCTGCAGCTTGGCCCAATCGATGTTGCCTTGCCAGCGCGAGACATCGACACCGTGCACGTTGAGCTTGCGCGGCGAATGGCGGCCGAAATCGACCGGATCGGCATCACGGAAGCCGTTGGCATAGATGACGCCGCGCCTTGCGTGGTCCGGCCGAGATCGGGGCATCGGCGGCGCCACCTCGTCGATTGCTACAAGCGGCTCGGGTTTCTTCGGTTCATCGACCACCGCCAGTCCCGTGCTCGAACCTACGGAAGCCGGCGGCACGACTGCGCTCGCTGGCCTGGCGATCGAACCCGTCTTCTCGTGCGACGGCACAGGCAATTGCAGCGCATCCACCGCGGAGGTGGACGAGCAGCCGGCTGGCAGCATCAGGGCGAGACAAAGAAAGGCGAGGCTCAGCGGGCGCATTGCAACCTGTACGCAATACCAGACAGACTACGCGCGACGGCGCGTTACGGCATACAGGCCGGAACCCTAAGGGCGAAGTACCAACAAAGTTTGAATCGAAATATTAGGAATTCAGCGCCAGCCGAATCACGATGCGCGCCCAACGGCGTTTGGCGACAGGTCGTCGCCCGTCACCAACTGACCAGCGGACGGAAGTTCAGGTTTTTGAGGGGATGCATATTCCTGCGGGTGGATTTGCTGGCCTGCGATCAGATGCAGCACATGCCTTGCCCGCAGGGCGAAGAGGCAATCACTTGGAACGCCGGCAGCCCGGCTTCTTCTTCATCGCTTTCATTCTGCCCGGCGGCGAAGAGGCCACGTACCTCTTCCGCCTCAACCCCGTCGCTTGCCATGACGAGGCGGATGATCGGGTCGTTCAACAGTTCTTCCAGCGCTTCCCTGGCCTTGTCCATGTCGCTTTCTCCTTGCCGCCTTCCCTTTCAGATAAGAATGCGATCGCGGCTTGCCAATGATGCGGACGCGTCGAAAACTTGGCGGAAGCGGGAAATGTTCGGGGCGGCGGTCGGCTGTGCGCCACATTCCTTAACGGAATCGCGACCGACAAACGCAAAAATCGGTGGAAGCACCCTCCTTGACTGCATTTCGGCTTGAATATCTTCATGCAAACCGCTGAAATGGTGTACGAATCGTAGGGGTGCTAAGGATAGCAGCGATGGAAAAGAGCCCCGACGCCTTCCGGACCATAAGCGAGGTCGCGGAAGAACTCGACCTGCCCCAGCACGTGCTCCGTTTCTGGGAAACGCGCTTCAGCCAGATCAAGCCGATGAAGCGCGGTGGCGGTCGCCGATATTACCGGCCGCAGGATGTCGAACTGATCAAAGGCATCCGTCATATGCTCTATGACCAGGGCTATACGATCAAGGGCGTGCAGAAACTGCTCCGCGACAATGGCAATCAGTTCCTCGTCGCGGTCGGCAGTGGCGATCTTGCGGCGATCGAAGCGATCGCGCAGCGCCGCCAGACTTCCGGGCCAGCGCTGGTGGCTGCGACCGCCTCCGCCCAGGGCGACGACGAAATGCTCGTCGGCGAATCGAGGGTAAAACCCAGCCGGCGCTTCTTCGGGCTCGGCCGACCGGACGATGACGGCCCCGTGCAGGCCGACAGCGGCAAGCTTTCGCGCGACAACCGCGCGCTCCTGCAGGAAGCGTTGTTCGACCTTCTGGAGTGCAAGCGGCTTCTGGATCAGGTCCGGTAGCTGGTCAGAGCGGCGGCAGATCGCCTCTTTCCCATGCGGCGCTGATCTCGGCGGCGCGAGCAGCGAAATGCCCGGCTTCGATAGCATCGCGGATGTCCTGCATCAGCGACTGGTAATAGGCGATGTTATTCCAGGAGAGCAGCATCGCGCCGAGCGCCTCGCCTGACTTGACCAGATGATGCAGGTAGGCACGGCTGTAGTCGCGGCTGGCCGGGCAGTCGCTCTCCTCGTCGAGCGGACGCGGGTCGTCGGCATGGCGCGCATTCTTCAGATTGACCTTGCCGCGACGCGTATAGGCGAGGCCATGCCGGCCGGCCCGCGTCGGCATCACGCAATCGAACATGTCGATGCCACGTCCGACAGATTTGAGGATATCGTCGGGCGTACCGACGCCCATCAGGTAACGCGGCTTGTTTCTCGGCAGCACCGGATCGACCACGTCGAGCATGTCGAGCATAACCGCCTGCGGCTCGCCGACCGCCAACCCGCCGACCGAATACCCCTTCAGATCAAGCGCCGCCAGCGCCGACGCTGAGCGTTCACGAAGGCGGGCAACGTCCCCGCCCTGGACGATGCCGAACATGGCCTTGCCCGGCTGGTCGCCGAACGCCGTCTTACAGCGCTCGGCCCAGCGCAGCGACATTTCCATAGCGCGCTCGATGTCGACATCCTCCGCTGGCAGGCGCACGCACTCGTCAAGCTGCATCTGGATGTCAGAATCGAGCAGGCCCTGGACTTCGATCGATCGTTCCGGCGTCATCTCGTAGGGCACGCCATCGATGTGTGAGCGGAAGACGACGCCGTTTTCTGTAAGCTTGCGAAGCTTGGCCAGCGACATGACCTGAAAGCCGCCGGAATCGGTCAGGATCGGATAAGGCCACCGGCCGAATTCATGCAGGCCGCCAAGTCGGGCAACGCGCTCGGCACCGGGCCGCAGCATCAGATGATAGGTGTTGCCGAGGATGATATCGGCGCCGGTCGCACGGACATCGTCCATGAACATCGCCTTGACCGTGCCGCCAGTGCCGACCGGCATGAAAGCCGGCGTGCGCACCGTGCCGCGCGACATGGTGATCTCACCGCGCCGGGCCCGGCCGTCCGTGGTGAGGAGGCGGAAGGAAAATTCGGCCTTTGTCGGATGCGTCATCTCAGGCGCGCGCAATTCCGCTTTCATGGCACCTCTGCCCGAAACAGCAGGCTGGCATCGCCGTAGGAATAGAAGCGGTAGCCATTGTCTATCGCATGCGCGTAGGCACGCTTCATGGTTTCAGCCCCCGCGAAAGCGGAGACCAGCATGAACAGTGTCGAACGCGGCAGATGGAAATTCGTCATCAACACATCCACGAATTTGAAGCGATAGCCCGGCGTGATGAAGATGTCGGTCGCGCCCGACCAAGCAGACAGTTCTCCATCATCCCCGGCCGCGCTCTCCAGAAGCCTGAGCGAGGTTGTGCCGACCGACACGATGCGGCTCCCCTTCGCCCGCACGGCATTCAGTGCGTGAGCGGTTTCGGCCGTGACATGGCCGATCTCCTCGTGCATGCGGTGATCGGCGGTATCATCCGCCTTGACCGGCAGGAAGGTGCCCGCGCCGACATGCAACGTCACAAAATGGCGTTCGATGCCACGCGCATCGAGCGCCCGCATCAGTTCCGGCGTGAAATGCAGGCCGGCGGTCGGCGCGGCGACGGCGCCCTCCTCCCGCGCATAGATCGTCTGGTAGTCGGTACGGTCGCGCTCGTCCTCGGCACGCTTCGAGGCAATGTAGGGCGGAAGCGGCACATGGCCGGCGGCGTGGATCGCCTCGTCGAGCAGAGGCCCCGAAAGATCGAAGGCAAGCAGCGCCTCCCCAGCTTCGCCCTTTTCGAGGACTGTCGCGTCAAGCGTACCGAGAAAGCATGCTTCGCCGGAATGGCCGAAGCGAATGCGGTCGCCTGTCTGAAGCCGCTTCGCCGGGCGCACGAACGCCTTCCAGCGGTCGGGGCCGGCGCGCATATGCAGCGTAGCATCGATATGGGCGACAGCGCCGTCGCGCTCGCGCGTTCCCGCAAGCTGGGCAGGGATGACCTTGGTATCGTTGAAGACCAGCGCATCACCCGGCTGGAGCAAATCCGGAAGATCATGGACGATACGGTCTTCAAATCCATCCGGCGGCCGCACGACTAGCAGTTTCGCCGCATCGCGCGGGACAGACGGGCGGAGCGCGATGCGCTCTTCCGGCAGGTCGAAATCGAACAGGTCTACTTTCATACGGGCGGCAATAGCGCCATTTCCCGCGAACCGCCACGGCGAATTGCCGCGGCGGCCGGCGATCCTGTCACAGGCTGGGAAATGCGGCGAGGCTATGCCGCGTCGGCCGCGACCTTCATCGACACGATCTTGTCGGGATCCTGCACCGGCTCACCGCGCTTGATCTTGTCGACATTCTCCATGCCTTCGATCACCTGTCCCCACACCGAGTACTGCCGGTTCAGGAAGCTCGCATCACCGAAACAGATGAAGAACTGCGAATTGGCGGAATTCGGGTTCTGCGCCCGCGCCATCGAGCAGGTGCCGCGGCCATGGTTGGCGTTGGAAAACTCGGCCTTCAAATCCGCCTTGTCGGAACCGCCCATACCTGCCCGACCCGGATTGAAGGAGGCCGCGCCGCTCTTGCCGTACTGCACGTCGCCCGTCTGCGCCATGAAGCCGTCGATGACGCGATGGAAGACGACGCCGTCATAGGCGCCTTCGCGCGTCAGTTCCTTGATGCGCGCGACATGGCCGGGCGCCAGATCGGGAAAGAGCTCGATGACCACGCTGCCCTTGGTCGTCTCCATCAGGATCGTGTTTTCAGGGTCTTTGATTTCAGCCACGGGGCCTTCCTTTCGTTTCTCTATTTCGCCGCATCCGACGCGATGCGGACCTTGACCATGCTGTCGGGATCGGCAACTGCGCCGTTCTGGGCCGGGTCACCCTTCTTGATCGTGTCGACTAATTCCATGCCGCTCTCGACATTGCCGATGACGGTATAGTCGCCCTCGAGCGAAGGCGCGGGCGCGAACATGATGAAGAATTGCGAATTGGCGGAGTTCGGATTCTGCGATCGGGCCATGCCGACCGTCCCGCGCACATAGGGCTCCTTGGAGAATTCCGCCGGAAGATCGGGAAGGTCCGAGCCGCCGGTGCCGACGAGCTGGGCGTTGTAGCCCTTCTTGGTGTTTCCGTATTTCACGTCACCCGTCTGCGCCATGAAGCCGGCGATGACACGGTGGAAGGCGACATGGTCGTAAGCCCCTTCCCGCACCAGCTTCTTGATCTGGGCGACGTGCTTGGGCGCAAGGTCGGGTCTTAACGCAATTGTCACATCGCCGTTCTTCAGCGTGATGATCATTGTATTGTCCGGGTCGGCCGCAAAGGCGGGTGCGGCCAGCGAAACGGCACCGATCAACGCGGTGGCGAACAGGGCACGCCGGGTAAACTGCATGGAATTCTCCTGAAGATGCTGACGACCGGTCCGGGCTATTTATCCCGGGACGCGAATTTTTGCCGGATCGCGACGGCGACGGGCGCCGGCACGAAGGGGCGGACATCGCCGCCCATCGAGGCGATCTGGCGTACCAATGTGGCGGTAATGGTTCTGACAGACGGACTTGCCGGCAGAAACACGGTCTGCAGTTCCGGCGCCATCGTTTCGTTCATGCCGGCCATCTGCATCTCATAGTCGAGATCGGTGCCGTCGCGCAGGCCGCGAATCATGATCGAGGCACCGTGCTTGCGGCTCGCTTCGATCAGGAGTCCGTCGAAGGAAGCGACTTTGATGCGCTTCCGGTCCTCGCCCAGTTCCGATTCGGCGGAAGCCTCGATCAGACGCACGCGCTCCTCGAAGGAAAACAGCGGCGCCTTGCCGGGATGCACCCCGATCGCAACGACGATCTCGTCGGCGATCGCCAGCGACGCCTTCAGGACGTCGAAATGGCCGTTGGTCAGCGGATCGAACGATCCGCCATATATGGCAATGCGCACACTCATCGGGCCGCTTCTAGCCGGCCCGCGCCGCAAAGGCAATTTCCGATATCCGGCCTCCGATGGCCCACACGAGCGACTGCCAT
>JBDZVC010000217.1:0-7323 GCA_040255475.1 Phyllobacteriaceae bacterium | reverse complement strand
TCGTCAGCAACTCCTCCGCCGGCCGGCCGGCCAGACGGCGCCAGGCGAGCAGCAATAGGCCGGCAGGACCAACATCATCACCAGCCTTCGTCAGCAGCACTGCGTCGCGCAGCGCCGCCTCGTCCTCGACGCGTCCGGCGTCCCTTGCCGTCACCGCGGCCGCGGAAAGCGCCAGCCGCTGTCGCCAGGCGCCGGCCCAACGCTCCTGCCGGCGGACCACAGCATCAAGTGCGCCGATGGCTGCGCCGGCAACGAGCGCGGCATCTTCAACGTTTTTGTAGGCAACGCTCTGCGCATCTGAAACGGCCCTACGCAGCCAAGCCGGCACCATCGCCATGGGCCCGGCCAAAGAGATGTCGGAAGGCTCAGTGTGGCGAGATAGCAAGGATTTGGGCCGCAGAATCATCGGAAAGATGATGAATCAGTGCGGCGCTTCTGGCAAGCGATCTGCACGTAAAACGCCGCGCCCGTCGCTTGTGTAAAATGACTGATAATGTTGCTATCCAACGACGCTCGCGGAGTCGCCAGGACGTCGAGAATTTGAGCTTGGCGGCCAGAAATTGTGTCTGGCTGGCTCGCTCGCTGGCGAGGTGCCGATTTCGTTCAGGCGACCAGAGCACCGATCGGCCTGTGGCGTAATAGCTACCATTTGAGGCAAAAGCCTTCGTAAAAGTTAACGCGTCCTTTCCAAGCCGTCGGCACGGGATCTAGGATGAACTTTGGCCGACAGAGGAACGACGAAGGCATCGCATTTTGCACGCGCACGCGAGCTCCTCGCGGAGGCCAAATTGGAGTTGAGTGGCGACGACGAAACGAGTTGGAAATCGCGCCGCGCCATCGATCTCCTCATCGGTGCCATTATGACCGAGGAATATGCGAGCTCTCGTCCGCCGGCGGAGATCATCTCATTGGAACTCGCGGCTCGGCAACGGCAGGGGTGATATTCTATCCATGAAACCGTTGCCGCATCGCGCGAGCGATCCTGGGGCGGATGGGATCTTCCTCCAGAAGCAGTTTGACATCGAAATCCTGTCGAGAGCGTCTTCCAGATCGGCTCGGGTGGGTTTGACGTAAGGAATTGTCTCCGCCCCGGGCTCCATCCGCGCAAACCTGAATAGCCGAGTGGTCAGATAGGAGAGTTCGGCCAAATCCACGATCATCGTGCTGAGCGTGTTGTGTGCTCGCTGCCTGCCGGGCGAGGCTATCCGGGTTTCAAAGGTCTGTGAGCTGATGACGAGATAGCGAAAACTGTCGAAAGACTCATCGTCGACATAGGCCGCGGCGTCCATGATAACCTTCAGGGCATCGGTCGGCGGCACCGGACGGACATCGGGCTTTTCGGACTTCCAGGCATCAAAGCAGCCAACGAGGTAGGAATGAATCTCCACAAGCGCGTGAGGAACTCCGATCAGGGCAGTTTTCACTTTCTGACGGTTTTCCTGCTGATACTGATCGCGCTGTAGATCGACCTGTTCCTGTTGAAGGGCGATTTGTCGACGTAAAACGACCACGGTTGCTAAGGCCGCCAAAACCGCCAGCCCGCCCGAGATCAATGTCTGCCAGTCGTAAAGGAAGGCAGCAACTGGACCTCGGCCGAGATCGCACATCGACAGGACCGCTTTCGCCATATCGCTCGAGCAAATCAACTGTTCGAACCCGGTCATCCCGCCATCCTCACCGTAGAGCCGTTCGATTTGAACGCCGCCATCAGCATCGGCCCTACTGTGAACTCCCCTGCCCTTGACTTTTCGGTGAGCGCCCTCAGGTAGCCACCAGCCGAATTGATGTGCTGAGCGCGCTGCAAGATACAGGCAACGACGATCGCCGCGGCTTCCGGCCCCATGACATGGCAGGCGTCCTCATAGGCCGACGGCGAGACGCCCAGATAACCCCTGACCTGGGCGGCGACGGCCATCAAATTCCGCCAGCTGCCAATGCCTTCGACAGCGTAGTCGACGATTTCCGGGCAAGCCTTCAGCACAAATCCAAGTGGATAGCCTTTCGGCGGCTCCCGCGGTTCTCGTCTGGGCTCGGCCGTCGCCCAGCTTGTTTCTAAAGCGGGTTCAAATTCAATAAGGGAGTCGGTATTTGAATCAGAATGCTGCCGCTCAGTTCGATTGGCATTGCCGTTTGAATCTTCGCCATTCATGTGAGAATTCAGCAGGATATCCACTTCCTCACGGATCGCCGCCAAGTCACCCACAATCGGCTCCAGATCGGCAACGGCCGCACGGCGCGGGATCGCATCCACTATTGCCCGAAAGCGCCTCCAGAGGCCGCCCCAGTCGCCCGGAACGTCTTCCTCAATAGCCGCCTCGATCAGCTTGCTGATGTCCCTGCGGTGCAGCGTGATACGCTCCCGCATGAGCTTCAGCGCCCGATTGCCTGCACGGACCTGCTCTGCGGCCTCCGAGAACTCGTCAGCGCGCGCCAGAATGGGTGCCAGGGAGAACCCGAAAGCCTCCTCAAATGCCCCTCCCCTGCCCTTTCGAGCGTATCGTTTGCCATTGGGGCTGTCCCGCCGGATGACCAGACCGTTGTCGACCAAAGCCGCCAAATGCCGCCGCAAGGTCGGTTCCGACATCCCGTGAGCGCGGAGGATCAACTGCCTGTTGGACGGGAACACGACCAGACCGTTTTCTTCCGACAGCTCGTCGTCGGGATAGAACGACAGCAAGGCCGCCAGAACCGCGAGAGCACGGTCGCCGATGCCGACGACAGATTTTCCCTCGCAGAGATCCCGGTAAGCCTGCCACTTGTCGACGGTCTTGCCGTCAGGGATTTCATTTGCCTCGTTTTGCGCTGCCAGCAAGGCAAGCGACATCGACCGCCGCCCAAAAGGCGTCGTTGCAATTTCCCTCTCCATTTCCTTCACCTTCAATCAGGCAAAAGAAATCTGCTCGCCGAAATGACGCTATGACTCTTGACAGTGATTCGCGGATTTGCGATTCTCGCTCTTGCTGAGAATACGAGAGAGGCTTCCGCGGTTCGCCGTTCGGGGGCCTTTTTCTTTTGCGGTTTCAGACTCCTGTTGATGTTTTTTCCGACTTCCGGAACGCCTCGTAAAGGTCGTCCAGTCGTTGTGCGATATATGTTGCGAAGCTCGGACCATCCTTGGCTTCGTAGGTCACTACCGCCTTCTTCGCGCTAGCCTTAACGGTGACGCTGACCAAGCCATCTTCGGGTTCCCAAGGCTTGGACTTCGGCGTGTCTTTGATTGGCCGCGCGGGTGTCAGCGCGTCGAAAGCGTCTTGAAAGCGCTGGTCGCTTGAGTTGTCCGCGGACAACGATGCGAGAATTCTTTTCAAATCGGCTTGCGCAACCGGCAATTTTTCGGCCAGTTCCATCCAGCGCCGACGCCCGATCTGTGGCGCAGCACCGATTGCTTCTATTAACTCGATCGGAATCTGGCGCACTACGGATAGCATCTTCGACAGTGCCGCCTTGTCTACGTTAAGAGCAGCCATGATCACATCTCGCTCGAAGGATCGATCCTCGAGGCGGGACGCGAACAATGCCCGCTCTATGTACGACAGATTGGTTCGAGCGTTGTTTTCTTGCCCTTGGCTCACGACCAGTTGGTCGTCGGACAACTCCCGAATAACGGCCTTTACCTTGAAGCCGAGCTGCCTCACAGCTACCAACCGGCGGTGGCCATAGGCGACCTGGTAGCGGCCGTCGATCGTTGGATGCGGGCGAACGAGGATTGGCACTTGCTGCCCATGTTCGCGGATTTGGTCGACGAGGTCGTCCAGATCTGTTGGATCCATGCCGAGGCGGTCGCTGATGAAAGAAGCGTCGACCAAAGCTGGATCGAGATCCACGATCAGCTTGCCCTCAGCCAACTGCTTCTCGATGTCCTGAGCGCGTTCGACCTTCTGGGTGATGTTGCCTAGCGTTCGAGTAATGCCGCCAATTGGCGCGCTGCGAACCTTCGGCGGAACGAAGCCGGCAATCGGCCTGACATCCGTAGGCGTAGTTGGCACTTGGTCGGAAGAGGATATCCCAATAAGATTCTTGCGTGCCATTATTTCCTGCTCCACGTGGTACGCAGCAGGCCCTCAATCTCGGAATTTACAGCGTTGAGCGATTCCATGGCCCTGTCATAGGTGCCCCGTGTAAACTGAGAGCGCTCGACCTCATAAAGCGTCTGTTTGGTGACGCCGGCGTCGGAAATCGCGGTGGACTTCAGCATATGGTTGTGGAGCATACGATTTCCGAAAATAGCTCTCATGAAGCCCGTCATCTGGCTTTGAGGACCATCGTTCGGCTCATATCTGGTAACGAGATATCGCATCCAATCGTAGCTGGTACGGCCGCCAGCTTTCTCGACGACGGCCATCATCTCGCTCGTCATGGCCAGAAACTGGCTCATCGACATCACGTCGAGCATCTGAGGATGCACGGTGATCAGCACAGACGTTGCCGCACACAGGGCAGACATCGTCAAGAAACCGAGTTGCGGTGGGCAGTCGATGATTACGACATCATATAGGCTCTCGATGTCGGCCAGCACTTCTCCGATCCGAGCGAAGAACATCGATTCGGCCGATCCGGAGGTGATCGCTCTGGGTGTTTCGTGTTCAAATTCCATCAGTTCGAGATTGCCGGGCACGATATGGAGGTTCTGCGTGTAGGTGGCTCGAACGATCCCGGCGATCGATACTGGCTCATCGTAGCGGATCGCGCCGTAGAGGGTTTCGCCTTCACCGACGTCAAGCTCGGGCTGGTGACCGAAGAGGGCCGAGAGCGAGGCCTGCGGGTCGAGGTCAATTGCCAGAACACGATAGCCGCGCAATGCCAAAAACTGGGCCAGATGCGCCGATGTGGTCGTCTTCGCGGAACCGCCCTTGAAGTTCATGACAGCGATTGCCTGCAGCTTCTCGCCCGGTCGCCTGATCGGGATATACTTCGGTGTACCGTTCTTCTCGTCGAGCGATCGGCGAATGTTTTCCATGTCGGCCGGGGAATAGATGCGGCGGCCATTAGCCAGCGGCTCGGGGCCGTTTCCCTCTGAAGCGACTTGACGCAGGTAGCCTTCGCCGATCCCGATATAGTATGCGGCTTCGGCTGGCGTGAAATGCCGGATCGTCTTCTGGGACGTCGGTGGAAATATCTTCTGCTGGTGCAGTTGGAGCTGGCGTGACAACTCCGCCGAATCCGCGGACAGCATCGATGGAAGATGCTCTTGTTCCGTGCTCCGAATCGTCGTCTGCAGCATGGCAAATCCTCGAACTGCGCTTATGACTGGTATTTCGTTCAATCTGCGCAGCTACAGTATGGCCCGATTCGTAAAGAATTTACAAACGTTTAACCATGACAGAAATTGGCTGACGCCAAGAGGAGTTGTCCGCGGACAACTCTTCACGCCTGCGAAGTCGATCAAAGATACCTGGACTCTAACAAATATAGGATGACGACACTGGCTGAGACATTTCGCTCGATCACGTCGGCGTTCGCTTGAGGGGTGGTCGTTGGTCAGTCGATGATGTTTTCCGGCACGAAAATTGGATCGTTCCGGTCTTGGCCCATCCCGCTGATTATCGGATCTCGAGCTATAAAGACCCACAGCCGTATTGGGCCAACGGCGGACTGGGCGTGCTTCAGATGCGTGCGTAGCCGATATGTCGGCGTGTGGTCGACGGGAAGCACGTAGTCGCGTGTTAACAGCCATTTGGAGCGTCTGAGAGGGTAGGGTGCCTTGCCAAACGGTTACAACGGGGCAGGGGGCCTTCTCCCGTTGCCGTCGAGGAGCACCGGATCAGTCTACTTTACGAGGTGGGCCGACGTTATCCACGACCATGCTTCCGAACCGACCCCGGATATCGATCCCGTTGCGAACGCATTCCGACGCCGAGCGAAGGGGCACAATATCGATTTGACTGGGCCGAATGAGGAACGGGTTCTCGGCAGTTTCTCTCGGAAACGACGGTCGGATTGAAATCGCTGCCAATCCGAAGGAGTCGCGATGGCCGCCTGTTTCGGGGTGAGGGGCCTGTATTCGCAATGCTATCGCTCGGCGATGATCGTTTTGCGCCGAACAGATTGGGTGGAAATGGATGGACAAAGGGAGATTCGATCGTCATAACGATCGGGTGGAAATGGGTGGAATAATAGAATGGCGCTGGACGCCTCAACGCTGCGCATTACGCCTGAGATACTGTCGCTGATCGCGCAGATCGATGAATTCAAGGGAGCATGGCGAGCGATCGGGAGGATTGCACCGGAACGTTTGTCCAGTTTGCGTCGTGTTGCGACCATTGAAAGCATCGGTTCTTCGACCCGCATCGAGGGCGCCAGGCTCACCGACCGTGAGGTCGAGGCGCTGCTGGCGAATATCCGGATCGGCTCGTTTGCGACGCGCGATGAGCAGGAGGTTGCCGGTTATGCTGATGTCATGGAGACGATCTTTGGCGCCTATGATGCAATCCCACTGACGGAGAACCATATTCAGCAGCTCCACCGGGATCTCTTGGCTCATTCTGGCAAGGATGAGCGTCATCGCGGTGCTTACAAGACCCTTGCCAATCATGTCGAAGCCTTCGACGAAGAAGGCAAGAGCCTGGGCGTTGTGTTCGAGACCGAGACACCCTTCGACACGCCGCAGCGGATGGCCGAACTGGTCGCATGGACTGGGGCGAGGGAAGAGGATGGCGCGCTGCATCCCCTGCTGGTCATCGCGATCTTCGTCGTCGTGTTTCTTGAAATTCACCCTTTTCAGGACGGCAATGGCCGCCTGTCGCGAGTTCTGACAACGCTTCTTCTGTTGCGGGCTGGTTACGCTTATGTTCCCTACAGCTCTCTGGAAAGCGTCATCGAACAGAGTAAGGACAGTTACTATCTGGCCTTGCGGCGAACGCAAAAGACGATTCGGACCGATGCGCCCGACTGGAATCCGTGGCTGGAGTTCTTCCTCCATGCGATGCAACGGCAGAAAGAGCGGCTCGAAAAGAAAATGCAGCGCGAGCGCGTGATGGTTGCCGCGCTTCCCGAATTGTCCGTCCTGATCCTCGAACTGGCTCGGGAACACGGCAGGGTCACAATTGCCGAGGTCGTGAGAGTGAGCGGCGTTAGCCGCAACACGGTCAAGGATCATATCAGGACGCTTGCCGAGCAGGGCCATCTGCAATTGCACGGTGCCGGCCGTGGTGCATGGTATGGCCTTCCCTGATATCTCCCACTGAGCTAATTCGGCCACGACTGCTTCTTCCCGGCGGCCTTCGCCTGCAATCGGGAAGGGGAGGGGGCTTTGCTACAGCCCGGACGCCTTGGTCAGGTTGACCCTGAACCGGTCGCGGCGGCGCTGGTATTTTCTGGTCATTT
>JBDZVC010000216.1:0-7329 GCA_040255475.1 Phyllobacteriaceae bacterium | reverse complement strand
GCACGCTCGGGTAAAGCCCCCAGATCATCTGCAGCATCAACAGCTTGTAGAAATCGGTGTCGAGCAGGCTGCGGATGATCGGATCGAGCTTCCAGGTGTGGTTGTACACCCGGCGGGCGATATCGGTTCTGGCCATGTGCCGTCCATCCCTAAACGGTAGAGCCTCGGAAGCCGGGTTCGGCTGTGGCCATCACGGCGCGGCTCGGCTTGTTTCTCGGGCCATAGGTGGTGGACAGGGGGCTGCTGTCAATGTCTGTCAACAGTCCACCTTTTGGCCCAACCTTGTTCGCTTGTTCGCTGGCCGTGCTCCGACTAAGCATACTGGACACGAACCGATGCAAGGTCCCCATGGCCGCAAGTCCACCGATCCGCACGAATTTCTTCTATGGCTGGGTCATCGTGGCGGTCGCCTTCGTCTCCATGGGGATCGCGGTCAACACGCGCACGGCGTTCTCCCTGCTCTATCCGCCGATCCTCGACGATTTCGGCTGGGACCGGGGCGAGACCGCCGGCGCCTTCTCGCTCGGTTTCCTTGCCTCCACAGCCGCGGTGCCGCTCGTCGGCATGCTGATCGACCGTTCCGGGCCGCGCGTGGTGTTGCCGCTCGCCGGCCTCATCATGGCGGCGGGCCTTGTCGCGGTGACACATGTGACCACGCCGCTCGGCTTTTCGCTTACCATCGGTCTCCTGACGGTCGGCGGCTCCATGCCGCTCACCTATATCGGCCATTCGATGTTCCTGCCCAACTGGTTCGTGCGCAAGCGCGGGCTGGCGCTCGGCATCGCCTTTGCAGGCGTCGGCATCTTTTCGGTCGTGCTGATGCCGGTGTTGCAGTCGGTGATCGAGAAGAGCGGCTGGCGTACCGCCTGCATCGTGCTGGCGGTTCTGTGCGCGCTCCTGATCCCGCTCAATTTCGTCTTCCAGCGGAAGGAGCCCGAGAGCATGGGCCTTGAGCCCGACGGGGACGGGAAAGCGGGAGATGCGCCGAAGCACGCCGCTTCCGCCGTGGTCGATATCGAATGGGCAGGCCGTGAATGGACGCTCGGCGCCGCCATGCGCACCGCGCGCTTCTGGTGGCTTGCCGCCGGCTTCTTCTTCGCGCTCTATGCATGGTACACGGTGCAGGTGCACCAGACGCGCTATCTTTCCGATGTCGGCTTCGGTGCGGGCGAGGCGGCCTTCGCGCTCGGGCTGGTCGGCCTTTGCGGTGTCGCCGGGCAAATATGGATTGGCCATTTCTCCGATCGTATCGGCCGCGAATGGGCCTGGACCATCGGCATGTCGGGCTTTGTCGTTACGGGATTGACGCTGCTTGCGCTCGACGGCAATCCGTCGCGCTTCCTGATGTACCTGATGGTCGCGGCGCAAGGCTTGTTCGGCTACGGGATCGCCTCCGTCTTCGGCGCCATGCCGGCCGAACTCTTCGCCGGCCGCCGCTTCGCGACAATCTTCGGCATGCTCGGTGTCTTCGGCAATATCGGCGCAGGCGTCGGCCCATGGCTGACGGGTGACCTCTACGATCGGACGGGAAGCTACCAGAGTTCCTTCGTCATCCTGGTCGTGCTGTCCGTCGCCTCGGTCGGCTGCATCTGGCTCGCGGCGCCGCGCAAGGTAAGGCTGGTCGCCGGCCAGGCCGCCCGCCGTGCGGTGGTGGCGGCGGGCGGCGATTGAGGGTAGCCTCAGTTCCAGACGATTTCCGGCTTTTCGCGGAAGGCGAAGCGTTCCAGATGGCTGGCGATGACATGCTGGACGCGCGACAGCCCGACCATCGTGCCGGCGGTTGCGGTCAGGCTCAGCATGTTGCCGCTTGCGGCGAGCGCGCAATTGCCGAAATCGAAGACGATCGTTCCTCGCTCCGGCGTGAAGCTCACTGCGACCTTGTGGCCGAAATGCTTGCAGAGTTGCTGCAGGTAACCGCTCGCCTTCTCGCTCACGACGATCGCGGAGGAGGTGAGCAGGAGGGGTTGTGTGTTCATCGTCCTATCGTCCCTGTTTTCAGACGGTTCGTGGTGGATCGCGGTGCGCTAGTTCATCGAGCTGGTCCGCGGCGCGATTGAGGATTTCGAGCGCACCCTTCTGGGTTTCCGCAGGCGCGTCGATGATCTCGGCGAGCGCCGTGCGGAGACGGCGGCGAACGGCGTGGAACTCGTGCCGCATGGCATGCCGTTCGTGGCGGCCACGACCGACAGGCGAGTCGTCGGCCCAGTCGAACCACTCACGCGCCTTCGCCATCTTGCGGCCGAAGCGCTCGATCTGTTCCAGAACGCCCTCGACGATCTCGCGGTTCTCTTCCAGATGCGCGCGGCCCGCATCGGTGATGGCGAAAACCTTCTTGTTCCCGTCGGTGGTCGAGGTCGCGTAGCCGGCTTCCTCCAGGAAGGTGAGCGTCGGGTAGACGACGCCGGGGCTCGGGCTGTAGATACCGCTCGAAAGCTCTTCCAGCGCCTTGATGAGATCGTAGCCGTGGCGCGGACCTTTCTCGATCAGCGACAGGGCGATCAGGCGCAGATCGCCATCGGCGAGCATGCGGCCGGCACGGAACATGTTGCCGCCGCCTCCGCCGAACCCCTTGCCGAACGGCCCAAACCCGTGCCGCCCGCCGAAATTGCGCGACATGAAGCGCATGAGGCCGTCTTCGCGACCCCGATGACAATGATGATGCATAATCGTTTCCTCGATATGTCTTACGATATATCTTATAATAGCCCTGCCGGACGCTGAGTCAAGATATATCGCACGATATGTCGGAAGTTCGGCGCACTGCGTTTGAGGACGCGTTAACCGGCAAGAGATAGGCTCAGCCACCCGAAAGCAGGCCGAATGGTCCGTGTGGTGTGGGAGTTTGGATTGGTGCGGGACTTTGCCTCGTTTCTGGAAGATATTGTCGAGCCGCACATGACACCGGCGGCGCGGGACGACTTTCCCGATGATGCTGCGGCTGCTCCATCGATCCCGTTCGGGCTTGTCGGCGGCGATCCGGCCGAATTGGCGCCCGGCAATAGGCCTGACATGGCGGCGGCGGCAGCTTATCTCGGCCTCGACGCCGAATGGGCGGGCAGGGAGGCTTTGCCGGAAACCGCACCTGATGCCATCGCCCGCGAGCTTGCGCTATACCGCATCGCCGATGTGAAATCCCTTGATCGCCTGCGGCGGGAATTCGCCTTCGGGAACCACCCGGACCGGGTGCGGCCGGAATGGCGCGATGCCGCCATGGTGCGGATGCAGACCGCCAATCGCCTGATCGACGAAGCCAGGCAGCGCCTCACCGGCAAGCGCAACTGAACCACGCTCCGAACCGCTCTCCAAATCGTGAAGTCGGCTATCGGGAATAGGCCTTTCCGCCCCCGTGCGGCAGGCTAGACTTGGCTCATGACGCCACCGTTCGGCCTCTGGCGCATCCTGTTTGTCGCTGCCTGTTCGCTTACGGTGGCGGGTTCGGCGCGGGCGGCCGAAACAGTCGACGTGCAGCTTGTCCTCGCCGTGGATGTTTCCCTTTCCATGTCTCCCGAGGAACTCGAAATCCAGCGTCGGGGCTATGCCACCGCGATGGCGGATCGGCAGGTGATTGCGGCCATCACCGACGGCGCCTATGGCCGGATCGCCGTGACCTATGTCGAATGGGCCGGGAAGGACACGCAGCGCGTCATCGTACCATGGACTGTTATTGCGAGCCGCGCCGACGCGGAGGCCTTTGCGAGCAAGCTTACCGAGGAAATCCCGCGCTCGGCCCGGCGTACGTCCATTTCAGGCGGCCTGGCGTTTTCGGCCGATCTCATCGCCGAAAGCGGGATCGAGGCAACGAAGCGCGTGATCGATGTTTCGGGCGACGGCCCGAACAACGACGGCGTGCCTGTTGTCGGCGCGCGCGACCGGGTCGTCGCGCAGGGCATCGTCATCAACGGCCTGCCGCTGATGACCAATGGTGGCTTCACGAGCGCCTTCGACGTGCCCGACCTCGACGTCTACTACAAGAACTGCGTGATCGGCGGGCCGGGTGCGTTCATGTTTCCGGTGAAGGGTTGGGAGCAGTTTCCCGAGGCGGTGCGCCGCAAGCTCGTCATGGAGCTTGCCGCCCGACCGGCCAATCCGCCGGTGGTGAAGGCTGCTGCCGAGCCCGGCTATGACTGCATGATCGGCGAGAAGATATGGAGCAATCGGCCATGGAACCGTAACCCGCCGTGAGTTGGCGCACCGGCTTTCGGCGCCAGTTGACAAGGTTTGCGGCGGTTGTACGACTAGCGTCCTCAGTGTTCGAGTGAAGGGGAACCTCCGTGAAAAAGACAATAATGTTTGCCGCCGCGCTGCTGGCTTCGGCGGCGCTTTGCATGCCCGCATCGGCCGAGACGAAAGTCGCGCTCGGCATGAGCGGCTGGACGGGCTTTGCGCCGCTGACGCTTGCGAAGGAAGCCGGCATCTTCAAGAAGAACGGGCTCGACGTCACGCTTGAGAAGGTGCCGCAGGCAAGCCGTCCGCTCGCCATCGCCAGCGGTTCGCTGCAATGCGCCGCGACCACCGTCGAGACCTGGATGGTGTGGAACGCCAGCGGCGTCGCCACCAAGCAGATCTTCCAGCTCGACAAGTCCTACGGCGCCGACGGCCTCGTCGTGCGCAACGACATCAAGACCGTCGCCGACCTGAAGGGCAAGACCGTCGCCGCCTCCGCGCCCGGCACGTCGCCGTATTTCCTGCTCGCCTGGATTCTCGACAAGAACGGTCTCTCCACCAAGGATGTCAAGGTCATCAACATGGAGCCGGACGCGGCGGCACAGGCCTTCCTGGCCGGCCAGAACGATGCGGCTTCCACCTACGAGCCGTTTATTTCCTCGGTGCGTGACAAGCCCGATGTAGGGCACATCCTTGCCACCACGCTCGACTACCCGATGATCCTCGATACGGTCGGCTGCACGCCGGACTTTCTTGAAAAGAATCCGGGGGCGGCGAAAGCGCTTGCCGACAGCTATTTCGAGGCGCTCGACATGATCAAGAAGGAACCGGAAAAGTCCTACAAGATCATGGGCGCCGACGTGAAACAGTCGGCCAAGGAGTTCGAGGATTCCGCGAAATACCTGAAATGGGCCGACCGCGACGAGAACAAGAAGTTCTTCACCAAGGAATTCCAGGATTTCTCGACCACCGCGGCGAAGCTTCTCCTGTCGATGGGCCTCATCAAGGAGATGCCCGATATTTCCAAGCTTGCCGATACGAGCGCGGTAGAGTAGGGCGGCGGCCGAATACGCTACGCGCGGCGTCATTGGCGCCGCGCGCCCTTACAGGATTTCTTCGATGATGCGGCCCCTCGAACCGGTCTCGCCGATGCTGCGCGCCGTGCTCGGCATCGGTTTTTTCGTTCTTTTCGTCGCCTTCTGGGCGTGGATGACGCTCGGCGGCTACGTCAACCGCGTCTTCCTCGCCGACCCCTTCAGCATGCTGCGTGACGGCTGGCGGCTTCTGGTCGAGGACAATTTCGCGCTCGATATCCTGATCACGGTCTGGCGGGTCGTCGGCGGTTTCGTCCTCGCATCCGTCGTCGCCGTCCCGCTTGGCATCCTGATGGGCGCCTGGAAGCCCATAGAGGCGCTCCTGGAGCCGTTCGTCTCCTTCGCGCGCTACCTGCCGGCCTCGGCCTTCATCCCGCTCCTCATCCTCTGGGCAGGCGTAGGGGAGATCGAAAAGCTGCTGGTCATCTTCGTCGGCTCGGTTTTCCAGCTTATCCTGATCATCGCCGTCTCGGTCGGCAATACGCGTCGCGACCTCGTCGAGGCGGCCTATACGCTGGGCTCGTCCAGTCGTGGCATCGTGCGGCGCGTCATCGTCCCGGCCAACGCGCCGGCCATCGCGGAGACGCTGCGCCTCGTGCTCGGCTGGGCATGGACCTACGTCATCGTCGCCGAACTGATCGGCGCATCGTCCGGCATCGGCTACATGATCATCAATAGCCAGTCGCGGCTCGCCACCGGGCAGATCATCTTCGGCATCATCGTCATTGGCCTGATCGGGCTGATCTCCGACACTGCCTTCAAGGCGCTCAACCGCTGGCTCTTTCCATGGAGCCTCGCGTGACCAAGCTCAAGATAGAGAATGTCAGCCGCACCTTTCCGGGCACCCACGGCGGAGAGCCGGTGAAGGCGTTGCAGCCCGCCGATATTTCCGTGAACGCCAACGACTTCATCACCATCCTTGGCCCTTCCGGTTGCGGGAAATCGACGCTTCTCAGGATCGTCGCCGGGCTCGATACGCCGAGCACCGGCCGCGTGCTGCTCGACGGGCGTGCGGTGACCCGGCCGGGTCCAGACCGCGGCATGGTATTCCAGTCCTATACGCTGTTTCCGTGGCTGACCGTCGCCGACAACATCGCGTTCGGGCTTCGCGAGAAAGGGACGCCTGAAAAGGAGCGGCGGAACATCGTCGCTTCCTATGTCGATCTGGTCGGCCTCAAGGGCTTCGAGAACCATTGGCCGAAGCAGCTTTCCGGCGGCATGCAGCAGCGCACCGCGATCGCGCGCGCGCTCGCCAACGATCCGGAGATCCTGCTTCTGGATGAGCCTTTCGGCGCGCTCGACAACCAGACGCGCGGGCTGATGCAGGAACTCCTCCTCAGCATCTGGGAAAAACGCAAGAAGACAGTGCTCTTCGTTACCCACGACATCGAGGAGGCGATCTTCATGGCGTCACGGGTGATCGTCATGTCGGCACGGCCGGGGCGGATAAAGTCCGACGTGGCCGTCGATCTTCCGCATCCGCGCCACTACACGGTCAAGACCGGCCCGGAATTCTCCGCGCTCAAGGCACGATTGACGGAAGAGATACGCGTGGAGGCGATGCGCACGGCGGAGGCGCATTAGGCTGCGGCCGTCAGTCGGCGGCTTAAGGCAGGCGGCTAGGCTGCCAGCAACTGCTTGCGGTCGACGCGCTCCTGCTGGGGCGAGCGGGCGTAAAGCTCGCGATAGCATTTGGAGAAATGCGAGGCCGAGACGAAGCCGCAGGCGACGGCCACCTCCACAACGGGTAGCGAGGACTGGATGAGCAGGTGCCGAGCCCTGTCGAGCCGGATTTCCAGATAGTAGCGCGCCGGCGAGCGGCCCATCTCCTGCCGGAAGAGCCGTTCGATCTGGCGGCGCGAAAGCCCGACATGGTCGGCAATCTCGATCAGCGACAGCGGTTCGGAGAGGTTTGCTTCCATCAGTTCGATGATGGTGAGCACTTTCGAATTCTGTACGCCGAGGCGGGCGCGCAGCGGCAGGCGCTGGCGGTCGGTGGGGCTGCGTACGCGGTCGGTCAGAACCTGCTCGCAGATGCGGTTGACGAGGCTGTCGTCGAAATCGTCGCCGA
>JBDZVC010000215.1:0-7332 GCA_040255475.1 Phyllobacteriaceae bacterium | reverse complement strand
CGATGATCTTCGGCTGGTAGCCTTCCTTCGCCAGTTCGCGCTCGAGGAGCTTCGCCGCGTCGGGTTTGGCGAACAGCTTCGATTCGAAATCGAGCCCCGGCGACAGTCCCATATAGGCGTGTGTCGGCCGCGCGAAACAGTAGACACAGCCATGCTCGCAGCCGCGATAGGGATTGATCGAACGGTCGAAGGAGATGTCCGGAGACTCGTTGCGCGTGATGATCGTGCGCGGCTTCTCCACCTGCACCTCCGTCTTGAAGGGCGGCAGTTCCTCGATGGTCTCCCAGCCGTCGTCGAATGCATGCCGGCTGATGGGCTCGAAGCGGCCGGAGGGGTTGACGCCGGCGCCGCGCCCGCGCCGCCTCTCGACATCGACCCGGATGCCGCTATGCTCGATGAGTGCGTTGGCCAAAAGCGTGCCTCCATTCCTGAAGGCGGCAACATCCGCGCGTGCGATCGGTTCCATCTTTCGGTCTTTCGATGCCTGTTTCCGGCCGCTCGAATCAGCCGCGTCATGAAATTATTCCTATTCGGCGGATAAGAACAAAGCAAGAACTTTGTTTGGGTTTTGTTGCCTTTGCCCACGCCCGCATACCGCTTGCGCGGCTGGGCTCCGCGGGGCGCGGCACGAGCCGCGACGCCCGGTCGGGCGTTGGAAAGTGCCTCTGTTTGAAAGTCGCCTGGAGAAGAAAGTGCAAATAGCGAATGAAACGGGCGAATTGGTCCGCCTTCAGCTTTTCCCGCGCTTCAGGTGCTCGTCGAGGCGGGGCATGATCTCCACGAAATTGCAGGGCATGTGGCGATAGTCGAACTGCGCCTGCAATATGCCGTCCCAGGCGTCCTTGCAGGCGCCGGGGGAGCCGGGCAGCACGAAGACGAAGGTGGTGCCGATCAGCCCGGCCGTGGCGCGGGACTGGATGGTGGAGACGCCGATCTTGTCGAAGGAGATGCGGTGGAAGACTTCTGAAAATCCGTCCATGCGCTTTTCGAAAAGCGGCTCCAGCGCTTCCGGCGTCACGTCGCGGCCTGTGAAGCCGGTGCCCCCTGTCGTGAGGATGGCGTCCACTTCGCCGCTGGCCACCCAGCCGAGCACGGTCTTCCGGATCGCCTCGGCGTCGTCGCGCACGATGTCGCGCCGGACGAGGCGATGGCCGGCGGCCTCGATGCGGTCGGCAAGCGTCTGCCCGGACTTGTCTTCGCCAAGCGAGCGCGTGTCGGAGACGGTGAGCACCGCGAACCCGACTGGAATGAAGGGACGCTTCTCGTCAATTCCCGCCATGATCTTCCCCTGGAGCCGCGAAACTTTCGGTGGCGACGACGAACCCGTTCGGCCACGCCCGCCTGATATCGGTGGCGGCAATTTCTGCTTCGCGTCTCGTATCGTAAAGGCCGAAGCAGGTCGCACCCGAACCAGACATGCGCGCGAAGCGGGCTTGCGTGGCCCGAAGTGCTTCGAGTACCTCGCCGATGACCGGCGCGCATTCCAGCGCTGGCATCTGTAGATCGTTGCGTGTTTCGCGCAGCCACGCGTAAAGGGCTTCCTGATCGCTGGCCGAATAACCCCCACTTCGTCGCGCTTCGCGCGCCACCTCTCCCCCACATTCGTGGGGTAGAGGAAGGGAGCTAACCATCGCGGCCAGCGCTTCCTCTCCCCCGTCGAGCGGGGGAGAGGTGGTCGGCGTAGCCGAGCGGAGTGGGGGTCGAACTTCAGATCCGACCGTCCTGCGGTCGTTAAAAACGAACCGTTCCAATCCCGGATTGTGTTTCACCTTCAGCCGGGAAAACACTGCCGGCGTCGATACTTCCACGCCGGGATTCACAAGCACGATGAAGAGCGTTGGGAAATCCGGCAGCCGTTCGATCCTTTCGCCTATGCCGGAAACCAGCGCCGGCTGCGGAGATAGGCACATCGGCACATCGGCTCCGAGCGACAGGCCGATCTCGGCCGGCAGCCAAGCATCTTCGAGGCTCCAAAGCAGCGCCAGCGCCTTCAGCGTCGCGGCGGCATCGCTCGACCCGCCGCCGATGCCGGAGGCTGGCGGCAGGTTCTTTTCCAGAGAAATGGAGACCGGGAAGCCTGCGTCTGATGGCAGGGCGGAGCGCAACGTGTCCCGCGCTCTCAGCACGAGATTGCTTCCGTCCGTCGGGACCGCCGAGGCATGGGGCCCGGTCACGACGAATTGATCGGCTTCAGCGCGGCCGACGGTCACCCGGTCTCCGAACCGCGTGAAGACGACAAGGCTTTCGAGGAGATGATAGCCATCGTCACGCTGCCCGACGACGTGGAGCGCAAGATTGATCTTGGCCGGCGCCCGAACAGGACCGATAGCGGACGCGATTACCGACATGCGATGTGGGGGATCAGTCTTTCGCCAGCCTGTATTCGCCGGTGACGGGGTCCTTGACCAGCGTGCCGATGGCGCCGTTCTTGGCCTGTTTTTCCTGCCGCCTGACCCGTGCCGAGACGCGTTCCGCCTCGCGGACGAACGATTTGTAGCCGTAATAGACGACCAGCGCGACAAGGGCGAAGAATATCAGCTGTGGCATGGCCTTCAGCTCCTACGGCATGACCCGAAAAGCGGACGCCGCTTTTCGGACGGAGATCATGCGAAACGACACGCGGCGCGGGAAAGGTTTGCCGGCCGACTTTCATCCTCACTATAGGACTTTTCCGGAACGGATCAAAGGCCGAAGCGGTTCCACAGCGCCCGCTCCTCCAGCGTATCGAGTACACTACTGACAGCGCCGGCTGCCATTTCGGGCAAATAATCCCTGTTTCGGGAGCCAAGGAAGCCGAGCCGGCGCGCCAAAAAGCCGCGCGGCTGCGTCACCAGCTTCAGGCTCGTCTTGTCGCCGTAGCGCGCCTTCATTACCGAGCGCATGTCGCCGAGGCTATCGACGAGGCCGAGCGTGACGCCACGCTTGGCGCTCCAGAAAAGCCCTGTGAAAAGGTCCGGATCATCGACAAGCCGCTTGCCGCGCCGTTCTTTAACGAGATCGATGAAGGTCTCGTGCACTTCGAGTTGCAGCGCCTTCAGCCGCTCGACGTCTTCCTTCTTTTCCGGCCGGAAAGGATCGAGCACCGACTTGTTCTGCCCCGCCGTGTGAACCCTGCGCTCCACTCCGATCTTCCTGATCAGGTCCTGGAAGCCGAAGGAGGCGGAGACGACGCCGATCGAGCCGACGATGGAGGAGGGATCGGCGATGATCTCGTCGCCGGCGAGCGCGATCATGTAGCCGCCGGAAGCGGCGATGTCTTCTACGAAGACGATGACCTTTCTGCCCTTTTCGTCGGCGAGGTCGCGGATGCGCTTGTAGATGAGGCGCGACTGCACCGGTGAGCCGCCCGGCGAGTTGAGCGAGATCGCCACTGCCGGCGCATCCTTGAAGGCAAAGGCCTTTTCTATGATGCCCGCCGTACCCGCCAGCGAGAGCGCGGGGCGGAACTGGTTGCCTCCGGCGAAGATCGCGCCCTGCAGCCGGATCACGGGAATGGTGACGCCGTCCGAACGCAGGCGCTTCGGCAGGATGCGGTTGAAGAATTTCGGCACGGTCGCGCGCTCCCCTTGATGTGCGATGGATGTAGGTACGATGGTGGTCGACGCAAGCACCGTTGCGTTTGCCTCAATCGCCGAAAAGGCTTGCCGTTCCGTTGCATACCGCATCGGCTCCCGGCGTCAGCGCACGGCCGGCACCGTGCAGGACGAGCGGCGGGCAGAGTGAAGGTCCGCCGCGCGAGCCGTGGCGTGCCCTTATGACGATGCGGATCGCGTCTTCCTCCGCGCGCGGATGGATCGGCATGATCCTCGCCTCGCCGAAGCGGCCGGCAAGCGCGGTCAGGATCGCTTCGAGCGACACCGGGCGGGCGATCAGCGCGATGAAGCCGCCGGGCTTCACGATCGCGGCCGCCGTGCGTACCCATTGCTCGAACATCTCCGGATGCATGACGTGGGCGCGTTTCCTCAGGTCGTCGGAACTCGCGCGGTCCGCCGGCGCATTGAAGGGCGGATTCATGATGGCGAAATCGAAGGCGCGGTCGGCGAGCCCGGCGGCGGTGCGGGCCTCGCCGGAAAGCGTGACATCGGCGGTGAGCACTGTCGCGCGGCCGACGAACGCCGCGTTTCCGGGCAGCGCCAGCGACCGCCGTGCATAGGCGATCATTTCGGGATCGCGCTCGACCAGCACTACCCTGGCTTGCCGGCAGCGCGCGGCGACGGCGAGGCCGGCCGCGCCTGCGCCTGCGCCGAGATCAGCAAGGCGGCCGGCGAAACCGGAAGGGACGGCGGCGGCGAGGATCATCGCGTCGAGCCCTGCGCGGTGGCCGCGCCCGGCAGGTTGCGCAAGGAAAAAAGCGCCGCGATGAAAGGCGTCGATCGTTGCGCCCGCCATGCCGTCGGGCGGATCGGCCGCTTCGGCGGGCACGGTCAGCTTCCCTTCATCTCGTGCGATATGCCGGCATCCTTGAGGATGCGGCGCGCCTGCGCCTCGCGCTCCTTCTCGACCATGACCCGGCGCGGCAGGATGCCGAGCGAACCTTCGATGATGCTCATATTCTGGTCGGCGACGAAGAAGCCGATGCCGGCGTCGCGCATCAGCGATTCCACGAAGGAGATCAGCACGGGGTCGTTGGTGCGCAGAAGCTCGATCATCGGACGATCCCTGTGATGCGGCGGTTCTGGGGTCGGGACCCCGTATCCGTCGGCTTTTAGCCTGTTCGCCCGGCCGCGCCAATCCGCCCGCATGGTCCGGCTTCCAGCGCTCCATAAGTTCCGGTAAGAGGGTATCTCGGTTACGGGAAATCTGACGGGGAGTACCCGCATTGGGCGTCGTTCTATCGCTTGAAGAGGGCAAGAGAGGCAATCCGACCATCGGCAGGCTGCTCGACCTGACCGCCGCCGACATGGCGCGCGTCAACGAGCTGATCCTTTCGAAGGCGGGTTCCGACGTCGAGATGATCCCCGAGATCGCCAACCATCTGATCTCGTCGGGCGGCAAGCGGTTGCGGCCGATGGTGACGCTCGCCGCCGCGCAGATGTTCGACTATGCCGGCGAAGGCCATGTGAAGCTCGCCACCAGCGTCGAGTTCATGCATACCGCGACGCTGCTGCATGACGACGTGGTGGACGAGAGCGGCATGCGGCGCGGCCAGCGGACGGCGCGCATGATCTGGGGCAACCAGGCGAGCGTGCTGGTCGGCGATTTCCTGCTCGGCCAGGCCTTCCGCATGATGGTCGATGTCGGCTCGCTCGACGCGCTCGACGTGCTTTCGACGGCGGCGTCCGTCATCGCCGAGGGCGAGGTGATGCAGCTTGCCGCCGCGCAGAATCTGGAGACGACGGAGGATGAATACCTCGCCGTCATCCGGGCCAAGACGGCGGCGCTCTTCTCGGCCGCCGCCGAGGTCGGGCCGATCATCGCCGGCGCCTCGCGTTCCGACCGCGCCGCGCTGCGCTCCTACGGCACCAATCTCGGCCTTGCCTTCCAGCTCGTCGACGACGCGCTCGACTATGGCGGTTCGAGCAAGGATCTCGGCAAGAATGTCGGCGACGATTTCCGCGAGGGCAAGGTGACGCTGCCCGTCATCCTGAGCTACCGCCGCGGCACGGCCGAGGAACGCGATTTCTGGAAGCGCGCCATCGAGGGCCATGAGAATGGCGACGCGGAGCTTGAAAAGGCGTTCGGTTTGATGGCGCGTTGCTCGGCGATAGGCGATACGATCGGCCGCGCCCGCCATTTCGGCGAGATCGCCCGCGACGCGCTCGCACCCTTGAAGCCGACGGCGCAGAAGACGGCGCTTCTCGAAGTCATCGATTTCTGCATCAGTCGCGTATCGTAAAGATTTGGCCTGTAGTCTGCGCTGGATTCGATAGAGGTGAAGGCTCGCCGGATTGACCTTCATCGCAAAAAGGCCATGCTTCGCCGCTTGAATGACGGATGCGAATCCGCCTGAGCGGACTTCGGCCGAAAACGTTCGGCCCAGGAAAGGGATGACATGCCGCAACCAAGCGGAAAACTGATTGCGACATTGCTGCTCGCGTCCTCCATGCTGGCGACGACGCTTCCTGCCCACGCCAGCAAGGACGACGCCGATCTCGGCACCGATACGCTTGCCGGCGCCTTCCTTGCCGCCCGCGTCGCCGAGGCGGATGGCGATCTTCCGAATGCCATCGCCTACTATACGCGCGCGCTTTCATTCGATTCCGACAACGAGAACCTGCAACAGAACCTGATGGTCTCGCTGATCTCGAACGGCCAGTTCGACAAGGCGCTGCCCTACGCCCGCAAGCTGAAGAAGGTCGCGCGTGTGGAGCGTTTTTCGAGGCTGGCGCTGGCGGTCGATTCCTTCCGCGACAAGAAATATGGCGATGCCGAGAGCTGGTTGAAGCTGGCGCTCGAATCCGATCTCGACAAGCTCATCACCGGCATCATGACCGGTTGGGCGAAGGAGGGAGAGGGACGTACCGGCGAGGCGCTCTCCTATCTGAAGAAGCTCAATGGGCCGGAATGGTATACGCTCTTCGTCTCCTACCATCGCGCGCTCATCGCGGAGCTTGCGGGGCGCGATGCCGACGCCGAGGCGGCTTACAAGGAGACGCTCGAAAATGCGCCGGCCGGCGCCGCCGCGCCTGACACCTATATGCGCGCGGCCGAGGCTTATGCCCGCTTCCTTTACCGTTCCGGCAAGAAGGACAAGGCGCTTGCCGTGCTCGACAAGGCCGACGAGTTCGCGCCCGATCGCCTGCCGATCACCGCGCTGCGCAAGGAGATAAAGGAAGGCACCACCGTCCAGCCGATGATCGCAAGCGTCAACGAGGGAGCGGCAGAGGTGTTGCTCGATCTCGGCGCTGCGCTCAATCGCTCCGGCGGCGAGGATTTCGTCCGCCTCTATCTCGAATACGCGCTGGTGCTGGCGCCGAAGAACGACGCGCTTCTGCTTCAACTCGGCGTGGTCGCCGACCAGCAGAAGAATACCGAGGAAGCGATCGCCTTCTTCAAGCGCATATCGCCCGATTCGCCGATGAAGCGCGTGGCGGAGATGCAGGTCGGGCTCGATCTCGCCGATATAGGCCGCAACGACGAGGCGATAGAGCACCTGAAGACGGTGCTGGCGCAGGATCCCGACGACATGAAGGCCTATCTGGCGCTCGGCGGCGTCTATGCGGCCAAGGAGGACTACCGCTCCGCCGCCGAACTTTACGACAAGGCCGTCGCGCGCATCCCGAACCCGACCGCCGACGACTGGACGATCTACTACCGCCGCGGCATTGCCTATGAGAGGCTGAAGGAATGGCCGAAGGCGGAGCCCAATTTCAAGGAAGCGCTGAAGCTTTC
>JBDZVC010000214.1:0-7378 GCA_040255475.1 Phyllobacteriaceae bacterium | reverse complement strand
AGGATGGCGTTGCGGTTGATGATGAGATGGTGCGTGGTGATGGTGGCGCCGAGATTGTCGCCGCCCGACCGCGCATAGGCGGCCCCCTCCTTCGTGGTGATGTGCTCCATGACGACGCGCAGTTCCGGGACGCGGCGTCTCAGCGGATCGAGTACGCGATCGATGAAGACGGCCTCGCGGTCGAAGATGTCGATCGCCGGATCGGTGACCTCGCCATGGACGCAAAGCGGCATGCCGATCGCCGCCATCCGCTCCAGCACGGGTTGGACCTTCGCTATATCCCGCACGCCGCTCTGCGAATTCGTCGTCGCACCGGCCGGATAGAGTTTCACCGCCGTGACGAGGCCGCCGCGGAAGCCGGCCTCGACATCGTCGGCGCTGGTCGCCTCGGTCAGGTAGAGCGTCATCAGCGGCGTGAAATCATGCCCGCTCGGCAGCGCCTTCAGGATCCTCTCCCGGTAGGCACGGGCATCCGCCGTTGTCACCACCGGCGGCACCAGGTTCGGCATGATGATGGCGCGGGCGAAATGCGCGGAGGTCGCCGGCAGCACGGCCTCCAGCATTGCGCCGTCGCGCAGATGCAGGTGCCAGTCGTCCGGCCGTCTTATGGTGAGTGTCTTCACTTTTTCTCTCCCGTCATCTGCCCGTGATGGGCGCCTCGGGAATCGGCGGACCCATCAGGAACTCGAAGAGGATGTCGACCGCGCGCAGGAAATCGTCAAGACCGCGTCATGACCGCCGCCGCTCGCCGCCACGAAAGGCTCCTGCCCGGCGCGCCGCATCCGGCCAGTGCGGCATGGATGTTCCGGGATCATTCGACCATGAATCTGGAACTCGGCGGCAAGCTTGCCGCGCCTATGGTTTTGGGAGAGGGTTTCAGGTTTCCGCTAATTGCGGTCAAGCCTGGCGCGGAGTGTTCGAGCTTTCGGCAAATTCCCCGGCAAATGCTCTGCGGAGCATAAGAGGGTAGGACCACCGCCTCGAATTCGACGAACTGGCTCACGCCCGCTACAGGGTTCGTTGATCACGATCCGCGCGACTGCGTGGTCATCGGGGACCGGTTCGGCCCTGGTTCCAGCAGGCGGGTCAGCCGCGATACTCGAGGACGTATAGCCCGCCATTATAGTCGTTCGCGAAGACCAGCCCGTTTCTGTCGACCGCGACATCGCAGTTCTGGATCACCTTCTTGCGGTTTGGCCGGTGGTCCATCAGGCGGGCCGGTTCGGGCGGCACGAACACGCCAACCTCTTCCGGCCGATAGGGGTCGCGGATGTCGAAAATGCGGACGCCCGCGTTCTGGTAGGTGGCAAATACCAGGTCCTCGCTGACAAAGCCGTCGGGCCGGTTTTCGTAGACATTATGCGGCCCGAAATGGCCGCCCTTGGCCACGTAGTCCGCCTCCGATGCGGGCGGTTGCGGGAAGGTGGAGATCGAGATCGGATGGCCGCGCACCCGATTGTCGAACGTCCAGATATGCTTGACCCCATCCTCCTGGTGATCGAGGACGGCTTCGTCGAGGACGCACAGCAATTGGCGCTTCGAAAGGGGAAGGCAATTGTGAGTGCCTCCCCCGAAGGGTGGCGACCACTGCAGATGGTTGAGAAGCCTGGGACTGGACCGGTCGGCAACGTCCAGGATGACCATGCAGGCGTCGCGCCAGGCGCAATAGGCCGTGTCGCCATGGATGATGGGGTGATGCAGTCCGTAGCGTCTGCTCCGGTCCCAGTCCGGTTTTTCACCGGCAGCCGCATTCATCCCCGGTATCCACCATCGGCCCGCTTCCACGGGATGGGTGGGGTCGCTCATGTCGATCGTGATGAAGATATAGTCGGTAAAGCCTTCGATCAGCGCCGAGGCGTAGGCCCAGCGGCCGCCCGTGTACCAGATACGGTGCACGCCACCGCCTTCGACCGGCATGAAGCCGATCTGGCGCGGGTTCGCCGGATCCTTGATGTCATAGACCGTCATGCCCGCGGTCCAGTCGCGCACGCGACCCTTGGTGGTGCCGACCGTCTCGCCAAGCGACCCGCCGTAATAGGCATGCTCGTCCTTGAATTCCTCGGCCGCAAACATGTCCTTCGCGTTGATGACCAGCAGCAAATCCTCGTAGGCCTGGAGATGGATGTTCCAGGTGTTCTCCGGGGCGGAGATATAATTCACCGCCTTGGGCTTTGTCGGATCGCGCACATCGATGACGGAAAACCCCTTGGAAAACATGTGGCCGGTGATCGCGTGGCCTTTGTTCAGCATCAGTTGCACGCCATCGGATCGGCCACCGATATCCGAATACCCGATGAGTTTCATATTGCGCGCATAGTCGGGCTTTAGATCGACAGCCATGGCCTGTCCCTTTCATGTGCCTATCATTGTTCCGCCGGCCCGCCGCCCGCAGAGGGGGCGGGCCGGGATGGGCGGGGTTTATTTGACGCCCCAGATTTTCTTGTACGCGTCCTGATAGCCGTTATCGGGGTCGTATTCGTTGTTCTTGCCGCCGTCGAAAGCGATGTTCTCGGCGGTGAAAAGGTGCGGCAACGGAACGAAACCGCTCGGCTTTTCTCCATTCAGCGCCCGGTTCGCCTCGTCGACGACCTGCCAGCCCTGCAGCCGTAGCGGTTCGGCGACCGTGGCCACCTGATACTGCTTGTTGCGGATGCGCTCGAACGCGGCGGCGGAACCGTCGCCGGCGGAGATATTGTGCGGCTCACCGTCGCCGGCGATACCCGCCGAGGCGAGCGCCGGCGTCATGAAGTCGAACGTCAGGTCGTTGATCGACAGCGCGTAGGTCCACTTGGCCCCGTATTTCGCCAGGAGGTTGGATGTGAGCGGCGGCATCCGCGTCGAGACATCGCTGAGCGGCGTATCGATGACCGTCAGCAGTTCGCAGGTCTTGCAGGCCTTGATAACGTTGGCCATCTCGTCCGACTTGGCGACGGCGACCTTGTAGGTGCTGTCCGTAAAGATGACGACGCCTGCCTTGCTGTCGGAATTGACCACGGCCAGCGATGCGGCCGCTCTCGCGACAGCCAGAGGATCGGTCGTGATATTGTTGAAAACCGACAGTTTCTCATCCGGCCCGGCGGATGCCGTCGCATGCCAGCCGATGATCTTGATGCCCGACTTGGCCGCTCGCTCGATGACCGCCGCCTGCTCGTTCGCGTCGATGCCACCAAGAACGATAACGTCCGGATGCAGCGAGATGGCCTCGCTCAACGCACTGGAGCGCCCCGAAACGGTCCCCTGCCCATCGAGCACGCGCGTCTTCCAGCCGATGAACTTGGCGGCCTCGGCCATGCCTTCTCCGACCCCGCGGGCCCCGCCATTGCGCTGATCCGTCGAGACATAGACGATCAGCTTGCCGGCTTCCGCCTTGGGGCCAGTCGTGGGACCGTTCCATGGCGGATTAGGCTGCGAGAAGCGCTGCACGATATCCTTGGCGCTGCCCGCCGCGTCGCTCGACTGGGCCATCGCAGGCCCGGCCGCCAAAGCGAAAACAGCGCCAATCAGCAGAGTTCTGAACATCATTTGCTTTTCCTCCCTTGAATGAAAATGAAATAGCGGTCCGGCCTTCTACGGGTTGATCGCGCGCTCCGGTTTCGGAGTGTTCTCCGCATCGTCGGGCAGGGCTTTCGCCCTCGTCCGATGCTTCACGACACTGCGTTTGTGCTGTGCGTAGCTGGCCAGCCCGATGGCTATCAGCAGCATCATGCCGTTGAAGAGAGGCTCGACGAAAAACGCGCCGCCGAGCTGCTGTATGCCGGATATGCCGACCGCCAGGATGGCGACGCCCCACACGGTGCCCCACACATTGACCCGGCCCGGCTTGATCGTCGTCGACCCGAGGAAGGCCCCGACCAGGGCCGGCAGAAGGTATTCGAGGCCGACGCTCGCCTGGCCGATGCGCAATTTGGCGGCAAGGACGACACCGGCGATGCCGCCGATGACGCCGGAAGCGATGAAGGCCCCGACGACGAAGCGGCGGGTCTGGATTCCATTGAGCGCGGCTGCGCGCGGATTCGCGCCGATCGCGTAGAGATAGCGACCGATCGGGAGATATTCCGTGGCGACCCAAAGTACGAGGGACAGGATGAGAACGTAATAGGCCGCGATCGGTATCCCAAAGATCTGACGGAGGTAGATCGACAGGAACTCGTTCGGCAGAGCCCCGATGATCTGACGGCCATCGGTGTACCAGAGCGCCACGGCATATATCACGGTTCCGGTGCCGAGCGTGGCGATGAAACTGTCGATAAGGGCGAGTTCCACCAGCAGGCCGTTGATCAGTCCCATCAGCGCGCCGCAGCCGATGACGATGATCACCGTTAGCCACCAGGGGACGCCGTACTGAACCTGCAGGCTGATCGCCAGAATGTGCCACAGGACGATGCCGTAACCGACCGTCAGGTCGATACGGCCGGCCATCATCGGGATCATCGCGGCCAGGCTGAGCATCGCGATGATCGCCTTGTCGCCGAGGATCGACCGCATGTTGAGCGTGGTCGGGAAGGTGTCGGGAAGGAGGAGCGAGAAGAACAGGATCAGGAGGATCGTGAGGATGGGGATGCCGAACACGGGAAGCAGCCGCACGATCTTCTGGCCGGGTGGAAGCTCCGCCAATTCCTTCTTCGTCGGCTCCAGGGCGTTCGACTTGAGCGATTGCATCTGGCGGCCTCACACCGAAACGGATGGATCAGCGCTGTACGGTGCCGATTCCGCTTCGGCCGCCTCGAGCGAGGCTACGCCGACCAGCTTTTCGAGCGTCAGCTTGCTGTGATGAAACGAACCCACGATACGGCCATTGCGGAAGACGACGGCGCGATGACAAATCTGGCAGACTTCCTCGAAGTCGGTCGAAATCAGGATAACCGCCAGTCCGTTGCCGACGGCGTCCGCGAGTAGCCTGTAGATTTCCGCCTTGGCTCCGACATCGACGCCGGCGGTGGGATCCTCCAGCACCAGCACCTTGCCGCCGATCCGCATCCAGCGGGCCATCACGACCTTCTGCTGGTTACCGCCGGAAAGCATCTCGATCGGCAGATGCGGGTCGTTCGGTTGAAGATCGACATCCTCGCCAAGGTGGTGGCTCAAATCGGCCTCGGCGGAAGGCGCCAGCCAGTCGAGCATCGAGCGGCCGACCGCACCGGGATTGAGGAACATGTTCTCGCGAACGCTGAGGCCATGTGCGAGCGACTCGTTGTTGCGGTCGCCCGCGACGAAGCCTATGCCCGCTCGCATCGCGCTGGCCTGGGAGGCGAGATCCGGCTCGCTGCCGTTCACGACGACCGAACCGCTTTCGACGGGCGACAGGCCGAAGAGAATTCGGCCGACTTCTTCCTGGCCGGCGCCACGCAATCCGACCATGGCGACAATCTCACCGGCGGCTATTTCCAGGTCGAGCGGTCCCACATCGCCGGCGCGGACGCCCCTGAACCGTACCATGACGGACTGCGCAGTGGATTCGGGCCGGACGAACAGCGTTTCCGGAGGGCGGCCGATGATCATGTAGATCAGTTCTTCCGGTTCGACTTCGGCCGTCCGCCGTTCGGCGACCAGCTTGCCGTCACGCAATACGACGAGCCGGTCGGAAATCGCGTAGACCTCGTCCAGCCGATGCGAAACATAGATCATCGACGTGCCCCGGCTCTTCAGTTCCCTCAGAACCGAGAAAAGACGCTCCACCTCCTGCCGGGGCAGCGAAGCGGTGGGCTCGTCGAGGACCAGCACCTGCGCGTCGGCGCTCACCGCCCGCGCGATCGCTACGAGCGACTTCTCCGTCCGGCTCAGATCCTGTATCCTCAGATCGGGATCGATACCGCCGACAACCACCCTGACGGCATCCATTGCCGCCCGGCTCGTCCGACCCCAGTCGATGAGCCCGCCGCGGCGCTGATAGCCTTTCGCAAGCGCAATGTTCTCGGCAACCGTCATCCACTCGATAAGGCCGAGGTCCTGATGAATGAAAGCGATCGTCCCATCGTTCGAGCGCGGCGAGAAAGGCCGCCCGGCAACGTGTATTTCGCCGGCGTCGGGTGCGTAGACTCCGGCGAGCATCTTGATCAGCGTGGACTTGCCGGCGCCGTTCTGGCCGAGAAGGGCGAGGATTTCGCCCGGCCTTATATCAAAGCTGACATTGTCGACCGCCTTGTTCGCGCCGAACATCTTCGACATGGCGCGAAACGAAAGCACGCTGCGGCCATCCACGCCAGCATTCCGAGCGACTGGCATTGCCGCCGCCTGAATCATTGCGCTTCCTCCCATGCCAGTTCACTTTCAGGAAACCGGCACGACTTTTATTATGCTGTCTTTGGCGCATAACATTGATAGACAGGTTGTCGCATAATCGACAAAAAGGCAATAAGACATTGCAAGATGTCAGCACCCTCCACCGTCTGGACAGAGCGACCCGGACATTCACATCGTCGATATCGGCGCGGCGGATGCTTGCTTCCCCGGCATCCGGCATTCCCTATGCGGAAGAGTTGAGGCTCGGAAAGCACGCCGAAAGCTCCGAGGGCGATACCATGCACAAACTGGTGCTGGTGGAGACCGGCATGCTCGATCTCGAGGGGGAAAAAGGCGGGTGGCTCATCATCCCGAACCACATGGTCTTCATACCGGCGGAGCGGGCATTCAACATTCGCGCTTCCCACGAAGCGCGGCTCTGCGTTGCCCATCTGTCACCTCTGGATGCGGAGTGGTTGCACCATGGCTGCTGGATCACCGCCATTCCCGACCTGGCACGCCACATGGTCGCCCATGCGCTGCGCTGGGGGTCGTCGGAGGTCCACGAAAGCGAAGCGGCTCGACATTTCTTCCGAACCTTGTCGCATCTTTGCCAGGACTGGTTCTCGACACCCCGCATCCTGTGGATGCCTGCCGCGGTATCGCCAGAGGTGAGAGCGGCGGTCGGCTATGTGCGCAACGATCTCAAGCATGCCACCCTTGAGGACGCCGCCTTGGCCGCGCGATGCTCGACGCGGACATTGCAGCGACGCTGCAAGGAGGAATTGGATTTCACCTGGCGTTCGTTCGTCCGCGAAGTCCGGATCATGCGCGCAATGGAACTGCTTGCCCAACGGCAACATCAGATCGGCGAGGTGTCGCGCGAGACGGGCTTTGCCAACGTTTCCGCGTTCACCGCATCATTTTCCGCCCGCCTCGGAATCTCTCCGAGCGAATTCCTGCGGCGATCGAATGGACCCAGGCACCGCTAGAGGCACTTCGGAATAAAGACCGAACTCGTCTGCCCTTTAGCCTTCTTGATACCGATCATGCTGGGGGCAGGAGAATATCCCGGCAGGGCACGAAGCCCCCTTCAGGTCCGTTACTGTACAAATTTGTAAGAATTTTCAGGTTGCTCCATGCTGGCGCCCTTCATATT
>JBDZVC010000680.1:0-1500 GCA_040255475.1 Phyllobacteriaceae bacterium | reverse complement strand
GCCGGCCATGACGGTGGCGATATGGCGGTCCCTGCGATCGAGTTTCTGGCCGCGCCGGGCAAAATTCCAGGTCAATGCCGAGAGGCGGCGTTCGATGGTTGAGACCGATTTTTTGGCCCCTGGGGCAGTGCCCGCGGCACTGCCGGAGGCCAGCGCGGTGATATAGAGCCCGACCGTTTGTGGATCGGGCGGCATGGGCGCAAAGCCCTGGCGGCGGCACCAGGAGGCAAAATGCCGCCAGTCGGCGGCGTAGGCGCGCCGCGTATTGGCGGAGCTCGCCGCCTCGACGTAGTCGCGCGCACGGCCGGCCAGCACCTCCAGGTGCCCTGGGAGGCGTTCCGTCCCATTCGCCGGCACGGGCAGGGCAGGGTAGGGTGCTTCGGCAGCCGGTTCCTCCGGCGCGCGGCCCATCTCCCGGACGATGTCGATGATGTCGGGAAGATCGTTCTCATCAGAGTTCATGATGGTTTCTCAACGGTGTACGCATTCAATACGTACGTGATTGCAATTGCGAGCCGGCAGATATATGTATGCCGCTCGGGCAATTGTGGGATCCAAGCCATGGCGCGTGCAGCCCTTGATGACACCGATCGAATGAACATCCGGGTGAAGCCGGAGGTGAAGGCGCGCCTACTGCGGGCCGCGGCCCTTCGCCATACCGATCTCACCAGCTTCGTTACCCAATCTGCGCTGCGCGAAGCGGAAACCGTTATCGCGGAAGCCGAGACGATAAAGCTTTCGGAGCGCGATTTTACCCACGTTCTTGAGTTGCTGGACAATCCGCCGAAGCCGAACGCCAAGCTTCGCAAAGCGGCGGAGGCCTTGCCCAAGGCACTTTGATGCTGCCGGTCTGGCACGAAGAAGCAATCGCCAGATCCCACGACCGCGTCGGGTTCGACTGCGGCGATGCTGAGATGAATATGTTCCTGTGGCGGTTTGCGCGACAAGGGCACGAGCAGAACGCCGTAAAGACGTTCTGTGCGGTTCCCGACGATGCACCGCCGAGGATTCTCGGCTTCTATAGCCTGGCGCCTGCCTCGGTCGAGCACGACGCTGTTCCCGCAGCCATGACGAAGGGGCTCGCAAGGCACAACGTGCCGGGATTCCTGCTCGCACGGCTTGCTGTTGACAAATCCGTCGCGGGCAGGGGGTTGGGCGGCCAGCTCCTGCTTGCTGCAGCGCTGCGCTGCATCCGGGTCACCGAGAATGTCGGCGGCGTCTTGGTGATCATCGATGCCAAGAACGAGCGGGCTGTACATTGGTACGCCGGCTGCGGCGCCGGGTCGCTGAAGGGCCGACTGCTGACGCTTGCCGTCCCGCTGGCGACCTTTGCCGAAACCTTGAGGGCGAGCGGGCATCTCTGACGGGCGTGGGCTAACGGCCGACAGTGCCGCTCTGTAGGACGGTTCAAGGAGTCGGTCGCCGCGATTTTCAGGCTTCTGCATGACGATTCGGGCCATTTTCCTCTACAATGCGCAAAACGATCGATAAGGCAAGCTT
>JBDZVC010000213.1:0-7436 GCA_040255475.1 Phyllobacteriaceae bacterium | reverse complement strand
AGTGAAGCGCGACAAGTCCGGCGTCTTCGACGGCTATATCCGCCTGACGGTGAAGACGGCGAAGCAGACCCGCGCCATCGCCGGCACCTGCTTCTCCGACGGCAAGCCGCGCTTCATCCAGATCAAGGGCATCAACCTCGACGCGGAGGTCGGCGAGCACATGCTCTATACGACCAATGCCGACGCGCCCGGCATCATCGGCCTGCTCGGCACCGTCTGCGGCGAGAACGGCGTCAACATCGCCAATTTCGCCCTCGGCCGTAACCGGCCGGGCGGCGATGCGATCGCGCTTCTCTACCTCGACGCGCCGTTCCCCGAGCGCGTGCTCGCCAAGCTGCGCGTGCACGAGACGATCGATTCGGCCAAGCCGCTGAGGTTCGAGGTTTCGATGATGTAAGGATTGAAGGAGAAGGCGGACCGGGTCCGCCTTTTCTTCACACGTTCAGGTCACGGTCATCCTTGCCGCCAGTTTTCGGCCGGAATGCTCGGCAAGCCAGATGCCGCCCAGGACCAGAACGATCGCCAGCGCATGATAGGACTGGAATTTCTCGCCGATCAGCACGACGGACAAAAGCGTTCCGAAGATCGGCACGAGATTGATGAAGAGCGCGGCGCGGTTTCCTCCGATCAGCTCGTTGCTGCGGATGTACAATATCTGCGAGAGGGCGGACGGAAACAGTGCGACGTACCAGGCGATCGCCCATCCCGCGAGGTCGGGATAGATCGCCCTTCCCGTTGCGATCTCCCACCCAGCGAAAGGGAGCGCCGTGACGAAGGAGAAAAAGGCTAGCGCCAGCATCAGGCTCTTCCAGTGTATATTCGGCTTGAAACGCAGGAACACCGTGTAGCCGCTGTAGAGGACCACGGCGATCAACATCATGCCGTCGCCGATATTCATGCTGAGCGCCAATAGTTGCCGCGGATCGCCGTGACAGGCCGTGATGGCGACGCCGGCGATCGTCACGAGCACGCCGACGAGCTGCAGCCATGCCACGCGCAGGCGGAAGAGCAGGAAATTGATGAGGATCACCAGAACCGGCATGCCCGCCTGTTCGATGGATACGTTGATCGCGGTCGTATAGGTGAGCGCCGTATAGAAAAGCGCGTTGAAGAAGGTGAAGCCGCAGGTGCCGAGGACGCAAAGAAGAACAAGATGCCGCCGCATGACCGGCCAGTCGGCGAGGAATTGTCTCCAACCGATGGCGGCGAGGATGCCGACTGCCAGCACCCAGCGCAGCGTCACCAGCATCATCGGCGATATGTGGCCGACCGCCAGCTTGCCGGCTACGGCGTTGCCGCCCCAGAAGAGCATCGTGAGGAGCAGGTAGGCATAGGCTCGGTTCTGCATCGCGAGGTCTTTCGGACGGGCGACAAATCGGACGGCTCGGCATAGGGGCAATATCCGCGTGCGTAAATGTGCCAGCGACCAAAAATCCGGGCTTTTGCCGGAACGGGCGGCGGCGTCGGGCGGCATGTGCAAACGTTTGAAAGAAAAGTCGCGCATGCCGGCCGTTGCGGTTATAGAGGCGTGTATTTTTTCAAACGGATGCCGGACAGCCGGCGCGTGCAAGGATCGATCATGGCAAATGTGGTTGTCGTCGGCTCGCAATGGGGTGACGAGGGCAAAGGCAAGATTGTCGACTGGCTGTCGGAACGCGCCGACGTGGTGGTGCGCTTCCAGGGTGGGCACAATGCCGGGCATACGCTGGTCATCGACGGCGTCAGCTACAAACTTTCACTCCTGCCATCGGGCGTGGTACGCCCGGGCAAGCTTTCGGTGATCGGAAACGGCGTCGTCTTCGACCCGCATGCTTTCGTTGCGGAATTGGGGCGGCTTGCGGAACTCGGTGTGCATGTCACGCCTGATTGCCTGAAAATTGCCGAAAACACCGCGCTAATCCTGTCGCTCCACAGGGAACTGGACGGATTTCGCGAAGATGCCGCCTCGAATTCCGGCACGAAAATCGGCACGACCCGCCGAGGCATCGGACCCGCCTATGAGGACAAGGTCGGCCGGCGTGCCATCCGGGTGATGGATTTGGCGAATTTGGAAACGCTTCCGGCGAAGATCGACCGCCTGCTCACCCATCACAACGCGTTACGCCGCGGCCTCGGTCATCCGGAGGTCGGCCCGGATGCGATCCTCGATGAGTTGAGTTCGGTGGCCGACCGCGTCCTGCCCTTCGCCGACAGGACCTGGAAGATCCTCGACGAGCGCCGGCGCGCCGGAGAACGCATCCTCTTCGAGGGCGCGCAGGGAACGCTGCTCGACATCGACCACGGCACCTATCCGTTCGTGACCTCGTCCAATACGGTCGCGGGCCAGGCGGCTTCGGGCTCCGGCCTCGGCCCCGGCGCCATCGGCTATGTGCTCGGCATCACCAAGGCCTATACGACACGCGTCGGTGAAGGGCCGTTCCCGACCGAGGATACGGGCGAGGTCGGCGAGTTCCTCGGCACACGCGGCCATGAATTCGGCGTCGTAACGGGCCGCAAGCGCCGTTGCGGCTGGTTCGACGCAGTGCTCGTGCGCCAGGCCGTCTCGGTCAATGGCATCAACGGCATCGCGCTGACCAAGCTCGACGTGCTGGACGGCCTTGCCGAGATAAAGGTCTGTACCGGCTATCGGCTGGACGGAGAGACGATCGACTACCTGCCGGCAAGTCAGGGTGCGCAAGCGAGGGTCGAGCCGGTCTACGAGACCCTGGAAGGCTGGCAGGAGACGACGCGTGGCGCGCGCAGCTGGAGCGAGCTTCCCGCGCAGGCGGTGAAGTATGTTCGCTATATAGAAGAGCTTATCGGTGCGCCGGTGGCGCTTCTTTCGACGAGCCCGGAGCGGGATGACACAATCCTTGTGACCGATCCGTTTCACGATTAGTTTCGAGTATCGGCCTCGTTGCTTCGCGCGGGAGCCGACGCAAATGGAAAGCATCTGATCGAATGGCAGATTTTGTCGCGGTTCTGAAAAAGACCATCGACGGTCTCGACGAAGCGAACGCGGACGTTCGCCGCAAGGTCTATGACAAGGCCCGGACGACGATTGCAGCCAAGCTCGGCCAGATGAACCCGCCACCGCCGCCCGCCGTCGCGGAGCGGCAGAAGAAGGCGTTGGAAGACGCGATCCTGGCCGTCGAGGCGGGGTACAGCAGTGCCGATACCAAGGCCGACGAGCCCGCGGACGAACTTGAAGCAATCTTCGCCAGCCTCAGCGACCCGAAACCCAAGGCGGGGATGACACCCCCTGAACCGGCCGCGCCAAAGCCGATGGCGCCAAAGCCGGCGACGCCGGAGCCTGCCGCGCTTGCGAACCGGCCGCCGGAGCATCCCGCCGTCACCATGCCTTCAGCCCTGTCAGGGGCACGAAAGCCCGTGGCGCCGCGACCCCTGGCGCCGCAAAAGCCCGTGTCCGCGACGGAGATGACGGCGTTCGCCGAGATGGCGCCGAAGCAGACGTCCGATCCGGATACCTTCTTCCTGGCGCCGGGCGAGGAAACTTTCGCGGGCGAGATTCCTCCTCCTACGCCAGCGCGGCGCGGGGGTATCGGCTTGCTGGTCGCGCTTTTGGCGCTGGTCGTCATCGCCGGCGCTGCCTATGGCGCCTGGTTCAAGCGCGAGAATCTCGCCTCGGCGCTGGGCGTGCAGCTTCCGGAATTCGCGCGCACAGGCCAGCCAGCGCCGAAGAAGGTCGCCACGTCCGAACCTGCTCCGTCGCAGAAGGCGGACGAAGCGAAGAAGGTCGACGAAAAGCCGGCCACGACGTCTCCTGTTGGCGACGCTGCCAAGAACGACAAGCAGGCCGATGCACCCGCCGCTCCGCCCACGGTCACCAAATTCACGCAGAGGCTGGCCGCTGACGGCACCGAATCCAACCCCGGACCGGCGACCGGCGAAGCAAAGATCGGAGAGGGCACCTCGGTCGCGGCCGCGACCCCCGGCGAAACCAATTCACCGACCGGCGAGAACGCGCCGGCCACTCCGGCGCCCGGTGCCGACAAGGCGCAGGTTCCGGTGGCCCAGCGCGCGATCTTCTATGAAGAGCGCACGAGCACGGAGCAGGGATCGGCGAATACGGGCACTGTCGTCTGGTCGCAGGTGAAGGAATCGCCCGGCGGCGACCTGCCGCCTGAGCCGGCCATCCGTGGCGAAGCGACCATTCCCTCCAAGAACCTGCAACTGCGCATCACCATCCGCCGCAATGGCGACAAGACGCTGCCGGCCAGCCATATCGTCGAACTGATCTTCCTGACGCCGGACAATTTCGAAGGCGGCGGCATCGACAGCGTACTCAGGATGGCCATGAAGGACACCGAGCAGGCGCCCGGCAGCCCCGTCATCGGCATCCCCGCCAAGATCGCGGACGGTTATTTCCTGCTGGCGCTGAACGACGGCAAGGCGGAGGTGGAGACCAACACGACGCTTCTGCGCCGTGAAAGCTGGATCGACATACCGGTCGTCTACAAATCCGGCCGCCGGGCGCTGATGACGCTCGAGAAGGGTATTCCCGGCGACAAGGTCTTCAATGACGTGCTCAACACCTGGGAGCAGGCGCCGATCAGCCAGGGAGAGACGCCGGCGCCGACGGATAACAATAGCGGCGGGGACGCGAACAAACCGGCCCCCGCCAGTGGCACCGGGGGGTAAACCAACTCAGCGGAAGTTCAAAAAAAGCGCGCCCGGAGGCGCGCCATCTGGAAGAAGAATCATAGGAGCAAAAAAAGGCCGCGCTGGCGGCCTTTTTTGTTGCTTGGCCTTAAGGGCGTGCCTCGGCCTCGATGGTGCGGAGCGATTGCGCCTGCCGCTTGGCCGCCGCCTTCACCGCGTCCTGCACCTTCTCGAATGCCCGGACCTCGATCTGGCGGACGCGTTCGCGGCTGATGCCGAATTCGGCGGAAAGTTCCTCCAGCGTCATCGGCTCGTCGGAGAGACGGCGCGCCTCGAAGATGCGGCGTTCACGGTCGTTCAGCACGGTCAGTGCCTCGCCGAGCATGCCGCGCCGGTTTTCGAGTTCGTCCTGTTCGACCAGCATGTCTTCCTGGCTCTCGTGGTCGTCCACCAGCCAGTCCTGCCATTCGCCGGACTCACCTTCGCTGGCGCGGATCGGCGCGTTGAGCGAAGCGTCACCCGAAAGGCGGCGGTTCATGGAGACCACCTCGTCCTCGCTGACGTTCAGCCGTGTCGCGATCTCGCTGATCTGGTCGGGTCTCAGATCGCCGTCGTCGAGCGCCTGGATCTTGCCCTTCACCTTGCGCAGGTTGAAGAACAGACGCTTCTGGTTGGCAGTGGTGCCCATCTTCACGAGGCTCCACGAACGCAGGATATATTCCTGGATCGAAGCCTTGATCCACCACATGGCGTAGGTGGCCAGCCGAAAGCCGCGCTCCGGCTCGAACTTCTTCACGGCCTGCATGAGGCCGACATTGCCTTCGGAAATGACCTCGCCGATCGGCAGGCCATAGCCACGATAGCCCATGGCGATCTTCGCCACGAGGCGCAGATGGCTGGTCACGAGCTTGTGCGCCGCGTTGGTGTCGCCATGTTCGCTGTAGCGCTTGGCGAGCATGTACTCTTCCTGCGGCTGCAGCATGGGAAAACGGCGTATCTCTTCGAGATAGCGGGACAGACCGCCTTCGCCGGAAACGATACTGGGTAAATTCTGGGCCATAAAGCACCCTCCCTTCTACTGGACGCCTCCCGAACGGGCAGGCAATTCACGGGCCGCCCGCCGTCGCGGCGCAGCCCGCTAGACGATATATAGGTAGGAATCAGGCTAAATTACACCCTGCCCAGGACGACATATCTGGTCGTACCGGGGCGCATGGCTGGCGCACTCATTCCGCCGCACGGAAAGCAGCGAGAAGCTGCGCCATATCTTCGGGCATGGGTGCCTCAAATCGAAGTAACATGTGGGTGGTCGGGTGGCGGAATGCAAGGAGCCATGCATGCAGCGCCTGCCGGCCGAAACCGGAAACCAGGCCCTTCAGCGGCTCGGGAAGACGGTTCGCCTTGCTGAGGAATGCCGCGCCATAATCGCGGTCGCCGATCAGCGGATGGCCGATATGGGCCATGTGCACCCTGATCTGATGCGTCCGGCCTGTTTCCAGCCGGCATTCGATCAATGAGGCAAGCGTCGTGGCGTCCGGCTTTTCGCCGAAGCGTTCCCGCACCGTGTAATGTGTCACCGCATGGCGTGCATCCGGCTGGCTTTCGTTCACCACGGCCTGTCGCGTGCGGTCGCGGCCGGAGCGACCGAGCCATGTATCGATCGTGCCCATGGGACGCGGCGGTGTTCCCCAGACGAGCGCCTGATAGGCGCGTTCCAGATCGCCCGAGCGGCCATGATCGGCAAAGGCTGCTGCAAGCTCGCGGTGGGCGTGGTCGGTCTTGGCGACGACGAGCGCGCCGCTCGTATCCTTGTCCAGCCGATGGACAATGCCGGGCCGCCTGACGCCGCCGATGCCCGAAAGGCTCGACCCGCAATGGGCGATCAGTGCGTTGACCAGCGTACCCGTCCGGTTGCCGGCGCCGGGATGGACGACCAGCCCGGCAGGCTTGTTGACGACGATCAGTTCATCGTCCTCATAGAGGATGTCGAGCGGGATGGCCTCGCCTTCCGGCTCCGCCGGCTCCGGCGCGGGCACGTTCACCTCGATGACGGCTCCCTCCGCGACCTTCTCCTTGGGTTCGCGGGCGGGAGAGCCGTTGACGGACACCGACCCTTCGCGGATGAGGCTCTGGACACGGCTGCGCGAAAGTTCGGGCGCAAGCCGCTTCGCCAGCCACTGGTCGAGCCGCATGCCGGCCGACCCGGAATTGACCTCGAGTACTTTCCTTGCGTCGCCGGCTTGGCTATCAGGGTCGCTCATCCGCCAATCTCGGGACGCCGAAACATGGCCGCACCGCAATCGAACGACGACGACAAGCCGCTTGATCCCGAGGTCGAGCGCGTGCGGCGGAAATTGTTGCGCTTCATGATCATCAATCTCGCCATCCTGTTCGTCGCCTTCGCGGCCGTGATCGGCGGGTTCATCTACAAGAGCAGCCATGCCTCCAAAAGGGCGACGGAGCAAGAAGCAGAGATCAGGCCGCCTTCGGGCGCGGATGCCGTCAGCGCCGCCATCGCCATACCGGCCGGTGCGCGCATCGTTTCCCAGACATTGTCCGGCAAGGAGGTCCTGCTCGGCCTCGAACTTGCGGACGGAAGCCGTTCGTTCCTGCTCTACGATCTGGGCGCGGGACGCACGCTCGGCACCTATGCCGTGAAGGCTGAATGATGCCGGCGCGGATTGCCCGCGCTTGCTTCCATGGGCGGGCAAATGCACTCCAGCAAGCTGACGGCAACGGTTGCATTCGCTGCGCTTCCAACGTATATGGCGGTTTCGGCTGCGCCCATCGTCTAGCGGTCAGGACGGCGCCCTCTCACGGCGCAAACAGGGGTT
>JBDZVC010000679.1:0-1510 GCA_040255475.1 Phyllobacteriaceae bacterium | reverse complement strand
GGCGCGGAGCGGCTCGAGATCGCCAATGTGCAATATGCCGGCTGGGCGCTGACCAACCGCGACGCGCTGATGCCGGATCGCGAGGCCGTCGACCGGCAGGCCGAGATCGTCGAGGCGGCGCGTGAACGACTGACCGGCATCATGAATATCGATTTCGTCACGCCGGACTATTTCGCAACCTATCCGAAGCCCTGCATGGGCGGCTGGGCGCGCGACGCATTCATGGTGGCGCCGGATGGCGCCGTGCTGCCCTGTCATGCCGCGCGGACCATTCCCTCGCTCACCTTCGAGCGGTTCGGCGAGCGCACGCTTGCCGAGATCTGGCACGATTCACCGGCCTTCAACGCCTTCCGCGGCACCGACTGGATGCAGGAGCCATGCCGAAGCTGCGAGCGGCGCGAAATCGACTGGGGCGGCTGCCGCTGCCAGGCGATGGCGATCGCCGGCGATGCCGCGGCGACCGATCCGGCCTGCGTGAAGTCGCCGATCCATGGCCGCATGGCGGCCCTGATCGATGAAGCGCGCCGCGCCGCCGAGGGTGCGCCGGCGGATGTACCATTCGTCTACCGCCGCATCGGCACAATCGTGGAGCCGGCCTGAGCAGCGTACCCTTCCTGGAGCCGCTGCTGCTCTACCTGACCGCCCTCTCCCGCTCGAGCACCGCGTCGGCGAAGGCCAGTGCATCCCGGTTGGCGGCGACATTGTGCACGCGGAAGATGGCCGCGCCCTTCAGGCGCAGGATGACACTGGTCGCTGCGGAGCCGATATCGCGCGCCTCGTCATGTTCGCCAATCAGATGACGCGCCAGGCGCTTGCGCGACGTACCGACGAGAAGCGGAAAGCCGAGATCGCCCAATTCGCCGAAGCGGGCCATGAGCTGAAGGTTCTCTTCCCCGCCCTTGGCGAAGGCGAAGCCCGGATCGAGCACGATGCTGTCATCCGCAATGCCCGCGACCCCTGCGATCTCGAGCGACCTTCGAAGAAAGGCAAACTCGTCGGCGATCACATCCGGGAGCTTTTCCCGGTCGCGACCGGTATGCATTATGACGATCCCCGCGCCCGTTTCAGCCGCCACATGAGCGACATCCGGCTCGCGCTGCAGGCCATGTACGTCATTGACGATATGCGCGCCGGCCGCGACGGCCAGCCGCGCCGTCTCGGCCCGATATGTATCGACCGAAATCAGTGCCCCACCCTCGGACGAAAGCTGTTCTATGACGGGCAGGATACGGGCCTGCTCCTCGCGGGTGGAAACGGGTTCCGCGCCCGGCCGCGTCGACTCGCCACCGACGTCGATGATCGTCGCGCCCTCCGCGAGCATTTGCCTCGCGCGCGCAATCGCCCGCTCGGGGCGCCGGAATTGACCACCGTCGGAGAAGGAATCCGGCGTGACGTTCAATATGCCCATCAGCACGGATTTCGCGCCAAGATCGAGATGCCGCCCGTGGCCGAGTTGCCAACGCATGGATTCCGCCTGTAGCCGATATGATAAGCGGTTACTATCCGGAAC
>JBDZVC010000678.1:0-1510 GCA_040255475.1 Phyllobacteriaceae bacterium | reverse complement strand
ATGACGAGCGTCGTCGTCGAATAGCCGGGGCCGCCCTGTGTCATCGCCCATATCTTGGCGAAGTCGTTGAAGTTGGAGATGATCATCAAAAGGCTTGAAATGAAGAGCGCGCTCTTCAGGAAAGGCAGCTTGATGTGGAACACCATGCTCCACGTTCCCGCCTTGTCGATGCGCGCCGATTCGATCACCTCGTTCGGGATGGCTGCCAGCGCCGCGCTGAGGAGCAGGAAGAAGAACGGCATCATCGCCCAGATATTGGCGGCCATGATCGCCGGCAAGGCAAGCGCGCTGTCGTTCAGCCACAGCACCGGCTTGTCGATCAGGCCGACATCGAGGAGCACCGCATTTATCACGCCGCCATTCTGCAGATACATGTAGCGGAACAGGAAGGCGACCACCACGAAGGGCACGGCCCAGGGAGTGAGAAGAAGCGCGCGAACGCTCCTGAAACGCCAGCCTGTAAGGCTTTCCGTCAGGAGCGCCAGTGCGAGACCGAGCAGCGAGGAAACGATGACGCTGCCGAATGTGTAGACCACCGTGTTCCGGAGCGAGGTCCAGAATATCGGGTCGCTGATGAGATGCTCATAGTTGCTGCCGCCGATATAGCGCGGCGGCACCATGTCGAGCATATTGTATTTGGTCGTCGAGAGAACGAGTGTGTAGATGACCGGATAGCCGATAACGACCGCCAGTACGCCGACCGTCGGAAGCACCATCCAGTCGATCCACGGCACCCGCTCGGGATTCTTCCGGGCGGGTGCCGCTTTCATCGACTGTTGTCCAGCCGCCGCTGTCATCAATTGCCCAGGTTCTGCTGGATCGAGGCAGCGATCTGGTCGATCGGTGTATCGCCCGTGACCGCCTGCTGGACGCCGGCCATGATGGCGGTAGCGCCGGGAGCGAATTTAGGGCCGTAGGGGACCGCCGTCACGGTCGGCATGATCTTTTCGGAGAAAGCATTGAAGACCGGCGTGTCGAGCTTCTTCGCAAGCGCGTCGGTCGGCGCCTTCTCCAGCGGCGTCAGCGAGGCCTCATAGCTCAGCGTGTAATGTTCGATCGCGTAGGGTGAGGTGGCCAGATATTTGATGAACTTCCAGGCCGCTTCCTGCTGCTTGCTGTCGGAGAACATCACGAGCTGATGGCCGCCCTCGAAGGAATAGGATTTCCCCGAAGCGCCGACCGGCTGGGTAGTGACGCCGTAATGCTTGTTGAAATCGTCATCCGTCATCTTGTTGGTCGACTGGATGACGCCCTGCAGGAGTACCTGGTCCCAGAGAAACGCTACCTTGTCCTGTGCGATAAGGGGCCGGAATTCCCCGATCTTGCGGCCCGGATCGATGTAACCCTTTTTGGCGAGATCGCGCATCCATGACAGATAGCTCTTCATCGCATCGGAGGTGGCGCCGCTCTCGGCGAACGGATCAGCCCCGAAAGCCTTCATCCACGGCCAGTTGGAGATCAGTGAAAAGGCACGATTGGTCGTGTCGAGGCCGAGCGGAATGACGTCGGG
>JBDZVC010000212.1:0-7449 GCA_040255475.1 Phyllobacteriaceae bacterium | reverse complement strand
GGTTCCTGCATGAGAGGCTTTCGTACGCGTGCCGGCATCCGAAACCCTTCACCATTTCGGTCGTTAGGATCAGACGCCGATGCTCCCGAAACCGGACATGACAAACGAAAAATGCCGTCGAGGTTAGGTGGCCGACTGTCCTCAACACCGGACACTCTTTCGCATCCGCCAGATTTCCCAGTCAGCGTCGTGGACAAATTGAGCTGCAATGAACGGTTACGAATTCGAAGCCGGCACCTCATAGGTCCACACCCGAAAGCCTTTCAGGATGTGTGGACCGAATGAATTGATCAGCGGAATGTCGGTCGCGTCGCGGCCGCGCGCGACGACTATCCTGCCTATGCGCGGCGTGTTGTTGCGTGGATCGAAGGTGTGCCATTCGCCATCAAGGAACACCTCCATCCAGGCGCTGAAATCCATCGGATCGACGACCGGCACGCCGATGTCTCCGAGATGACCGTTGACGTAGCGCGCCGGGATGTTGAGGCACCGGCAAAACGTGATCGCCAGATGGGCGAAGTCGCGGCAAACGCCCACGCGTTCATTGAAGGTTTCGAAAGCCGTCCGTGTGGATCGCGCCTGCATGTAGTCAAAGCGTATATGATTGTGGACGAAGTCGCAGATCGCCTGCACACGACCCCAACCGGGCCGGATCGTGCCGAACAGGTCCCACGCAATCTGGCTGACCCGGTCAGTCTCGCAGTAGCGGCTTCCCATGAGATAGACGAGACAATCGTCCGGCAGGTCTGGGACCGCGAGTTCGCGTGCGTTAGGCAGGACCGGGTCCAGCCGTCCGTCGTCCCAGATGGTTGCATCGCCCCACATGGTCAGGTCGCCGGCAGGCGCGATGAGCCTCCGGCAGCGGTTGCCGAACAGATCGCGGTAAGTCGATACGGGCACATCGGGAGTGGTGAATGTCGTCTCCGGCACCCTTATGTCGGCCGCACGGTCTTCGTGGACCGACAGCAGACACACCAGGGCGGTCGGCTGCTGACAGGTCAACTTGATCTCGTAGCCGTAACGGATCAGCATTGACTTGTGCCTCTACCGGAAATTGGCAGCAGTCAGCGTATAAGTGGTCCGGCGGCCATGCGAATAGGCTTCGCGCGCGACATCGTGGATCGAACTGCGCGCCGTATCGAAAGCCGTCAGGGAGGCGGCTTCGGACAGTTGCGTCTTGCCGGGCTTTGCCAGCGCTGCGGTCTCGACAAAGAATGGCACCTCGAACATGCCGTCATGCCCAATGAATCGAACAGCGTTGCGCACTTCGTCGAAGCTGCGGCTCGGATTGGGAAATTCGAGCGTCACCGTCGGCATTCCTCTGCCGTACGCGGTGCGCTCCGGATGCCTGCCATCGGGCTGCCTCCATTTCGGCGGTGCGCCTCGTTGCGGCGATTGAGCGACAGCATGCTGTCGGTGGCAGATCGTTGAGTTAATCCGATCATGATGCTGCCGTCGATGCGGGCCGGAACCCCAGTGAAGACATGGTAGACCGTCCAGGAGCGGTCCGTCTCGACACGGCGGCCATAGTGAAGATCGGGGGAGTCATGGCCGTGTGCACCGCCCTCGTTTTCCCATCTGTCGATGGCGGAGCCCGCGAGACTGTGTGTCAGTTCCGGGTGGTCGTTGGGAGCGTTCATGGTCGTGTCCTTTCTTCGTTCGGTCCGTCGGTTTCGAACCCGCCGGCATAGAGCACCGCGCCGGCTGCGTCAGTAATCGTCATGGCGTCGGGCTGTTGCGGCATGTTGAGCGTTTTCGACAGGAGTAGGGCGACCTCCATTGCATCGTCGAGATCGGCCGCCTCCGCAGTCTCGTGACCGACAACGGCGTGCGCGTCGTCCGTGTCCCGGGTGCGGTAGAATTCGATCACGATTTGCATCGCTATCCTTTCGGCCAGCACGAACTCAGGGATTGCCCTTGCCACGAGGTCCATTGGCGTTTGCGGGAACCTTGATCTGATTTCCGAAGCTGTTTTCAGGCTTGGATGGAGCCTTCTCCTGTTTCGGCTTTCTGATCTCTCGGTTGCTTCGTTTCTGGCCTTTAGCCATGTCCAAACGTCCTTTCGATGAGCGTGGCGCCGCTGCCGGATTGCGGCATGCCGACCGGCTCGAGGCTGTCTTCAGTCGTCACGCGTTCATGACGCTCGTCGTCTCTGCGGATCCGGTACTGCAGTGAATCTCCCCGCGGCGGCAGCGTGCCGGTGATGCGGTAGATGTCACCGGCAAGAGCAGGTCTCGGGAAACCGCCCTTTAGCTTGACGGACTGCCCGACCGCGAAAAGATGCGTCGGGACCTCACGCCGGAACTGGCGGGCGGTGCGTTGAATGAAGCTTGTAGAAGTCATGACTGTTGGTGGTCCTTTTCAAGTGCGGCGTCGAGATCGGCAAGATCGATCGGCGCCATCTGATGTGTATCGCCATCAATGCCGATGGCCGGCAGGTGAATAAAGGCGCCTACACGTCTCCAGGCGAGGCGGGAGGATACCTCCAGCAGTTCCTCATCCTGGTCGACGCGATAGTCGCCGGCAGGCTGCGCGGCGTCGAAGCCGGGCAGCATGAAGGGTGCGGTGAACCGGACGACGGTTTGCGTGGTGCGCGTTGTCATGGGGCGATTCCTCCGCAGAAGAGCGCTCACGCGCCTCCCGCATCATCCCATTCGAACCGGAACGAACTTCCGTGCTGCCAGTACATCCGTGGTCAGCGGCGGGGTTCATTCCAATGTTCGAACAGAGCGATATGTGCGCCGGAACGGCGCTTGATGCATTCGCTATCGAGAATTCGGTGGTGAATGGCGGGTCGTAGTCTCTGACACCGCGAAGCCAAATCGGCCAAATCAACGAGATTCATATATGGGCTAAGATCGTATTTTATGCAAGGCGATCTGCATTTTTATTTATTTCCTCGCGTTGTGATAAATACACGGGCGGAAAAATATTTCTGAACGCGGGAGATTTTGTTTTTCCGTCCGGAGGTATTCGAGAGTCTGATTTTTGAATTATTTCCAGGCGTAAGAAATAATTCTGGCACTCCTATCATTCGAGTGCCAGACTCGCTATGTATCTGAAGTGGTCGCCCTAAGCGCCGGCCCCAGAAAGAACCCCATGAAATTCCGGCCTCTCCATGACCGCGTCGTCATTCGACGTGCGGAAGGCGATCTCAAATCCAAAGGCGGGATCATCATTCCCGACACCGCGAAGGAAAAACCGCAGGAAGGTGAGGTAATCGCCGTCGGACCCGGTTCCCGCGACGAAAGCGGCAAGCTGATCCCGCTCGACGTCAAGGCCGGTGATACGATCCTGTTCGGCAAATGGTCCGGAACCGAAGTGAAGATCGACGGCGAAGATCTCCTGATCATGAGGGAGAGCGACATCATGGGCATCGTCGAGAAGACCGGAGCGGCCACCAAAAAAGCCGCCTGACCGCCCGATCTCCGATCTCCGATCTCAAGACCGAACTGGACGAACATCATGTCTGCCAAGGAAATCAAATTCGCCGGCGACGCTCGCGATCGTATGCTGCGCGGCGTCGAATTGCTCAACAACGCCGTAAAGGTGACGCTTGGCCCTAAGGGCCGCAACGTCGTCATTGACAAGGCCTATGGCGCGCCCCGCATCACCAAGGACGGCGTCACCGTCGCCAAGGAAATCGAGCTTGCCGACAAGTTCGAGAACATGGGTGCGCAGATGGTGCGCGAAGTGGCCTCGAAAACAAACGACCTCGCTGGCGACGGCACCACCACCGCGACCGTGCTTGCAGCCTCCATCCTGCGTGAGGGCGCCAAGCTCGTGGCTGCATGCCTGAACCCGATGGACTTGAAGCGCGGCATCGACCTTGGCGTCGCTGCCGTCGTGAAGGAAATCCAGGCGCGCGCCAAGAAGGTGAAGACTTCGGCCGAGGTCGCCCAGGTAGGCACGATTGCCGCCAATGGCGATGCGACCGTGGGCGATATGATCGCTAGGGCCATGGATAAAGTCGGCAACGAGGGCGTCATCACCGTCGAGGAAGCCAAGACCGCCGAAACCGAGCTCGACGTCGTCGAGGGCATGCAGTTCGATCGCGGTTACCTGTCTCCCTACTTCGTCACCAATGCCGAGAAGATGCGCGTGGAGATGGAGGATCCCTACATCCTCATCCACGAGAAGAAGCTGGGCAATCTCCAGGCCATGCTACCGATTCTCGAAGCCGTGGTGCAGGGCGGCAAGCCGCTGCTAATCATCTCTGAGGATGTCGAGGGCGAGGCGCTGGCGACTCTCGTCGTCAACAAGCTGCGCGGCGGCCTCAAGGTCGCGGCGGTAAAGGCACCTGGCTTCGGTGATCGCCGCAAAGCCATGTTGGAGGACGTCGCGATGCTGACCGCCGGTCAGATGATTTCCGAGGACCTCGGCATCAAGCTTGAAAACGTCACTCTCGACATGCTCGGGCGTGCCAAGCGCGTGCTAATCGAGAAGGACACAACAACGATCGTCGACGGCTCCGGCACCAAGGCAGTTATCTCCGCGCGCATCAGGCAGATCAAGGCGCAGATCGAGGAGACCGTCTCGGACTACGACAAGGAGAAGCTGCAGGAGCGGCTGGCCAAGCTGACCGGCGGTGTGGCGGTCATCCGCGTCGGGGGCGCGACCGAGACCGAAGTCAAAGAAAAGAAGGACCGCATCGACGATGCGCTTAATGCCACCCGCGCTGCGGTCGAGGAAGGTATCGTACCGGGCGGTGGCGTTGCGCTTCTACGCGCGCGCTCCGTGCTGGTCTCGCTGGCGGGCGCCAATGCCGACGTGACGGCCGGCATCTCGATCGTGCTGAGGGCGCTCGAAGCTCCGATCCGTCAGATTGCCGAGAACACCGGCATTGAGGGCTCGGTCGTGGTGGGAAAGCTCGCGGACAGCAAGGATCTTAACCAGGGCTTCGACGCGCAGACGGAGACCTATGTCGATATGATCAAGGCCGGCATCGTCGATCCGGCGAAGGTGGTGCGCACCGCATTGCAGGACGCAGGCTCGATCGCCGCGCTGCTGATTACCGCCGAAGCGATGATCGCCGACGCCACGCCGAAGAACGCGCCCGCGGCGGGCAATGGCGGCGGCATGGGCGCAATGGATTACTGAGCAGTTCCTGAAACCCTTCGGTCGTCGTGGCCGGAAGGCTGGACTTCAACAATCGGGAAGGAGCACTTCGATGGCTACGCAAAACAGCCGCAGGAACACGGTCTCCGGACGCTGGAACGACTACCAGCCAACCAAATCGACGCTCGCCTGGGCGTGCGTCGGCGCGGTGATCGCCACCATGATCGTCGGTTTCACCTGGGGCGGCTGGGTCACGGGGGGAACATCGCGATCGGCCGCCGCTACGGCAGGCGAGGGTGCGCGCGGAGAACTGGCTTCGGCCATCTGCGTCGAGCGCTTCAACGCCGCGCCGGACGCGGCGGCGAAGCTGGTCGCACTCAAGGCCATATCCAACAGCTACGAGAAGCGGCAGTTCATCGAGGCCGGGGGCTGGGCGACGATGCCCGGACAGACCACCCCGAACAGGCATGGCGCCGAAGCCTGCGCCATCGCCCTGGCTGCCTGAGCCCGCACCGCACCGCCGCCGGGTGGCGTGTCTCCCGGCGCATTTTTCATCCCCGAGCAAGGAGCCGACCGATGATCAGTTTCAACAAGAAACCAGATTCCCATCCCGTCACCGACCAGACCGAGAATCGGTTCGAGCGGATCCGCAAGGCCGCGAAGGTAAGACACCGGAAGCGGGAAACCGACGCAACTCGCCCAGAGATCGAAAGGTCCGACCCCGAGCGCGCTTGATTTGAGGTGCCTATTTCCCCACGCGTATGGACCGACCGATGCGATATCTGACAGAATACTGACGGACCCGTCGCCGGTCCTTTTGTCGGTTGTGGGCCAAGTCAGGACCTGACGCCGTCGACAGCTTACTGCGTCAAGCGCTGGTGAAACCGATTTCGGTTCAAAGAGTTTCCCTGTCTGAGGATTTCCTGCGCAGGATGGTCCTGCCCTACCGTCGTCGCAATCATGGGCCTCTCGGCCAGGGATATGTACCTCAGTAGCTCCCTATCTCGCGTTCTCAACCCTGCATTTTGCGGCGTCGGCCAGCTTCCCGCCTGCAGAATCTAAAGGCCCGCCACTTTGGTTTCGGGCAATAGCAGCGTTGGTTGGTCCGCCTGCAGCGCAAAGCGGAAAGTTGTATGAACGCGAATTTTCTCAATTGGATCTTCCAGCTCCGCTCTTCGACGGGGCCTTGGGACGCCATCGCGCCGGTCCGCGAAGAACTATTCGGTATCGAGCGGCTCGAGCAGCATGCGGAGAGCCTCGCCGCCGCGCAACAGATAGCAGCACGCCCGGCGGCCGTTCGGTCTCTGCAGGCCCGGCTCAGCGATAACGCCGCTGCCTTGTTGGCGGCATATCGGATCAGCGCCCTGGACGTCGAAGTCGGGCGCGGGGTGGTTCCGGCCGCAGAATGGCTGCTGGACAACTATCATCTTGTCGAGGAGCAGATCCGCGAGATCCGCGACGACCTGCCGCCCGGCTACTATCGAGAGCTGCCGAAGCTGGCAGCCGGACCGTTCGCCGGCTATCCGCGGATTCTTGGCTTGGCGTGGGCCTTCATCGCCCACACCGACAGCTACTTCGATCCGGACACACTGCGCCGGTTCATAGCCGCCTATCAGCGAGTCCAGCCGCTGACAATCGGCGAGCTATGGGCTGTGCCGATCACCTTGCGCATTGTTCTTGTCGAGAATTTGCGCCGGCTCACCGACCAGATCGTTGCCGGACGCAACCAACGGGCCGACGCCGACGCGCTGGCTGACAGCCTTCTCGAAACAGGGCATGCGCGGTCGGCGCTCGACAGGGACATCGCGGTGCGCGCGTCCACGCCACTGTCGGAAGTATTCGCCGCACAACTCGCCAAGCGGCTGAGGGACCAGGACCCTAGAACAACCCCCGCGCTCGAATGGCTCACAGAGCGGCTCCGGCAGCAGAACGCGTCGGTCGAGGATGTGGTTCAGCATGCGCAGCAAAGGCTGGGCGCGTCCAACGTCACCGTCCGCAACATCGTCACGAGCATGGGGCTGATCTCCGACATCGATTGGGCCGACCTGTTCGAGAGCGTCAGCCTCGTCGACGAGCGGCTGCGGGCGGGCAGCGATTTCGCCGCGATGGATTTCCCCACCCGCAATCTCTACCGTACCGCGATCGAGGAACTCGCGCGCGGCTCGCCGCTGACTGAGCAAGAGATCGCCCAGCGGGTGCTGGAAACCGCGCACCGGGCGACCGCGGAGGCGTCGGACCCCGCCGAACGCGAGCGCCTCGCCGATCCTGGCCATTTCCTGATAGCCGAAGGTCGGCGCGTGCTGGAACGCGCGATCGGCTTCAGGCCGCGACCCCGCGTGCGGATAAGCCGCTTCGGCCTGCGGCAGGAAAGCGTCCTGCTGCGCCTTGTTG
>JBDZVC010000211.1:0-7467 GCA_040255475.1 Phyllobacteriaceae bacterium | reverse complement strand
GTCAGCATCTGCGGAAAGCGGGTCTCGAACATGAAGGCCATGGTGTTGTCGAGTTTTTGGGGCTTGAGCTCGGCGAGCGACGCCTTGCGGTAGCCGTCGGCGTCGGGTCCGTGCGCAAGCATCATGTTGTGCAGGCTCATGCCGCCCGGCACGAAGCCTTCTTCCTTGGCGTCGTATTTGCCCTCGATCAGCCCCATGAACTCGCTCATGATGTTGCGGTGATACCATGGCGGACGAAAGGTGTTCTCCGCAACCAGCCAGCGCGGCGGAAAGATGACAAAATCGACATTTGCCGTGCCTTCCTCGCCCGACGGCGCAGTCAGCACTGTGAAGATCGACGGATCGGGATGGTCGAACAGGATGGCACCGACCGGCGAATAGGTTTTAAGATCATACTTGTATGGGGCATAGTTACCATGCCACGCGACAACGTCGAGCGGCGAGTGATCGAGCTCGGTCACGTGGAATTTCCCACACCATTTGACGAAAAGCCGACAGGGTTTTTCCTTCTCCTCGTACCACGCGACCGGCGTCTTGAAGTCGCGCGGATTGGCGAGGCAGTTGGCGCCGATCGGGCCGCGGTCGGGCATTGTGAACTTGGCGCCGTAATTCTCGCAGATATAGCCGCGGACCGGACCGTCAATCAGTTCGACCTTGAAGACCATGCCGCGCGGAACGACGCAGATCTCGGTCGGGCGGATTTCCATGATCCCCATTTCGGTGACGACGCGGATGCCGCCTTCCTGCGGCACGATCAGGAGTTCGCCGTCGGCGTTGAAGAAATGAGCGTCCACCATGGAGATGTTGGCGACATAGACATGCGCTGCCATCCCCGACTGCCCGAGCGCGTCGCCGGCGGTCGTCATGGTGCGGATGCCGGAAAGGAAGTCGGTCTCCACATTCGGCATCGGCGTCGGGTTCCAGCGGAGTTGGCCGAGCGCAAGCTCATGGTCGTCGAGGTTGGGCGCCGTCTTCCAGTTCTCGAAGGACGTCGTCTTGAAGCGGCCGGTATGCTTCACGCTCGGACGGATACGATAGAGCCAGGAGCGCTCGTTGGTGCCGCGCGGGGCGGTGAAGGGCGAGCCCGAAAGCTGTTCCGCATAGAGCCCGTAGGCCAGGCGTTGGGGCGAGTTCATGCCCTGCGGCAACGAGCCTTTCAGTGTCTCCGTTTCGAAATCATTGCCGAAGCCCGGCATGTAATGAAGCGTCATGATCGCCTCCCTTGACGTTTGCCCCCGGTCGTTTGACCGGGAAGCCAATTCGTTGCATTTGTAACCATTGAAAATGTAACCATCAATCCTTCGAGGCTTCCCTTCGAAAGGCTCAGGATCGCACCTCGGGATGAGGTCCCGCCCGATTCCGGGACGCGGGCGGAAAATCTCGAAGGGCGCGCTTCCGTCCTGATATGGAGCACACCCCATGCCTGACGATATCCTTGTCCTCGAAAGCTTCCTCCCCTACCGTCTCATGCGTCTTTCGGAAGCCGTCAGCCGCGAATTCGCCAAGGCCTATCATGACCGTTATGGGCTGACGCGGCCGGAATGGCGCGTCTTCGCGACGCTCGGACAGTACGGCACGATGACGGCAACCGCCATCGGCGCGCATTCGGCCATGCACAAGACCAAGGTGTCGCGGGCCGTCGCCGCGCTGGAAAAGCGCAAATGGCTGGAGCGCGAAACCGATCCTGCCGACCGCCGGATCGAGCGGCTGACACTGACAAAGGCCGGACGTGGGGCTTATGGCGACATGGTGCCGGTAGCGCTAGAATTCGAGCGCTGGCTTTCGAAGGCTATGGGCGCCGCCCGCTTCGCGGATTTGGACTACGGGCTGGAGCGGCTGGATAAATTCATACACGAAGCGAACTGAAGGAAGCCGTAGTGGAAACAAACCTCACCAGTCCATCACGACCTTGCCTGAATCGCCGCTTCGCATGGCCTCGAAACCCTGCTGGTAATCGTCGATGCCGATCCGGTGGGTGATGAGGCCCGATACGTCGAGCGGGCCCTGCACCAGCGCGATCATCTTGTACCAGGTCTCGAACATCTCGCGGCCGTAGATGCCCTTCAGGGTCAGCATCTTGAAGATGACCTTGTTCCAGTCGATCTCGAAGCCGGTCGGCGCGATACCGAGGATGGCGATCCTGCCGCCATTGTTCATGGTATCGATCATGTCGCGGAAGGCGGGTGCGGCGCCCGACATTTCGAGGCCGACGTCGAAGCCTTCCTTCATGCCTTCCTGGCGCATCACTTCGCGGAGATTTTCCTTCGAGGCGTCGACTACGTGATGGATGCCGAGCTTGCGTGCAAGTTCCAGCCGATGCGGATTGACGTCCGTGATGACTACCTTGCGGGCACCCACCGCCTGCGCCACCAGCGCGCCCATAATGCCGATCGGCCCTGCGCCGGTGACCAGCACATCCTCGCCGACGAGATCGAAGGAAAGCGCGGTATGCACCGCATTGCCGAGCGGATCGAAGATCGCCGCAACCTCGTCCGGAATATCGTCGGGGATCGGCACGACATTGTGCTGGGGAATGGCCACATATTCCGCAAAGGCGCCGGGCCGGTTGACGCCGATGCCCTTTGTATTGCGGCAGAGGTGCCCCCTGCCCGCGCGGCAGTTCCGGCAATGGCCACAGACGATATGCCCCTCGCCCGAGACACGCTGGCCACGCTTGTATTCGATGACGGCGGAGCCGACATCCGCCACCTCGCCGACGAACTCATGACCCGTCACCATCGGCACGGGTACGGTTTTCTCGGCCCATTTATCCCAGTTGTAGATGTGGACGTCGGTGCCGCAGATGGCTGTCTTGCGGACCTTGATCAGCACGTCGTTGGGACCGATTTCGGGAACCGGCACCTCTTCCATCCAGATGCCGGGCTCGGGCCTCGCCTTCACCAGCGCCTTCATCATGTTGGACATGCATTTCCTTTCAAGTCGGCCAAGACGACAGTGGCTTTCTAGCGGCGGATAATCGAGAAGGCGAAATCGCGGCCCATCTGCTGCGCGTAAGCCTGCTTGATCCAGAACATTGCAAGCGGTTCGAGCAACCGCGAAGCAACGAGCGGGCCGGCATCGACCGGCTCGAAGCCGAGATCCTCCGCCAGCCCCGAGACCAGGCTCTTGGCCTCTGGATCGTCCCCGGCGACCGGCATCATCGGCCTTGACGGAAAGTCACGCAGCGCCGCCATGTTCTCGGCGCCCGTCGTGTTGAAGGCCTTCACCACGCGTGCACCGGAGGCCAACGCCGCCACCTGCTCGCCGGCGGATCGGTCGAAGCCGATCGCCAGGTCGAGCGACGGCGTCAGCGGATTGGTGGTATCGACCAGGATGGAGCCGGCAAGCGAGCCCACTTCCTTTAGCGCCGGCTCGATGGCAATCCAGGGCAAGGAGAGGACCGTCACATCCGCATCAGAAGCCGTGTCGAGCGGAAGTACTTCGAAGCCCTGGCCTGCCACCGACCGGGCACTGTTGCTTGTCCGGTCACGCAGCGCGTAGACGACCTCATGTCCGGCAGTCCGCCATCCGCCGCCCAACGCACGGCCAACATTTCCTGCACCGATTATCGCAATCTTCATCTTACCTACTCCCGGCCCCGCCGCTCGTCATCATTTTGGGCCGTCAAAGTGCCGTTTCAAGCTGACCGGATTGCCGGGTCAGACGACTCCCATCTCGCGGCCCACCGTTCCGAACGCTTCCACTGCCCGGTCGATGTCGGAGCTGCTATGCGCCGCCGACATCTGCGTGCGGATGCGCGCCTGCCCTTTCGGCACGACCGGGAACGAAAAGCCGATCACATAGATGCCATGGTCGAGCAATCGCACGGACATTTCCTGCGCCACCCTGGCGTCGCCGAGCATCACCGGGATAATCGGATGGTCGGCGCCGGCGAGCGTGAAGCCGAGCTTCGTCATGCCTTCGCGGAAGCGCCCGGCATTGGCGTAGAGCTTCTTCCTTAGGTCGTCGCCGGCGGCGACCATATCGAACACCTTCAGCGAGGCGGCCGCGATCACAGGCGCGAGCGTGTTGGAGAAGAGATAGGGCCGCGAGCGCTGGCGCAGCCAGTCCACCACCGCCGCCTTACCCGACGTATAGCCGCCCGACGCGCCGCCGAGCGCCTTGCCGAGCGTGCCCGTCACGATATCGACCCGGCCTTCCACGCCGCAAGCTTCCGGCGTACCGCGCCCGTGTTCACCGACGAAGCCGACGGCATGGCTGTCGTCCACCATCACCATGGCGTCATATTTCTCGGCAAGATCGCAGATACCTTTCAGATTGGCGATGATGCCGTCCATGGAGAAGACGCCGTCGGTGGCGATCAGCCTGAACCGGCAATCGGCTGTCTCCTTCAGCCGCGCCTCCAGATCGGCCATGTCGTTATTGGCGTAGCGGTAACGCTTCGCCTTCGACAGGCGCACTCCGTCGATGATCGAGGCATGGTTGAGCGCGTCCGAAATCACCGCGTCCTCTTCGCCGAGCAACGTCTCGAACAAGCCGCCATTGGCGTCGAAACAGGAGGAATAGAGGATAGTGTCCTCCATGCCGAGGAAGGCGGAGATCTTCGCCTCGAGCAGTTTGTGCTCCTCCTGCGTCCCGCAGATGAAACGTACCGAGGCCATGCCGTAGCCGTAGTGTTCCAGCGCGTCTTTGGCCGCGTCAATCAGCACCGCGCTGTCGGCAAGGCCGAGATAGTTGTTGGCGCAGAAATTGAGAACATCCTGCCCGGCCGAGCGGATATGAGCCGATTGCGGCGAAGTGATCACCCGCTCGCTCTTGTAGAGACCGGCGTCCCTGAGGCCGGCGAGCTCGGATTCGATATGGGAAAGAAATGCGCGGGTCATGGCGCCTCCTCGGATGCGGCGGAATGTGGCGCGGAAGGCGGGCCGAGTCCATGGGAAATGCGAAGCGGATACCTTCGCCTAGCGCACGTAGCCCTTGCCGTAATGGCGCTCGATGCGGGACTGGATGAGTTCGAAGCAGATCGACATCACCCAATAGATGATGGCGGCGGCGATCAGCATCTCGAAGACGCGGAAGTCGCGCTTGCCGATGATCTGCGCGGTCTTGGTCAACTCCCACACGCCCATCACGGAGACGAGCGAGGAATCCTTCAGCATGGCGATGAACTGGTTGCCGGTCGGCGGCACGATAAGTCGCATCGCCTGCGGGAAGATGATCTTGCGGAAGGTCAGCCCTGGCGGCAGGCCTAGCGCCATCGCCGCATCGCGCTGGCCGTGGGGCACGCCGAGAATGCCGGCGCGAAAGATCTCCGCCATATAGGCGCCGTAGCAGAGCGACAGCGCGATGATGCCGGACGGCACCGCGTCGAGCGCGAACTGGCGCCCGAGCGTCGGCAGGCCGAGATAGATCAGATAGACCTGGAGGAGCAGCGGCGTGCCGCGGAAGAACGAGGTGTAGAAGGTCGACACGGCATAGGCCGGGCCGGATTTCGACAAGCGCGCGAGTGCGGCCGCCATCGCCAGGCAGCAAGCGATCGCGATCGAAACCAGCGACACGTAGAGCGTGGTCACCGCGCCCGTCGTGATCAGGAAGGCGATATTGGTCTGGCCGGTTTGGCTTTCCTCGAACCAGACACCGAGATCGCGGTTGAAGCTGCTGACAAAGGCGACGAAGAGGAGCAGAAGCTCGATCCAGACGATCCCGATCTGGGCGACGAAGGGCAGAAGCCGCACGATGGCGACATTCACCCACACCGCGATGGCGATGAGGATGCCGGTCAGGATATCGAGAGCGAAACCCGGCTCCGTGCCGGGACCGGTTGCACCGCCGAGGAGCGGCGCGAGCAATCCGCCGACGCGGGTGCCGCCAAGTCCCATCCACGACAACACGACGGCCAGGCAGACGACGAGGATGAAATCAGCCCGCGTCGGTTTCAGATCATAAAGCCAGGAGCCGGAGGCTCTCAGAGCGTCCGGCCGCAGCGTGTCGTCGGCGCCCGACACGTCAGTTGGTCGTTTTCGCCGGTGTCGAGAGGTCCGTTCCGTACCACTTCTCGGAGAGTTTCGTCAGCGTGCCATCCTTGTGCATCGCCTCGATGATCTCCTTGATCTTGGCATCGAATTCGGCATCGCCCTTGTCGGTCGCGACCGCCAGCGGTTCATAGAAAGCAGGGCTGCCGACGACCCGCATCGGATAACCCTTCTTGATCGCTTCGTTGATCGTGGGAAGCGCTGAGAACACCGCATCGAGACGCACGCCGTCGCCGAGTTTCAGATCATCGAAGGCATTGGTGTCCGTATCGTAGGGTTTGATCTCCTTCGGCGTCACCTGATACTCGAAAGGCGGCACGCCCTGCGCATCGATGACGAGATCCTTCTTGAGGTACGCGTCATAGGTGCAGCCGCCGCATGAGCCGATGATCTTGCCATTCAACTCTGAAATCTTGGTGACCTTCGAGTCCTTGTGCACGGCGAAGGAGGCCGGCGTGTAGTAGTAGATCGCCGGGAAATCGAGCACTTCGGCACGCTTCTTGGTGGGCGTCATGGATCCGACCGACATGTCCCAGCGGCCGGCCCAGCCGCCGGCCGTGATGACCTCCCAAGCGGGCGTGACGATCTTCAGTTCCGCGCCCATCCGCTTGGCGATCTCCTTGCCGACATCGACGTCGAAACCGTCCATCTCGTTCTTGTCGTTCAGGAAGGACTGCGGCGGATATTCCGGGTCCGACGACATGGTCAGAGTCTTGGTCTTCATCACCCGATCCAGCGTCTCGCCCGCATGCGCAGGCATCGCCAGCGCAAAGGCTAGCGAAGCGGCCAGGATCGACAGGCCGAAAGTCTTCATGATCTCTACTCCCATTATGTTGAAATGCCGTTGTTCTTGTCGTTGGCCCGGAGGCTTGCAGCGATCCTAAAGCGAGTTTCGCTGGAATGGAAACATTTCTCTCTTGTAGTGTTGGGCTGGGCATTTCCCGCCGGATTTATGCTCGGTGAAGGAGGTCGCCATAGGTGGCGAATATCCCCCACTCCATCGCGCTTCGCGCGCCACCTCTTCCCCACTTCCGTGGGCAGAGGAAGGGAGTCAAGCCTTGCGGCCAGCGCTTCCTCTCCCCCGTCGAGCGGGAGAGAGGTGGTCAGCGAAGCTGATCGGAGGGGGGTCGATCTTCACATACGATCGTTGGGCTCAGAAAAACGCCTGCAGCCCGGTCTGCGCACGGCCGAGGATGAGCGCGTGGACGTCGTGCGTACCCTCGTAGGTGTTGACCGTCTCGAGGTTCTGCGCATGGCGCATGACGTGGTAGCCGATCTGGATACCATTGCCGCCGTGCATGTCGCGGGCCGTGCGCGCAACGTCGAGCGCCTTGCCGCAATTGTTGCGTTTGACGATCGAGATCATCTCCGGGGCCACCCTGCCCTCGTCGAAGAGCCTGCCGACGCGCAGCGCGCCCTGGAGGCCGAGCGCGATCTCGGTCTGCATGTCGGCGAGCTTCTTCTGGAAAAGCTG
>JBDZVC010000001.1:3291-128871 GCA_040255475.1 Phyllobacteriaceae bacterium | reverse complement strand
CCCCGCGAGCGGCCAAGAGCGCGTCGATGAGTCCCCCTTTTCCGCCCGCTGCCGATACGTGGGCGCGGACGGTCGTGCTGTCGATGCTGTAGTGGCCGCTGTCCGCAGTCAATCCCGCACACGCATTGCGAATTCCATGTCGTTGCCGCACTCTCCACCGAACGAACAAGGCTTGGCAAAACGGACGCCAAATGACGAATGACCGCGCCAGATTCATCCCCCGTAGGACGCCTGAATCGGCGGCGATGGTGGCGTCCGTAAGCCGGGCTTGGCAAATGACGGCAGCAATCAATCGGCTGTCGTATGATGATGCTGATCGGATTCGGGCCATGTTTGGCGAGCTGATAGGCAAGGAGCTGGATAGCACCGTACGTCTCATTCCGCCCCTTTACGCGACCGGGGGAGACAACACGCGCATCGGGCGTAATGTCTTTATCAATCAAAACTGCACAATGTACGACCTGGGTGGCATCGACATCGCGGATGACGTGATGATCGGCCCGAATGTCAGCCTCATAACGTCAGGCCATCCCGTCGCTCCGTCGCAGCGCCGAGCGGGTGTGACCGCCAGCCCTATTGTCATTCAGCGCAACGTATGGATCGCTGCCAACGTGACGGTCATAGGAGGCGTGACAATTGGCGAGAACTCCGTGGTCGCAGCCGGTTCCGTCGTCACCAAAGACGTACCCGCCGACACACTGGTCGGCGGCAATCCGACTAAGGTCATCCGCTCGATAGTCGAGGAGTGACAAAGATCGCCCAGCGAGCGACCAATTTGTCCACGCCGCCTAGCTTGTAATATGCAGGAAGAAGCTCTGTGCCGCCGGGCTCAACGTCCGCTCACGCAATGTAAGAGCCACAACGTTCCTGGAAGCCACCTGGTCGGTTATGGGCCTCATCACGATGTTGACCATGGGCGACAAGCCTTTCGATCCCGCAGGCAGGATTCCTATCCCGAGCCCTTCGTTGACCAGCGCAAGCAATGTCGCGGAGAAACGGACGCTGAATTGACGCCGGGTGGCGACGCCATTTACCTCCAGCAATTGATCGATGCGCCGCTGGAGAGGGTTTTCAGAAGTAAGCGCGATGAAGGAACGATTGTCGAAGTCTGCCCAGTCAACCGCCTTTCTCCGCGCCAACGGATCGTCCGCCGGACAAAAAAGCGCCAAGTGATCGGCGAACAGCTCGTGTTCATTGATCTCCTGCTCCCGAAACCGGCTGGTGCCGACGCCGATGTCGGCCTCGCCGTTCAGCAGGAGCGTGCGGATCTCGTCTTCGGATACGTCCCGCAAGTCGACGCGGATTTCGGGATGTATCCGCATGAAGCTCGCGATACGGCTCGGAAGATATGTCGCTGCGAGAACGGTGGCTGAGGCGATGGTCACGCGTCCTGTCTTGAGCGCGGTTATGTCGACCATCGATTCAATCGCGCTGTCGACACGTTCGAGAATGTCGAGCGCGAGCGGCAACAGTCGCCGGCCTGCATCGGTCAATCCGACGAAGCGCGTATGCCGATCGAACAGGTTCGTTCCGAGTTGCCCCTCCAACTCCTTGATGAGGATGCTTACCGCGGATTGCGTGAGATTGACCGCTTCCGCGGCCAAACGGAACCGTCCGCAATCCGCGACGGCGACGAACGTTCTCAATTGTTTCAGGGTGACGTTGGCCACGATCGCTGTTCCCCAACGGCGGGCATTCTATTGAGCTAAACTCATCAATCAATGGTTTTTTTGAATTTGTCTAATTGATCTCAAGACGAGATATTGGCCTCGGCCTTCATCCGTTCCGGCGGGATTCCGCATTCAAGGGCATAACGATGGAATCATATATTGCCGAATGGCTGAACCTCGCTTTGAGATGGCTGCATGTGATAACCGCTATCACCTGGGTCGGCTCGTCATTCTATTTCAACCGTATCGACCGCTCGTTCCGACCACCCGTGCCGCCTGTCGATCGGGTAAGCGGCCAGCTCTGGTCGATCCATGGCGGTTCCATCTACAATTATAGCCGCTACCCTCTTGGACCGGGTTATGTGCCTGAAAGACTCAAGTGGTCCAAATGGGAATCGCTGAGCACCTGGGTTTCGGGCGCCGGCCTGCTGGCGGTCGTCTATTGGTGGGGCGCCAGCATAAACCTCGTGGCTGGAGGGGCCGACAGCCTCGGTCCCGCCGCAGCCATCCTCGCATCCATCGCGTCAATCATCGGCGGATGGGTGGTTTACGACGTGCTGTGCCGCGTCATCGCGAGCGACAAGGTGCTGTCTCTCGTCATCGCCGTTCTGATTTCGGTGGCCATCTGGGGCTTCACGCATCTGTTCAGCGGGAAGGCGGCCTACCTTCATGCTGGCATCGTCATGGCAACGATCATGGCCGGCAATGTCTGGTTCGTCATTCTCCCCGGCCAGAAGAAGATGCTGGAGGCCATGCGGGACGGAACGATCGATAAATTCGACGTTGGCGCGGATGCGAAGAGGCGGAACTACCACAACAATTATCTGACCTTGCCGGTCGTTTTTGCAATGATCGCCGGGCATTTCCCGATGACCTACGGCCACCCGTACGGTTGGCAGGGCTTCATATTGATAAGTGGCGCGGGCGTCGCGATCCGCCACTTCTTCAATACGATGCATGCCGGCGATGCGCAGCCGCGTTGGATAGCCGCCGGCATCGCGCTCGGCGTGGCAGCAATGGTCCTGCTCGCACCCCCCGGTCTTCTCGACAGGCAAGGCGCGATCTCCAGGCCAGGCAATGTCGATGTCTCGAAGGTAGCTGCGGTGCTTCAGACGCGCTGCGCGGTTTGCCACGCGCAGAAGCCGACCATGGAAGGCTTCACCGAAGCCCCCAAGGGCTTCGTGCTCGACTCGATGGAAAAGGCGTCGCGAAATGCCCAGAAGATCCAGCAGATGGCTGTCGCGACGGATGTCATGCCGCCCGCCAACCTGACCGGAATGACCGAAGACGAGCGCAAGCTGCTCGCCCAATGGATCGCAGCCGGAGCACCCGCCAAATGACACCACAATCGAAAGACCGAGGCGGGTCCGGGGATCCGCGGGTCGCAGGGCCGGAACGCGACTTCGTGGGCTATGGGGAGACTCCCCCCCATCCCCGCTGGCCAGGCGACGCGCGGATTGCGATCAATTTCGCCGTCAATATCGAGGAAGGCTCGGAATATTCGCCCCTCGACGGAGATCCAAAAACCGACATGGCGCTTACCGAAGGCGAGGGCATGGACACCGGCATCGCCGGGCGGGACCTCGCTGCCGAGTCCATGTATGAATATGGAAGCCGCGTGGGCATCTGGCGGATCATGCGCCTGTTCGAGGAGCGTGCCCTTCCCTTCACGGCTTTCGCCTGCGCCGTGGCGCTCGAACGGCACGAAGTCCTGGCGAACAAGCTCCGTGAGAGCACCGTCGATATCTGCTGTCATGGATACAGATGGGAAAAACACTGGCTGCTGAGCCTTGAGGAAGAGCGGCGCCATATCCGTCAGGCCATAGAAAGCCTGGAGAGGACGGTCGGGCGCGCGCCGGAAGGGTGGTGCTGCCGCTATGGTCCCAGCGTCCATACGCGCGAATTGCTCGCGGACGAGCCGGCAATCGCCTACGATTCCGACGCCTATAACGACGAGCTTCCCTATTGGGCGGCGGTCAGGGGCAAGCCGCACCTGATCGTTCCCTATTCCCTGGTGACGAACGACTGCAAGCTGGTGCCGCGCGGCATCCAGACGGCGGACGAGTTCTTTTTGTTGCTGGCCGACGCCTTCGACCAACTCTACGAGGAAGGCGAAAGCGCGCCGAAGCTGCTCAATATCGGGCTTCATCCGCGCATGGTGGGACACCCGGGCCGCGCCCGTGGCCTCGCGCGCTTCCTCGACCATATCGGCAAACACGAGCGGGTCTGGGTGGCGAGGCGTTCCGACATAGCCGACCATTGGCGACGCCAGTTCCCGCCTGAGAGGGTTGGTTAGGTCATGGCTCTTCCAGAGGCCCCCCTGGTTCGACAGCCGGGCAGGCTCCCGGCCGACCGCCCCGTCCTTGCCTTTCTGGGCGCGGGGCATGGAGCGGCGCTTCCCGTTGACTGGCTGGATGCGGCGGCAGTGCGGCATCGCGATGCCGGCTTGCTCGGAGAGGCAGGCATGGCGCTGTCGGCCGTGGCAGACGGCGACGACGGCGACCGGCCGGTGCTTTTCGCGGCACTTCCGGAAAACGACGATCCGCAGGCGCTGCGCACAAGAGCGGCCGAGGCCGTCGCCCTGCTAACTGCCCGGGGCATGACGGCCTGCACGATCGTCTTGCCCGACATCACGAAGCCGAGGGTGCAGGCAATCGCAGAAGGGGTGTTCTCGGCCAATTACCGGTTCGGATCGTCGGGGCCCGCCCGTGATCCGCGTAGAAAGCTCGACGATCTGGACTTCATGGCGGCCGACGAAAAAGGGATCGTCGCCGACGGGCTGCATGCCGGCTGGTTGACCAGCCTGGCCGTTCTCTCGGCGCGTCGTCTCGCGACGGAGCCGGCTAATGAACTCACCCCGCCGGCTTTCGTAGAGCGTTGCCGTGACCTCGCCGGGCAGGCTGGGTTCAGGCTGGCCGTAATGGGGCGCAAGGAACTCGAAGCTGCCGGAATGGGAGGGTTGCTGACGGTCGCGGCCGGCAGCCGTTACGAACCGTTCCTGGTGCGCATGGACTGGCGGCCGACCGAAGCGCCCGAGGACATGCGTCCGTTGGTGCTGGTCGGCAAGACGGTGACTTTCGACAGCGGCGGCATCTCGCTGAAGAAGGCCGAAGACATGGACCATATGAAAGCCGACATGGGCGGCGGAGCGGCGGTTTTCGGTGCCATGGTCCTGGCCGGCAAGCTCAGGCCGAGCTTCCCCGTCACCGCCATCTTCGCCGTCGTGGAGAACATGCCCGGTCCGGACGCTATGCGGCCGAGCGATGTGATCCTGATGGCCAGCGGCGCGACGGTCGAGATCATCAACACCGACGCCGAAGGTCGCCTGATCCTGGCGGACGCGCTGTACGTCGCAGCTCAACTGGCTCCCGTGGCGGTGATCGATCTCGCGACCCTGACGGGTGCGTCCCTCGGCATTTTCGGCCCGATCGGAACCGCTACCTTCGCCAACGACGATATTTGGTTCGAGCGATTGGCGCGCGCCGACATGCTCGCCGGAGAAAAGATCTGGCGCCTGCCGCTGTGGCCGGAATACCGGAAGTTCCTGGAAAGCCCGGTCGCCGATCTGCGCAACTTTTCCACGACCGGACAGAACGGCAGCACGCCGGTCGCAGCGGCGTTCCTGTCCCATTTCGTGGGCGCGCATCCCTGGCTGCACCTCGACATCTACAATACCTGCTGGAACCGACACGACACGCCGCTGATGCCGCAAGGGCCGACAGGCAGCGGTTCGCGGGTGCTGGCGCAACTGCTCCTCGATCTCGAGGGCGATACGAAATCCCAAGACCACAATCCAGGATGGCCGATATGAAAGGAACAAGTATGGGCAAGCAGATCGTTTATTCGCCCAAAGTCCTGACTTCACCGAACCCGCATTCGCAGGCGACGCTGGCGGGCAATCATTTCTACACCGCTACGGTCGCGCTCGACGTGAACGGCAAGGTCGTGGGAGTAGGCGATATCGAAGCCCAGACCACCCAGGCGCTCACAAATCTGACGCATCTCTTGGAGGCGGCCGGCGGCACGATCGACGATGTCGTCCGCGTCATGATCTACCTGTCCGACATGCGCTACTTCCAGGGCATGAACAATGCCTACAAGAAGTTCTTCTTCGGCAATTCGCTTCCTTCGCGCGCGACGGTCACCGGAAGCTTCGGCATGCCCGAGCTGCTGGTCGAGTTCGACGTCATCGCCTACATCGACAATCCAAAAGTGAATTGACATGGAGCTTTGGCAGCTCGGCATCGCGGAAACCACGGCGGGTTATCGGGACGGCAAGTTCACGCCCGAAGACGTTCTGGACGAGACCCTGGAGCGGCTCTCCAAGGTCAATCCGATCCTCAACGCCGTGGTCACCGGAAACGAGCCGGAGGCGCGCCAACTCGCCCGCCAAAGCACGCAGAGATGGAAGACCGGGGCCCCGCGTGGCACGCTCGATGGGATTTTCATAACCGTCAAGGATAACATCCCGGTTCGAGGCCTTCGCTGTACCTGGGGCAGCCGTACCTATGCGGATTATGTGCCCGAGCGTGACGAGTGGCCGATCGCGCGCCTGCGAGACGCCGGCGTCGGCATATTGGGCAAGACCAACGTACCGGAATTCACCTTGCAGGGGTACACCGACAACCTCGTCTTCGGGGCCACCGGCAATCCCTGGAACCCGGACCTAACGCCTGGCGGATCGAGCGGCGGCGCCGTCGCGGCGGTGGCGAGCGGCATCGGCGTGGCGGCCATGGCAACCGATGGAGGCGGCTCCATCCGTAGACCCTCTGCCCATACCGGCCTCTACGGGCTGAAGCCAAGCCCCGGCTTCGTGAGCCGTGTCGATGGGCTGCCTCCGCTGCTCGGCGATTTCGAGACCATGGGCGTCATCGCCCGTTCGCCGAACGATCTGCGTGCCATCCTGTTCACGGCCGCGCATCGCCATCCGGCGGACCGTCCCACCTTCGCATTTTCCGACGAGGAACGCCGTACAGTCCCGGCAGCCAGGGAGCGCTGGCGCATCCTCTATGTGCCTCGCTTCGGCGATTTTCCCGTGGACCCGGAGATCGGCGGCAGTGTCGACGCCGCGGCGCGTCTGTTGGAGCGGATGGGCCACAACATCGAAACGGGCGAGGTACCCTTCGATGTCGACCGGCTGAATGCGATATGGAACCTGATCGGCCCCGCAGGACTTGCCTGGCTGGTCGATAGCCACTCGCTCGACACCAGCCTCATGTCGCCTTCCCTGTTGCCGATGGTCGAAACCGGACGCAAGGCCAGCGCGACCGCTTACCTGCAACTCCTTGCGGACGTCCAGTCGTTGCGAAACGAGCTTGGGCTGCTGTTCGAGCACTACGACTTCATCCTGACCCCGTCGGTCGCTGCCCTTCCATGGCCGAAGTCGCAAAGCCATCCCGAGACCATCGACGGCGTCGCGGCCGGCCCGCGGGGACATGCCGTATTCACGCCTTTCGTCAATGCGGGCGGCTTGCCGGCGATAAACCTTCCTACCGCGCCATCCGCTGCCGGCTTGCCGATCGGCTGCCAACTCGTCGGCCCCTTCCGCTCCGACCTCCTGCTCGTCTCGCTGGCCGAGGTGTATGCGGAGGAATTTGGTCCCTACGCATGGCCGGACCTGTAGCATGAACGCCTTTTCAGCCGCGGCGGGGGCGGCTTTTCTCGCAGAACATTTCGATCGCCGCACGAAGGGCGCGCTACTTCTTGCCGGTCCTGCGACCCGTGCCGATTCCTATCGGGTGCAGGACTTGATGATGGGGACACTCGGCAATGCATGCGGATGGAAAGTCGGGCTGGCGAAGCCCGACGCCGAGCCTTATTGCGCGCCGCTTCCAGCCTCGCGTCGGCTGAAGAATGGAGGCATCTACAAGCGCTATGAAGGTGCTGCGCGGCTGGAGGCCGAGCTTGGCCTGAGGCTTGGCCGAGACGTGCCGGCCGAAGCGGCAGACCTTGGCAGGGCCGAGTGCGCCGAACTCGTCGATGCCGTCGTTCCGGCCATAGAAATCCTCGAGCCGCGGCTGGTCGAGCCACAGGCGGGAGACGCACTCTGGAAACTGGCCGACCTGCAGGCGAATGGCGGCCTGATACTGGGTGAGCCGGTGCCCTGGAGGAAGCAGGACCTGGGGCGGGTATCTCTCGCCATCGGTGCGGACGGGCCGCAGCGCCCCGCCGATGCCGCGCATCCGTTCGGCGATCCGCTTGACCTGTTCTGCTGGGTCGTTCGTCATGTATCGCGCCACCGAGGCGGGCTGAGGCGCGGTGACATCGTCATCACGGGCAGCTATTGCGGCATCGTCGCTCTGGAAAGTCCGCAACGTTTTACCGCGACGTTTCCAGAGTATGGGACGGTATCCGTAGATGTCGTCTGATAATTACGAATTCTATAATTGTTACCGAGATTAATTCAATGGATTTGTCAATCAGACCTTACGATACTGCGGCGTCCGACGTGCCTCGCGGGAGAAGACAGTGAACAGAACCGGTCGCCATTTTCTTCAGATTCCCGGGCCCTCGCCGGTGCCCGAAGCCGTTCTCGCCGCGACCGCGCGCCAGGTCATCGATCACCGCAGTCCGGAATTCGGCGAGTTGGGGACGAGGGTTCTTTCCAAGATCAGGAAGATCTTCAAGACCGAGCATGACGTCGTCATCTATCCGGCCTCGGGCACCGGGGCGTGGGAAGCGGCGCTCAGCAACACGCTGTCGCCCGGCGACAAGATCATGACTTATGAGACCGGGCACTTCGCCTCCCTATGGGCGAAACTCGCCAGGAAGATCGGGCTCGTGCCCGTTATTGCGGGAGAGAATTGGCGGGCAGGCGTGGACGCCAACGCCATCGAGGCCGAGCTTCGCAAGGATACGCAACGCGAGATCAAGGCGGTATGCGTCGTCCACAACGAGACTTCGACGGGATCGACCACGGTGATCAAGGAGGTGCGCGAGGCGATCGACGCCGCCGGCCATCCCGCGCTGCTGATGGTCGACAGCATTTCCGGCTTGGCTTCCGCCGACCTGCGCATGGACGAATGGGGTGTCGATGTGGTGGTGGCCGGGTCGCAGAAGGGATTGATGCTGCCCCCTGGCCTTTCTTTCAACGCCGTGGGCCCAAAGGCGCTGGCTGCTTCCAAATCGTCGGGCATCCGTCGTTCCTATTGGGACTGGGGCGAGATGCTGGCCATGAACAAGACCGGCTATTTCCCCTATACGCCGGCGACCAACCTGTTGTTCGGCCTTGATACCGCGATCGATATGCTGCTGGCCGAGGGGCTGGAAAACGTGTTTGCCCGTCATAGGCGCATGGGAGAGGCGACACGCCGTGCGGTCCAGTCCTGGGGGCTGGAAAACCTTTGCGCATCTCCGCGCCATTTTTCACCCGTGCTCACGACCGTGATGATGCCCGAAGGCCATAGCGCCGATGCCTTCCGGCGCAAGGTTCTGGAGAATTTCAACATGTCGCTCGGATCCGGCCTCTCCAAGGTGGCCGATCGCGTGTTCCGTATCGGACATCTGGGCGAGATCAACGAACTGACGCTGGTCGGCACGCTGGCCGGCTGTGAGATGGGCTTCGAACTGGCCGGCGTCCCGCACCAGAAGGGCGGCGTCGACATGGCCATGCGCTATCTCGCGGAAACGAGCGCGGCATAGACGGTGGATCGCCCGTCGCTTCCATACGACTGCCACCTGTGCCGTAGCTCGAACCCACGCTGAAAGCCTGGCGATCTGAAACGCCCGAAATGGAGACTGCTAGATGATTGATACGAAATTGCTGGAATTGAGCGATGCGCGCGCCGTCATCGAGGCTGCCAAGCAGGAGGCCGCTGCGAATGGCTGGAAGGTAAGCGTGTCGGTAGTCGACGCCGGCGGTTACCCCATCCTGTTCGAACGCATGGATGGGGCTGCGCCGGCGACTGCCCGCATTGCCTTCGAAAAATCGCGTACGGCAGCGATCTTCCGCGGCCCGACCGGGGCCATGGAAGACCGCATCGCCGGGCGCCTGGCGATGCTGGCGTTGCCGGGCATCACACCGGTAATGGGTGGCGTCCCTCTCATCGTCGGTGGCCAGACCGTGGGCGCTGTCGGGATATCGGGTCTGGCGCCTCAGCAGGATCATCAGGTCGCGGAGGCGGGCGCCAAGGCTGTCAGGTAGATCAGTTGAGGGCCGGTGCCGTGCCGGTATCGGCCTGAATCAGTTCGTCGAGGAACCGGGCGATGTGGATGGCATCGCGGCCTGCGCCGTCGTGGATCTGATGCCGGCAGCTCGTGCCGTTGGCAACGATCACGTCGCCGGATCCCGTCCTTCGGACCTCCGGCAGCAAGGCCAGTTCGCCCATTGCCATCGACACGTCGATGGTTTCGGCGCCGTAGCCGAAGGCTCCTGCCATGCCGCAGCAACTTGAATCGATCATGCGCACGTCCAGCCCCGGTATCGCTCCCAGCAATTTCTCGAGTGGAGCCAGCGCGTCCATGGACTTTTGGTGACAATGCCCGTGAACGCGGGCAACCATGCCGCCCTGATCGCGGATTCCGAGCAGGTCGGCGATGCGCCCGGCATCGGGTGCAAGCAGTTCGTCGAACAGTAGGCTCGCTTCGGCCAATGCCTTGAAATCCTCGGAGGGCAGCAGGCTTTCATATTCGTCGCGGAATGTGAGAAGGCATGACGGCTCCAGCCCGACGATGCGTGCGCCGGCGCGAACATAGGGAAGCAGCATCGCGGCGCTCCGCTCCGCTTCCTTGCGCGCCTCTTCGACCATGCCGGCAGACAGGAACGTCCGGCCGCAGCAAGGCCCCCGCCCCCCGTCGGCCGCCTGCGCATGATGAACCCGATAGCCGGCAGCGCCCAGCACGCGCACCGCGGCATCGAGGTTCTCTGCCTCGAAATGGCTGTTGAACGTATCGGCGAACAGCACGATGTCCCGGCCGTCGCCGGCCACCGGCCCCGCGGATGTGCGGGACGGAGCATCCCATGTGCGTCCCCAGACAGGGAGGGTTCGGCGCGCGCTGAAGCCCAGCATCCGCTCGGACAGTTTGGCTGCAAACGGCACCCGGTTCCGCAAATTGATCAGCGGCGCGAGACGTCCGGCGTATCCGGCATAACGCGGAAGGTAGGCGATCAGCCGCTCGCGCAGCGGCAGTCCGTGCCGTTCGTAATATTGGTGCAGGAACTCGATCTTGAGCTTGGCCATGTCGACTCCGGTCGGGCATTCTCGCCGGCAGCCTTTGCAGGAGACGCAGAGATCCAGGGAGGCTTTCATCTCCGCGGAAGTGAAGGCGTCTGCCCCCAACTGCCCCGACATGGCGAGGCGGAGGGCGTTGGCCCTCCCGCGCGTGACATGCCGCTCGTCGCGCGTGACCCGGTACGACGGGCACATGGTACCGCCCGAAAGCTTGCGGCATGTCCCGTTATTGTTGCACATTTCGACGGCGCCGCCGAAGCCGCCAAAGGCGGACCAGTCCAGAATGGGCGACGCGGGCTCGGTCACGCGATAGGATGGAGCAAATCGCATGAGCGAGCGGTCGTCCATCCTGAACGGTCGGACGATCTTGCCCGGGTTGAGCCGATTGTGCGGGTCGAAACCGTGCTTTACGGCCTCGAAAACAGCCGTCATCCTCCTGCCGAACATCGGCTCGATGAACTCGGATCTCGAGATGCCGTCGCCATGCTCTCCGGAGAAGGATCCCTTGAATCCCTTGACCAGATCGCAGGCTGCTTCTGCGAGGGCACGCATGGTCGCAATATCCGCAACGTCCTTCATATCGAGGATGGGGCGGACGTGGAGGCAGCCAACGGACGCATGTGCGTACCAGGTGCCGCGTGTGCCGTGGCGTGCAAACAATGCCGTCATCGCATCCGTATAGTCGGCGAGATGTTCGAGCGGGACGGCACAATCCTCGATAAAGGAGACCGGCTTTCGATCGCCTCGCATCGACATCATGATGTTGAGACACGCCTCCCGCACGTCCCAGACCAGCTTCTGCCTGTCGGGCCGGGTTATTTCGACAACGGCATCGGGAAAGCCAAGGTCCGCCATGCATTCGTCAAGGCGCCGCAGATCGATAGCCAGGGATGCATCGTCCGCCCCGGCGAATTCGACCAGCAGAAGGCAATCGGGCGTACCACGCGTGATCGCGGCCAATGTGTTGCGAAACAGCGGAATGTCGCGGCCAAGCGTAAGGATGTTGTTGTCCACCAGTTCGACCGCCGTCGGCCCCAGATCGACGAGGCTGGTGGTCGCTTCCATGGCCGAGCGGAAGCTCGGAAAATGACATACCCCCATCACCCGCCTGGCCGGCAGCCGCGCCAGTTTCAACGTCAGTTCGGTCGTCACCGAAAGCGTGCCTTCGGACCCAACCAGCAATCCCGCGGGGTTCGCGGGCTTCCGGATCAGTTCGTCGAGATTGTAGCCGCCGACCCGCCTCTGGACCTTCGGGAAGGTGCGCTCGATCTCGCCGGTTTCGGCACGGGCGACCGCGAGCAGCCGTTCCAGGGTCTCGGCGATACGGCCGTGCACGCTTGAGTCACTCGGGGAGCGTCCGAAGCGGAAAAGTTCCCCCTCCGCATCGACGGCTTCGATGCCCAGCACGTTGTCGACCATTTTTCCATAGCGCAGCGAGCGGGCACCTGAAGAATTGTTCCCGGCCATGCCGCCCAATGTGCAACGACTGGCTGTCGACGGTTCCACCGGGAAGAAAAGGCCGTGTTGACGCGCTGCGCCGTTCAACTGTTCCAGAACGGTTCCGGGACGAACGGTGACCGTCCCTGCTTCCGGATCAAGATCGAGGATGCCGTTGAAATGCCTGCTCATGTCGAGCACCAACCCAGCGCCGATCGGCTGGCCGTTCTGCGACGTTCCTGCGCCGCGCGCTATGATCGGGACACCGAACTCGGCCGCGGCCGCCAGACAGGCCTGCACGTCGGCCACATCACGGGGGAAGACGACGCCCACCGGAAAAATCTGATAGATCGATGCGTCGGTCGCGTAGAGACCTCTCGTCAGCGCGTCGAACTTGACCTCTCCCCGTACGTCGCGGATCAGCCGGCGCTCTAAACCGACGTGCCGCGTCCCGATGCCGATCCTGGCTTCACCCATCATCACCCCGAAGACGCTAGAAGCGGCTGGCCGCACACCGGAAAGGCTCGATCCGGCATGTCATCGCCTGTCGAGAAGCACGTCGCGTGCAAGCCGGATGTTGAAGGCGATGATCGCATCCGCGGCCTTGCTTGCCCGGTCCGGATCACCCGTGGCAACGGCTCTCGCCAGTTCCCCGTGCAATCCTGCCGTCTCGCTGAAATCCGTTCGATGGCGATGCCTGAAGTAGAAGCGCCGGGACTGGCCCTGAAGCAGGCCCGACATCCTCGCAACGTAGACATTGTCCGCCGCTTCGCAGAGGAGCCCGTTGAACTCACGGTCGACCTGCATGAAGAGCCGTTCATCGGCAGCGCTTCGCGCTTCGTCGAACAGGGCCGCCATTTCGGCCATGCGCGCCCGCTGACCATCCGATGCCCGCGACGAAACGATACCCGCAATCAACACATCGAGCGGCCGGCGCGCCTCCATCAGCTTCAGATAGTCGTCGACCGTAATGTCGGAGACCAGGACCCCTCGCTGGGGCAATATCTGGACAAGGCCCTCCCCTGCCAAACGCTGCAAGGCCTCGCGAACGGGCGTTCGCCCCATCCCCAACAGCTCGGCGAGTACTCCTTCGGACAGAGCCTTGCCGCCCGGAAGCTCGCCGACGACAATCTTCTCCTCGATGGTCTGATAGGCTCGTTCGGAAAGCGGCACCTCGCCGCGCGTGCCCCTCGCCTTGCGCCTACTCGGCATTCGAACCCCGATATCCCTGTCGCCGCCTCGGCCGGTATCAGCCTCTTCACGGGTCGCGTTCACCGCCGCGACCATATCCGCCTGTACCATCATCCTCAATGGCCTTGTCATTTGACGACTACTAACATATTAGTAGTCGCTTAGTGAAGCGCCCTATGGGCAGGAGGCGATCGACATGGCCGGCGATGCGCGTGGAACCATCGAACGCAGCTTCGATGCGCTGGTCGTCGGCGGCGGGGCAGCGGGCGTCGCCGCCGCCGTGACGGCGGCCCGGGCGGGTTTGAGTGTCTGCCTTATAGAGCGTTACGGTTTCTGCGGCGGCGGCGCGGTCGCCGGTCTCTCGGGCACTGTCTGCGGCCTTTACGAGGCTAGCGACGACAATGGCGCGGCACCGCGCAAGGTAGTCCACGGCTTCGTGGACGAATTCATCTTCGAACTCGAACGACGTGGCGGGCTGACCGCTCCCGTACGCTACGGCAAGACGTTTACGCGCGTTCACGATCCGCTCGTCTGGCGCGAGACCGCAGACAAGCTCCTGGCGGATTCCGGCGTGGAAGTCCTGTTCCACACGACCGTTACCGGCGTCATCAAGGACGGGGACCGCCTGCTCGGCGTCGAGGCCTACAGCAAGGAAGGCACGCTTCGACTGCGCGCCGGCATTACGATCGACGCCAGCGGCGACGCCGATGTGGTCGCGATGGCCGGGCTGGGGAGCTTCATCGGGGCCGATGGCCAGGTGCAGAACCCGACAATGATCTTCCGGCTGATGGGCGTCGACACGGATCGTCTGTTCGACACCTACGGCAAAGACACGATCATGCCCGCCGAGGTCACGGATATGATCGCCGCCCAGAACCGTGCTGGCCGATACAGCCTGCCCAGGACGAAGATCTGGTTGTTTCCGACGACCCGGCCGAACGAACTGCTGTGCAACTGCACACGTATCATCGGGTCGGACGGCCGCGCGCTCAATACGCTCCATGCGCGGGACTTCACGGAGGCGGAGGTCCTCGGTCGCAGGCAGGTGCGCGAATACGCCCGCTTCTTCCGCGACCACGTCACGGGCTGCGAGCGGAGCTTCGTCAATGACACCGGCGTGCAGGTCGGCGTACGTCAAACGCGCCAGGGCCTCGGACGCTATGTGCTGAAGAACGAGGACGTGGTGACCGGCGCGAAGTTCTCCGACGGTATCGCCCGCTCGCCCTGGCCGATCGAGCTGCATGCGGGCGAAAAGCCGCGCGTGCACTGGTTGCTGAATGACTTCTACGAGGTGCCGTATCGATGCTTCGTCCCCGAGCATGGCGAGGGGCTACTGTTCGCTGGCCGCTGTCTTTCGGCCGAGCATGAGGCCGTGGCCTCGGCGCGGGTTACCGCGCAGTGCTTTTCCTACGGCCAGGCCATAGGCCACGCCGCCTCGATCGCGGTCGACGAGCAGATCCCCGCAAGCAGCATCGAAGGCTCGCGCATCAGGACGGGCCTCAACAGAATGGGAGCCAGGCTCGATGAGTAGAACGAGGCGGCCGATCCGCAGCAATTTCGAGCCGGGCAGCACGCGGTGGGCCGTGCGCCGCGCCCAGTGGATCGCGATGGGTATCGACGAGAAGGATTTCTCCAAGCCGAAGATCGCAATCGTCAACACGTCGAGCAAACTGTCCGTCTGCTACCAGCATCTCGACAGGCTTGCGGCGCGAGTTGAAACGGCGATCCGCGACAGCGGTGGCCTGCCCTTCGAGGTTCGCACCGCCGCGTCATCCGATTTCGTCACCAGCGCGGGCCGGCAAGGCCGCTATCTCATGCCGACGCGCGACCTCATGTCGTTCGACGTGGAGGTTCAGATCGAGGGCGCGGAACTGGACGGGATGGTCCTTCTGTCATCCTGCGACAAGACCACGCCTGCACATCTGATGGCGGCCGCGCGTCTCGACATCCCTTCGATCGTGGTGGCCTGCGGCTACCAGCTCGGCGGTAGTTGCGGTGGAAAATCGGTCGACATCGAGACGCTCTACAATTCCGTCGGCAGCTACAAGGCCGGCGAGATCGACCTTGAGCAACTCACCGAGATGAGCCGTGTGGCGATCACGGGCCCCGGCGTATGTGCCGGCCTCGCTACCGCGAATTCCATGCATGTCCTGGCCGAGGCGCTCGGCATGACCTTGCCTGGCAATACTCCGATCCGCGCCGGCTCGGAGCGGTTGAACGAGATTTGCGACGCTGCGGGGCGCCGCATCGTGGAAATGGTGGAAGAGGATCTAAGACCTCGCGACGTCCTGACACCAGCGGCCTTCCGCAACGCCGTCCGTGTAGCCGTGGCCCTGGGTGCCTCGGTCAATGTGGTGCGCCATCTGGCGGCGGCCGCACACGAGGCCGAACTCGATCTCGATGTCGTCGCCGAGGTGGAAAAGGCGGCGGCCCAAATACCGCTGATCGCCCGGATACGGCCGAACGGCGGCACGCGTATCGAGGATTTCGAGGCGGCCGGCGGCTGCATGGCCGCGCTCAAGGTACTGGAGGAGGTTCTGGAGACCGACGCGGCAACGGTGAGCGGCAAGACGATCGGCGAACTGATCGCGAGCGCGGAAACGCCGGATTCACCACATCTTGCCAGTCTGGATTTTCCTTTCTCGACAGACCCGGGCCTGGCGATCATACGCGGCTCGCTGGCCCCCGATGGCGCGGTCGTCAAGATCGCGGCTGTTCCCGATCAGACCCGCAGTTTTTCCGGAAAGGCGCGGGTGTTCGAGAACGAGGCCGACGCCATCGAGAGACTCGCTCCAACCCATCCGCAGCATATCGAGAGAGGTGACGTCGTCGTGCTTCGCATGATGGGTCCCAAAGGCGGACCCGGCACCGTATTCGCCGCCAGCTTCATGGCTGCCTTGCAAGGCACGGACCTGGCAGGTGCCGTCGCGGTCGTCACCGACGGGGAACTGTCGGGATTGAACAGCGGCATTACCATCGGTCAGGTGATGCCGGAAGCAGCCGAAGGCGGGCCGCTGGCCTATGTCGAAAACGGCGACGAAATCGAGATCGATCTGGGCCGGCGGAATATCGATCTGCTGGTCGGTCGAGAAGAGATGGAGCGTCGCCTGAGCGTACCACCGCGCCTGCCGGCGGCTCCCCGCGGCTGGTTGTCGATATACCGTGCTACCGTCGGGCCGCTTGCGCGCGGCGCGGTGGTGGGAGATGCGATGCAGCCGAAATCCGCGTCCATCGTACCTCCTAACTTGAAGCCGGGTTAATGTGACATCACCTCGCGGCGCTTTCGAGGGCCAGGCGCGAATACGCTTCGGTCGGCGCTTCATTCCGTTCCATGAGACCGCGCATAAGTTCGACCATCCGTGCCTCGATCGAGGGATCGTCCAGCGGCCTCTCCTGGCCCGGGTCGGCTTCCAGGTCGTAAAGGCGTGTATCGCGTTCGAGAAGCGATCCAGGGCCATAGTTGTTATACATTGGCGAGCGCTCGATCACCGGCACCTTTAGGAGCGGCACGCGCTTCGTCCAGCCGAATGGATCGGCGAGCGTCGCGCCCGACAGTTCCTCCGGCGTGAACAGCTGCTTCAGATGGGCCGGCATTACCGTATATTGGTAGATTTCCTGGGTGCCGATGTCTTCCGGGAAACGATGATAGGTATAGCGCCCGTCGCTGACGTTCACGGCGCCACCGAAATAGCCGAAGAGGACGGCTTCGCGGTTTCCTTCGCTGAGCAGAGATCGGCCCTCCGTCTCCGCCGGCGGCTCGACACCATAGAGGTCGAGGAAGGTCGGAGCGATGTCGATCGACTGGGTCAGCCGCTTCGTGCGCCCGGCGCCCGGCTTGCGCGGATCGTGGATGAATAGCGGGATATGGACGATCTCCTCGTAGAGGTTCATCCGGTTCTTGGCCCAGAAATCATGTTCGCCGAGCAGGAAGCCATGGTCGGTGGTGACGACGAGCGCCGTGTCCTTCCACATGTCGTGATGGTCGAAATAGTCGAGAAGCCTGCCAAGCAGGGCATCGCAAAGGGCAACTACCGCATAGTAATTGGCGCGGAGTTCGTTTGCTTCCTCCGGAAGCTCGTCGACGCGGCCATAACGCGGCCAGTCGCGGATCGGTCCATTCCAGCCGGTCTTGAAGGGCTCCTTGAAGCGGTCGGGCGCGAAGAAGGGCTCGTGCGGATCGAAGGTCTCGATCTGCAATAGCCAGTTGTCGGCGTCGCGGTTGGTGTCGAGGAACTCGAAGCCTCGCTCGAAGCATTGGACCGACGGGAAATCCTTCTCCTCGCGGATGAACTCGCGGTTGATCATGTAGGGCGTGTATTTGCTGATCGCGTCGACTGTCCGCTGGCGCTCGTGATATTTCTCGCGCAGCCGCTCCCATGGCGGCTGCACCATCGCCTTCCATGGATCGCTTTCCTGTCCACGCACGAAATCGAATGTGGAGTAGCGGTTGTGGTAGGTCGCGCCACCATCTTCCCAGTAATGATAGTGGTCGGTCACGAGGTGCGAATGAACGTCCTTGGTCTTGAGCAATTCGGGAAAGGCGTTGTCGAAGGGCTCGAGCGGCCCCCAGCTTCGATGCAGGAAGGTCAGCCGGCCGGTCAGCAGGTCGCGGCGGGCCGGCATGCATGGCAACGAACCGACGTAATGCCGGTCGTGGACCAGGGTGCGCGCGGCCAGCCTGTCGAAATTAGGCGTTGGGATGCGCGTGCCGCCGTAGCAGCCGAGCATGTGGCGGTTGAGGGAATCGAAAAGAACGAAAACAGTCTTCACGGGTTGGTTTTCCTTGCTGCTGTCAACCGGGAGCGGACCTTCGTCAGAGGCGGACGCCGGAGGCGGTGCTGAAGAAATGCATGTGGGCGGGATCGAAACCGAGCTGCAGCCGGTCGCCGACCGAGACCTGTGGCCGGCCGGCGATCCTCCAGCAGACATCGCGACCGGCCGCGTTGAGGATGACATATGTCTCAGCGCCGAGGTTCTCGATGACCTGCACCGTCCCTGGCAGGCCTCCGCTCTCCACCGGCTTCAGATGTTCCGGCCGGACGCCCAGCTCTATCCTTTCCTCGGCCGTCGTCGTCGGGCCGATGTCCACCGCGCCATTGCCGGAAGCGAGGAACACCCTCCCCCCCTTCACGTCACATGGGAAAAGGTTGATCGCCGGCGAACCGATGAACTCGGCCACAAACCGGTTGGCTGGCCGGTCGTAAAGTTCGAGCGGCGTGCCCGACTGGGCGATCCTGCCCTTATCAAGAACGACGATGCGGTCGGCCATCGTCATCGCCTCGACCTGATCGTGCGTGACGTAGACCGACGTACCTTCCAGGCGCTGATGCAACTTGCGCACCTCGGTCCGCATCTGCACGCGCAATTGAGCGTCGAGATTGGAAAGAGGTTCGTCGAACAGGAACACCTTCGGCCGGCGGACGATGGCGCGGCCCATGGCCACGCGCTGGCGCTGGCCGCCTGAAAGCGCCTTCGGCAGCCTTTCCAGATAGGGCCTCAGTTCGAGCGAGGCCGCGGCGCCTTCCACCGCCTGCCGGATCTTTTCCGGACGCTCCTTGCGCAGCGTCATCGAGAAACTCATGTTTCTCTCGACATTCATGTGCGGGTAGAGCGCGTAGCTCTGGAACACCATCGCAATGTCACGCTCGCGGGGCTCAAGGTCGTTGACCACCCTTCCGCCGATCGAGATGGTGCCGTCGGAAATGTCCTCCAGCCCGGCGATCATGCGAAGCAGGGTGGACTTGCCGCAGCCGGACGGGCCGACCAGGACGACGAACTCGCCGTTGCGGATCGTGAGGTCGATGCCGTGGATGACCTCGGCGCCACCGAAGCGCTTATGAACGTTTTCCAGCTTCACTTCAGCCATGGTCCGCCTCCTCAGCTATTTCACAGCGCCCATCGTCAGCCCCTGAACGACGAAACGCTGGCCGAAGAACATGAGGATGAGCGCCGGTATCGTCGAGACGATGGAGGCCGCCGCCATCTGGCCGTACTGGACCTCATATTGCTGGGCGAAGCGAGCGATGGCCACCGGGACGGTGGCAGTAGCGCGACTGGTCAGGTTCAGCGCAACGGCGAATTCGTTCCATGAGAAGACGAAGGCGAGCACGCCCGCCGCGATCAGCCCGGGCGTCACCAACGGCAGGGATATCCGCCAGAAGGCGTCGAGCCGGTCGCAGCCGTCGACGCGTGCGGCTTCCTCGATCTCCTTCGGTATCTCGTTGAAATAAGCCATCATCATCCAGATCGTCATAGGCAGGTGAAGCGTGATGTGGGCGAGCACAAGCCCGGTCAATGTCTCGTAGAGTCCGACCTCCCGGAAGATCAGGTACCAGGGACCGATCAGCGTCAGCGGCGGAATCATGTTGAAGATCAGCGTCCAGCCGAGGAAGGTCCTGGCGATCCACCGGTTCCACCGGAGGCGGCTCAGCGAATAGGCGGCAAGCGTTCCGGCGATCAGCACGAAAAAGGTCGACAGGCTCGCCACCACGACGCTGTTCCAGACATTGGTCGGGAAGTCGGAACGGTGGGAATAGAGGACGTCGGAATAGTTGAACCAGGTGGGCGTGAATATCCACGATCCCTGCAGGATGGCGATCTCGTATTTGAACGACTGCAGGGCCACCCACAGGAAGGGGCCGATGATGATCACTATTCCGGCCGCAAGGACGAGATAAGCCAGCCATCGCGCCGGACCTCTGAGGACGAGCATCAGCGTGCCCCCACGGCCGAGGCGGCGCGCTGGCCGACCCACAGGAAGGCGATTGTCGCGGCGATGATGGCCAAAGACAAAAGCGCACCGTAGCCCATCTGGTTCTGCTCGAAGAACACCTTGTAGAGGTGGAGGCTGACCACCTCGGTGGACGTTCCCGGCCCGCCGGAGGTCAGGAGGAAGACCTCGTCGAAGACCTTGAAGGCAAGGATGATGCGGAACAGGAGGGCGACGGCCAGGGCCGGCTTCATCAACGGTATGATGATCTTGAAGACCAGTTCGCGATTGCGCGCGCCGTCGATGCGCGCCGCTTCGATGACTTCCTTCGGCAGTCCTTCGACGGCGGCGAACAGGATGAGAAAGACGAAAGGCGTCCAATGCCAGACGTCGACGATGATGACCGAGAAGAGCGCCAGCGAGGTCGATCCCAGCCAGTTGACCGGCTGGAGGCCGAAAGACGTGATGATCTGGTTGAGCACGCCGAAATCGAGACTGTACATCAGCTTCCACATCGACCCGATTGCCACGGGCGGCATGAGGATCGGGACGATCAGCACCGTGCGGATCAGGCCCTTGAAACGGGAAACCGAGGCCACGAGGATGGCAAGCGTCAGGCCAAGGATTATTTCGACGGCGACCGCGACGACGGCGAAGACCAGCGTGTTCCAGAGAGAGATCCGAAAGATATCGTCGTCGAGCAGATCGTGGAAATTCGTGCCTGGAGTGAAGGTCCATATCTCCTTGGCGGCCTGGAAACCGATGGTCGATACCGACATGCCGATGAGGTTCAGAATCGGATAGACCGTCAGGAGCAGCAGCAACACAGCCGCCGGCGCGATCGTGATCCATTTGAAGTTTCGATCGAGGAAACCGACCAGGCCGTCGCCGCGCCGGACGGTAAAATCTGCGTCGCTTGTCAGGGAGTCCTCCACGCCGCCTGAAGGCGTTCATTATTCGAAATTGATTGAGGAAGGCCGCGCCCGGCGCGGCCTTCCAAGCCCCTTATTCCGGAAGCGGTTCGATCTTCCCCGTCTTGCGGCCGTTCTTCTGGAATATCTGATAGAAATCGTCCGCCGCCTTGTTGAGCGCCTGGGCCGAAGTCAGCTCACCGATCAGAGCCTGGTTGAGCCGGAGGCCGAGCGCATTCGTCACCTGGGCGCTCTCGGCATAGCCGAACACCTGCTTTCCGTACGGAATCTCGTCCTTGTAAGCCTGCATCCAGCGGAATTTCTCCTGCTTGTTCAAGTCGGAATCGAAGACATCGCCTCGCACCGGAATGCCGCCGCCCTCGGCATAGGCGTATTGCGCCTTGTAGGTCAGAAACCACTTGGAGAAGGCGATGGCGCCCTTCTTGCCTTCAGCCGAGGCGTTCTTGGGGATCCCAAACACCCAACTTCCGATCGCGGCGCCCGGATGACCATCCGCCGTGGCGCGCGGCAGGACCGAGGCATAGATCTTGCCGACGACCGCGGATTTCTGCGGATTGTCGAAATTGGGGAAAGCGGCGACGACGCCCTGCGCCTGCATCCCCTTGCCGGTCTGGATCAGTTGGATCAGATCGCCCTGGCCGAGCGTGCCGGCATTGGCCGGACCGCATTTATGGCCAATCTCGACATACTTATCGAGCGCCGCCTTGGCTTGAGGGCTGTTGATGGTGACGGTGAAGTCGCCGTTTTCCGCGTCTTTGACGTCCTGGGCGCCGTAAGACAGCATGTAGGCCATCCAGTCGTAATAGATCGAATCGCCCTTTTCGCCGCGCTGCAGGTAGCCATAGGCCTGCGGCGGATTTTGCAGGACCTTGCAGTTCGCCAGCACGTCGTCGAATGTGACAGGCACCTTCAGGCCCTTCTGGTCGAAGACGTCCTTGCGGTAGTAGAACAGTTCGACATTGCCGTTCGGTGCGTAGCCCATGAGCTTGCCGGTCTTGCAGGTCCGGAACTGCTTGGCATCGTCCCAGCAGCCGGCATCGCCGAGCGTGAAGACCTCCTTGGGAACTTCGAATTTGGGATCCACGTCCTGCATGGGATCGAGAAAACCGCCCTTGTAGAATTCGATCGTCCAGGTGCTGTTGATGTTGATCAGATCATAGGGGCTCTTGTTCGGATCTCGAACGGCGCTTCGTCCTTTCTCGAGCATGCCCGGGAAGGGGGTGACATCAAGGTTGACCTTGTTGCCGGTCTGCTCCTCGTAGAGGTTCACGACGCTTTCGAATCCGTTGTACCAGGGTGAGGCATTGATCAGTATGGTGATCGGCGCCTGCTTGCCGACATCCATGAAGCTGTCGGCGGCCATAGCTGGCGAGGCGGCGAGAATTGCTCCGGCGGCGGCTCCCAGCAGGCCCGGCACGAGATCATATCGCTTCATCTGTTCCTCCCGATCCGCGGATTTGTCCGCGGGTGATTATCTGCCTGCGACCGTGCGACGCCAACGGAACAAACTCCCGAAAGCGGCGCCGTCGCACGCTCAAAAGAAGATAGCTTCGGGTTGGCTCCAACAAAAATGATATTAGTGGCCGCGATCGATAACCTTCAGGAATAGCTGGCGCGGACCCGTTCGGCACCCAATCTGCTTCCTCCTATTCCGCGAGCGGCGGCAGCTTGCCGGTCCTGCGGCCGCTCTTCGTGAATATTCCGACGAAATCATCGGCTGCCTTGTTCAGTGCCTGGGCCGAAGTCAGTTCGCCGACGAGCGCCTGGCTCAGCCTCAGATTGAGCGCGTTGGTGATCTCCGCGCTTTCAGCGTAGCCGAATTCCTGCTTACCGTAAGGAATTTCGTCCTTGTAGGCCTTCATCCAGCGAAATTCCGATTTGTCCTTGAGGTCGGATTCGAACACATCCTTGCGCACCGGAATGCCGCCGCCCTCGGCATAGGCGTACTGCGCTTTGTAGGTGAGGAACCATCTGGAAAAGGCGATGGCGCCCTTCTTGCCTTCGGCCGAAGCGTTCTTAGGGATGCCGAACACCCAGCTTCCGATGGCGACGCCCGGTTTGCTCTCCGGCGTCAGGCGCGGCAGCATGGTGGCGCCCATCTTGCCGACCACGGCGGATTTCTGCGGGTTGTCGAAATTCGGGAACGACGCGATGACGGCCTGCGCCTGCATGCCCTTGCCGGTCTGAACGAGCTGGATCAGGTCGCCCTGCGCGAGCGAACCGTAATTGGCCGGCCCGCAGGCGCGGCTCACCTCTATATATTTGTCGAGCGCGGCCTTCGCTTCCGGGCTGTTGATGGTGACGGCGAAGTCGCCGTTTTCGGCGTCTTTGACGTCCTGCGCGCCATAGGCCAGCATGTAGGCCATCCAGTCATACCAGACCGGCTCGCCGCGCTGCAGGTAGCCATATGCCTGCGGCGGATTCTGCAGGACCTTGCAGTTCGCCAGAACGTCGTCGAAGGTGACGGGCGGCTTCAGCCCCTTCTGCTCGAATATATCCTTCCGGTAGTAGACAAGCTCGATATTGCCGTTCGGGGCATAGCCCATCAGCTTGCCCGTCTTGCAGGTGCGGAACCGCTTGGCCGCATCCCAGCAACCCGCGTCGTCGAGGGAATAGACCTCCTTCGGCACCTCGAAAGCCGGATCGACTTCCTTGAGCGGCTCCAGGAATCCGCCCTGGTAGAATTCGATCGTCCAGGGGCTGTTGATGTTGATGAGGTCGTAAGGGCTTTTGCCCTCGGTGCGCACCGCCGTGCGCGCCTTGGAGAGCATGCCCGGGAACGGCGTCACCTCCAGGTTCACCGTATTCCCGGTCTGCTGCTCGTAGAGTCCGACGACATCCTGGAAACCGCCATACCAGGGCGAGGCGTTGATCAGGATCGTGATCGGCGCCTGCTTGCCGACATCCATGAAACTGTCCCCGGCCCATGCCGGCGCGGAAACCAAAGCGGCGGCCACCGAGATCGCCAGCAATCTTCCGGTTTTCCTGTTCATCATCTTCCTCCCCTGGCCTCCGGATCGAGCTAGTGGTTCGTTTCCAACATTTGCATCCCCTTTGTATCGGGCGCGAGGCAAATGCTGGAAACACAAGGACCACTGGCAAGTTTATGATTCTAGAGGAATTTTCGAATTTGACATTCGACCCGACGGACGACATCGAGTGGGTATCGAATGTCAAATTCATTCCACTAGCCGTCCCTCGTCCTCCTTCATCCCGGTCGACACGGGCGCAACATGCCTGAACGCGGGACCTCCAGATTTCCGCAACAGGCTAGCGCCTGACTGTCGCTACGGAAAATGATATTAGTTTCTTGAATGCATAACTTGAGGGAATGCCATGGACCGCAATCTGCGCGCCTTCGGCGCGGTGGTGACGACGGGAAACCTTACCGCGGCCGCGGCTCGCATCGGCCTCACCCAGCCGGCGCTGACCAAGACCATCCGACGGCTCGAGCGCGAATTCGGCGCCCGCCTCTTCATGCGGACTCCGCGCGGCATGGTGCTGACGGAAGCGGGACATCGGTTGCATATGCGGGTGCAGGCGATCGAGATGCATTACCGCCAGGCTGAGGAGGAGGTGCACGCCATCACCTCAGGCCGGCTGCGCCGGTTCAATATCGCCGCCGGCGCCGTCTATCACATGACCATGGCGCCGGATCTGGTGAAGCTGTTGAGTTCCGAGTTTCCCGAAACCGATTTCAGCCTCGATTTCGATGTCGCCGGGCTCACCCTGCCGAAGCTCGTCGACGGCGAGATTGACCTGATGCTGGGTGCGCTGCACGGCGTGCCGCCGGAAGGCATATCGAGGCTAAAGTTTCTTGGAGTGTCCATCACGCCCTATTGCTGCCGCCACAGCACGCTTGCCGCCCGGCCGGAGATCGAAGCCACGGACCTCGCCAACTGCAGATGGATCATCTACAAGCGCGACCGCCTGCTGGCGGAGCGCCTCAGGCTCTATTGCAGCGACCACATGCTGCCGCCGCCGGCCATCCGCATGGAGATCGACGTGCTGGCGGCAAGCTTCAGGATGGTCAGCGGGACGGAGTTCCTGACGCTGGCGCCGACATCGCTCGAGGGAGTGGCCGCCGCCGCCGGACTGGTGCCGTTGCGTCTCGAACGCCCGATCTGGAAGTTCGCGTCCGGCGCCTGGTTCCGCAAATCATCGAGCGAATATCCCATCATGCGCCGCGCGCTTCAGATGCTGCCGGTCCTGGCGGAGGACGCCGCACAGCAAGGTTATAACCTGCAGTTATATTGAGCGGGATTTAATATCATTTTCGCGGCGGAATGCCGGCAGATAGTGTGCGGCCGTTTCACCTTCCAGTGCAGCGGAGGCCGTTTCCCCTCGCCATGACCAAGCCGAACGTCATCGTCTTCTTCACCGATCAGCAGCGGCACGATACCACCGGCGCGCACGGCAACCCGATGGGCCTGACGCCCAATTTCGACCGGCTCGCCCGGGCCGGCACGCATCTTTACCATTCCTTCGCCTGCCAGCCGCTTTGCGGCCCCGCGCGCGCGTCGCTGCAGACAGGCCGTTTCGCCACGCAGACCGGCGTCTTCCGCAACGAGATACCGTTGCCTGACGACGCCGAGACGATGGCAAAGGTCTTCGGCCGCAATGGCTACACGACCGCCTATATCGGCAAATGGCATCTAGCCGGAAAGGATCCGGTGCCGAGGCACTTGCGTGGCGGATATCAGAGCTGGCTCGCCGCCAACCATCTCGAATTCGTCTCCGATGCCTATGACGCCATTCTCTTCGACGACGACAACAACAGGAAGAAGCTACCCGGCTACCGCGTCGACGCATTGACGGACGCCGCGATCCGCTTCTGCGACAATCACCAGAAGGAACCGTTCTTCCTCTTCGTTTCCTTTCTCGAACCGCACCACCAGAACCATGTCGATGATTACCCTCCGCCGGACGGCTACCGTGAGGACCTGACGGCAAAACAGTGGACGCCGCCGGATCTCGCTACGCTGAAAGGTACCAGCACCTGGCACCTCGGCGGCTATTACGGCATGGTCAAGCGGCTGGACGAGGCGTTCGGCCGGCTCATGGACGCTTTGAAGAGCCTGGACATGCTCGACAATACGATCGTCATGTTCACGTCCGACCACGCTTGCCATTTCAAGACGCGCAACGACGAATACAAGCGCTCTTGCCATGAAAGTGCGGTCCGGGTTCCGACGATGATCACGGGCCCTGGTTTCAATGCCGGCGGCCAGGTCAGGGCGCTTTTCAGTACCATCGACATCGCCCCTACCCTCATCGATGCGGCCGAGATCGAAATACCCGGAAGCATGGTTGGCCGGTCGATCATGCCGGTGGTTCGCGATGCCCGCACGCCATGGCGGCAAGATCTCTTTTTCCAGATCAGCGAGACGGAAACGGGTCGCGCGCTCAGGACGCATCGCTGGAAATATGGCGTGACCTCGGAATATCACGAAGACGCGCCGCGCTCGGATGTCTATCGCGAGTGCTATCTCTATGATCTCGACAGCGATCCATACGAGATGGTCAACCTGATCGGTATGGACGTCTTCCGCGGACTCTGCGACGACTTGAAAAAACGGCTGCTGGAGTGGATCGCCGAGGTCGAGGAGGGGCACGCGCCACAGATTCTCGATGCACCCGTTCGCGAATCCCGGCAATACCGGTTCCGGCCGAGCGATCTGCTCGAACTGCAGAATCGGAACTGAGGCGCAGCGGACAATTCGTCCGGCAGGGGAAGAACGTCCCGATAAAGCGCATTCGCGTTGTTCTTGGCAGCGCCTTTCTAGCGTCCGGGCTGCGCCGCAAGGAATGCCGCGCAGCCAGTGAGCGCCACCCGGTCGTCGGTCAACATGGCGATCGGAAACTGGTCCATGAATTCGCTCATACGCCCCTTGGCGTGGAACGCTGTCATGAACGCGGGATCGTCCTTCAGCAGCGGCAGCAAGGCGCGCGACACGCCGCCAGTCAGATAGATGCCGCCGAGCGGCAGGAAGGCAAGCGCCAGATCGCCGGCGACGCGGCCGAGAAATCGCGCGAAGAGGAGCGCCGCCGCCCGCGCAAGGCCATCCGAACCGTCCAGTGCCCGCTGTACGATCTCGGCGCTGCCCTGCAGGACGGCATCGGTTCCGGCCCTCTCGCAACACCAGGCGTAAAGCTCCGTCAACCCGCGTCCGGAAAGTGCGCGCTCGTTCGATGCGCGACCGCGCCTCCTCGACAGGAAGCATTGTATATCGTGCTCCTCGTCGCCCTGGACAGGCAATGTCATGTGTCCGCATTCGGCCGCCGCGACAACAGGATGCCCGGTCACCGGATCGATGATGAGAGCGGCGGCGTTGAAGCCGGTGCCGGCTCCCAGTACGAGGCGCCGCGCCCGCCTGTTCGTGGCTTCCGGCGGATCCCGAAGGATGACCTTGTCGAGGGCTTCGACATTCAGAAGCGCGAAGCCCAGTGCTTCGAAATCGTTGAGAAAATAGATAGCCTTCGCGCCTGTGACCGCGCCTACGCCGCTGCGCGAAATGGTCCAGTCGTGATTGGTAAGCGTCGCCCCTTCCGGACCGATCGGCGCGGCGAGCGCGATGGCGGCCGTATCGACCTTGTCGCATCCGACCTGCCGTAAATAGGCTGAAAGCAAGCTGTCGAAATCGGAGAATTCCGCGTTGCGAAAGCTAGCGAGACCATCATTCGTCAGAACGCCCCGCTCGACCAGGCCGAGCCGCGTGTTGGTGCCACCGACATCGCAGACAAGCGCGCTCATCGGATCAGGCCCGCGTCGAATTCGCTAGCCGGCCGAACGGTCTCCAGCCGCCCGCTTTTGGCCGAGCGGTAGGCCGCTTCCACCATGGCGAAGGCCCGCATTCCGTCCTCCAATGTCACCGGCATTGGCCGGCCTTCCTTAAGCGCCCGGACGAAGGCCCAGGCGACATGCTCGTGAAAGACACCCGTCTTGAAATGCGGGATCGTCGGCGATACGGACCAGTGTTCCGTCTTGCGGGAGTAAACGCGCAGGAAACCGCCGTCATGGGTGGCGCGCGAGGCGAGGTCGACGCCGCTCAGGAGAAGCGTTCCTTCCGTGCCGTAGATTTCTATCGAGGCGTCGGCCGCGGCGAAGCACCAGCTGGTCGTTACCTCCGCGAACATGCCGCCGTCGAAGTGAAACGTCGCCGCGGCCGTGTCCTCGACGGGCAGTCCGAGCGCCGCTGAGGATACCGCCGCCGAGACCGTTTTCGGTTCGCCGAACATCCAGCGCAGGAAATCCGCTGCATGCACCCCTTCGTCAAGCAACGTGCCGCCGCCCGAACGGGCCGGGTCCACGAACCAGCTTTGGCGGAAGTCGTCCTCGAAACCATGGCCGTGGCCGTGCCTGACGCGGCACAGCGTCACCGTTCCAAGCGCCCGATCGGCCAGCAGTGACTTGATCTCCTGGTTAATCGGGTCGAAACGCTTCGGAAAGCTCTGCATGAACGGGACACCGCTCTCCCCGACGATGCGCGCAATCTCCAGGCAATCGCCCTCGGTGGCGCCGAGGGGCTTTTCGCAAAGGACAGGCAGGCCGTGTCGGGCGGCTTCGCGGACAAACCCGACATGCTCGTTGGTCGCCGAGCAGATGGCGACCGCATCCGAGCGGTCGAGCAGCGCATCTAGATTGTCGGCAACGCCGACCCCGTGCCGTCCGGCAAGCGCAACGGCTTTCGCGCGATCCTTGTCCCAGACGCCGGCCACCGCGACGCCCTCGCTCTGCAGGAAGGCCCTGATCCAGAAATTGGCGTGATAGTGCTCCGCGCCGAGCACGGCGATCCTCAGGCTCACGACCGCCCCTCCCCGCTTGCATCAGCCAGCGTCTCGCGGCGTCCGGAAGCGGAGGCGCGATAGATTGCTTCAGCCACCTCGATCGAGACGAGGCCGGCTTCAGGCGTGTCGTCACGTGGCGATTCACCCCTGACGATCGAGAGCCAGTGGCGATGATGCACCGCGCCGAACGGTTCGGACGAAAGCCGCGGCGCCACCCATTCCTCCCCGCCCGTCGCCGCAGGGGCATAGAGCGCTGCCGCGCCGCGCTCGGTCCGCAGCCACGCCGTGCCCTTTTCGCCATAGACTTCGAGCCGAAAGCGGTCGCAGCCCTGCACTTCGGTGTAGCTCATTTCATGCGTGGCCATGGCGCCGCCCGGCAGTCGATAGGTGGCGAGCACGTTGTCCTCGAGCTCTGAGCGTACCAGACGGCCGTCCCTGAGCCGTCGCTCCGGCCGCGCCGTCGTCATCCGCGCCGAAACTTCGGAGATCGGCCCGAACAGATGCCGGATCAGGTCGATGCCGTGCACGCCGAGCTGCATGACGACACCGCCGGCGACATGACCGGCCGCATAGAACCAGTCGTTCCAGTCAGCGCCGGGCGTCGCATTGCGCATGCGGACCGTATGGATCTGCCCCATGCGTCCTTCGGCAATTACCTGTTTCAGCCAGCCGACTTCGGGGAAATAGCGATGCATGAAGCTGACGGTGAGCGGCGCGGTCGATGCCTTCCCGGCCGCGATGATCGCCCGGCACTCGGCGGCGTTGAGCGCCATCGGCTTCTGCAGGAGCACTGCCTTTCCCGCCGCAAGCGCGTCGGTCGCGACCGATGCATGGGTGTCGTCCGGAGTGGCGACCACCACGGCATCGATGCCCGGATCGTCCAGGACCTGGCGATGGTCCGTCTCCCATCGGGTGACGCCCAGCTCCGCCGCCCGGCGCGCCGCATTCGCGGCACTGCGCGAAACGAGTGCCGAGACCTCCGCGCCGCCGGCGGCGCGGAGACCGTTCACATGATAGTCGGCTATAAAACCGCCGCCGATCACCGCAACCCTGATCGGCGCCGGGCCTGCTTCCGCCATCATTTCCACTCCGGAATGGCGGCACCCGCCCGCGCGGGCGCCTCGATTGTCAAGGCTTCCACTTGCCGTCGATTTCGACAAGCGAAGGATCGATCGACTTCATCGGCTCCGAATAGCTGTAATCCAGCGGGTCGCCCTCGCTGGGGATGCGATTCGTGCTCTTCAGGAAGGCCTCGATCGCCTTCATGTCGTCGACATAGGCTTGGTCGAATTTTGGGTTGAACGTGTAGTTCGAGATAATCGCCTTGTTCATCTCGATGGGCTGCTTCTCATAGTCCGAGAAAATCTTGAGCGCCTCCTGCTGATGCGCCGGATCGCTGACCCAGGCCTGCGCCTTCAAGAGCACGCCGACGAGGGCCTTGGTCGCGATCGGATTCTTCCTGACCCAGTCCTGCGAAGCGACCCAGACGGTGCGGTTGTTTGATATCTGGGCATCCTCGCCCTTGTTCTGCGGAAAATAGCTCTTGGTGCCGGTATGGAGCAGTTCCATGTCCGGGTTTTGCAGCGCCTGATAAGGGAACGGCTCCCAATAGATGACACCCTGGACCTCGTTGCTCTTCAGCGCGGCAAGGCCTTCCGGCGGCGCCAGATTGACCGCCTGCAGTCTGGAGGGATCAAGCCCGTATTTCTTCGCGATGTTCCCCAGCATGGCGCCGGAGGTGGAACTGACCAGAAGGCCGATCTTGATCTTGTAGAGGTCCTCCGGCTTTTCGATCTTGGCGTCCTTGCGCACGACAAGCTTCTCGAGGCCATGGCTGACGGCGTTGGAACCGAGAATGACGACGGGCACGCCATTATGCACCATCGCCACCGGAGGCAGATTGCCCGGCGTCCATAGCTGGATCTGGTCGGCCAGCAGCGCCTCACCGGCGAGATTTCCCGAGGTAAACTGCTTGAATTCCACGCTCTTGAAGCCAGCATCGGCGAACCAGCCTTTTTCCTTCGCGACTATGTGGACGAGAAAGGGGAGATCCGGCCCGATGCTGATGGACAGCGAATCCGTCTCGGGCTGGTCGGCCGCATATGCCGAAGTACCCATGAGCACCGCCGCCATGGCGCCGGCGGTAAGGCCTATGAATTGCCTGCGTAGGATATTTCCGATCATCTCCCATTCCTTCCTTTGTTGTGATTGCCGATCGAGTGCATGATTTCCCCGCTTCGGTGTCTCAGGCGCCGTGCCACCGTCCGATCCAGCGTTGGATCAAAGCCGCCAGCGCAGCGTCCGTCACCAGATTGAGCAATCCGATGAGCAGGATGCCCACGATGATCACGCTCACCGAGCCGCCGCTGTTTCTTTCGTTCATGATCATGAAGCCGAGTCCGCGATCGGCCGCGATCAGTTCGGCGGCGACGAGGACGCCGAAGCTCAGCCCCCAGCCTATGCGCAGTCCCGTCGCGAGATCGGGCGCGGAGGCGGGAATGCCGACATGGAAGAGCATGCCGAGGCCCTTCAGCCCGAAGCTGCGCGAAGCGCGGATCAGCGAAGAGTCGATATGGGTGATCCCGTGATAGGCCGACGTGACGACCGGAAAGAAGGCCCCGAGGAACACCATGAAGAATTTCGACGGCTCGCCCAGCCCGAACCAGATGATGGCGAGCGGGATCCAGGCGAGCGGCGGGATCGGCCGCAGCAGCTCGATCAGGGGGCGTGCGAAATAGCCGAAGCCGCGATACCAGCCGGCGGCGAAGCCGATCACCGTGCCGGCCGCCGCGCCCAGCACGAAGCCGCCAATCACCCGGAACAGGCTCCACGCCATGTTGTCGAGGAAGACGCTCGCGGGCAGACGTTGCACGGCGGAGCGGATCGCGGCTGCCGGACCTGGAAAGATGGTGGGATCGATAGCCCCAAGCCGGGTGGCAAGCTCCCAGCTTGCCAGGAATATGGCGATCCCCGCCAGCCCCCAAAAGGTGCTGCTTATGCGCGAACCGCCTCTCATCGGGACGTCTCGCCCAGTCCGCCGCCCCATGGAAGCAACAGCCTCTCGAGCGCGGCGAGGCCGCTGGAGATGAGGAAGCCGAGCACGCCGATGACCAGCATGCCGATCACGGTGATCTCGCTGCGGTAGAAGCTGCGCGCCTCCATGATCAGCGCACCCAACCCCTGGATGGTACCGATCATCTCCGCTCCGACGATGACCATGAAGCCCACCCCGAGCGCGACGCGCGCCCCGGCGAACATGCGAGGCAACGCCGCCGGCAGCACGACCTCGCGGTAGAGCGTCCAGCCATGGACCTTGAAGGAACGGGCGGCGCGGATCAGCGCGGGGTCGACATATTTGACGCCTGCGATGACGTTGGACAGCATCACCCAGAAGCAGCCATAGCCGATCAGGATCACTTTGGTGAGTTCGCCGGCCCCGAACCAGACGATCGCGAGCGGCAGCAGGCTGAGCGTTGCGACGGAGCGGAAGAAGACGACAAGCGGTGCCGTCATCTTGTCGAGCACGGGCAAGGCGCCGATCAACAGGCCAAGCGGCACGGCGATCGCGATCGCGGCCACGTAGCCTTTCGCGATGCGGACGACGGTCACCAGGATATGCGTCCAGAGGGTCACGCCCGTCGGGAATCCAACTGTCGTCAATTCGACGAAACCCTGCACGATCCGGCTCGCCGGCGGAAACTCGTAGGCCTTCAGATATCCCTCGCGCACTCCGAACTCGACGCCAAGCAGAATCGCCGCGATCAGCAAGAGAGCGACCAGGGCCTGGGTCAACTGCTCCCTCATGACGAGAGCCCGCTCCAGATTTGTTCGTAGAGCGCATTGAAGCCCTGATCCGTCCGTAATCGCGGCCTTGGCAGGTCGATGACTATGTCACGGGCGATCCGCCCTGGATGCGGCGCAAGCAGGACGACGCGGTCGGAGAGGGTCAGCGCCTCGCTGATCGAATGCGTGATGAAGACCACCGTCTTCCGGCGCGCCTCCCATATCCTCAGCAGTTCCTGCTGCATCTCGATGCGGGTCAGTTCGTCCAGCGCGCCGAACGGCTCGTCCATGAGGAGGATGTCCGGATCGAGAGCGAGCGCGCGCGCTATCGCGACACGCTGCTGCATGCCGCCGGACATCTCGCGCGGATATTTGCCGGCTGACGCTTCCAGTCCCACCAGTTCCAGCAGTTCGCGCGCCCGCTTCGTCTTTTCGGATTTCGTAAGCGGCAGGCTCCGGGCTCCGAACGCCACGTTTTCCTGAGCCGTCAACCATGGAAAGAGGGCGTGCTGCTGGAAAACCACCCCCTGCCCCTGCCCCGGGCCCACTACCCTCCGGCCGGCTATGAGGACCTCCCCGCTACTGGCCGCATCGAGCCCCGCGATGATGTTGAGCAGGGTGGTCTTGCCGCAACCGCTGCGACCGACGACGGACACGAACTGATTGGGAGCGATCGACAGGCTGATGTCGTCGAGCACGAGCGTCTTCCCGCCACCACGGACGTCGAAGCTTTTCCGGGCGTTGCGGATGTCGATCATCGGGGACGTGATAGTGGGGAGCGAAGCCCCCACGGGGCCGACCTCGGCCTTCGACATCGTTGACGCTCCACCCTCGATCCAAGCCAGATCCAATCGCGGCCATCCGTCCGCCGGATAATCTTATTTCGATCGGAAACATTGTAAAGATGCAAATTGTATCTAGCGGATACAATTAACCTATCCGCAACTGAAAACTGTGATATCGATATACCGCTGTAGGCCTGGTCGGCGGGTCGCGAGGAAGTCCGGCGCCCGGCGATTGATTGCAGGATGACGATTTGCAATGTATCCGCGTCTTCCGGTACGACCGGCGGAAAGGAAGGCCGGCAAGTGAGAACATCTTCCTCAGACCTGGTTCTCAGGTCGCTTTACGATCTAATGGACGGTCTGGAGGACGGCGCACGCCTGCCCACCGTCCGCGAGTTGATGCGCAGTTTTCATGTCAGTCAGGCGGCGGTGCAGCGCGCATTCGGCGTCCTTGCAGCCCAGGGGCTGGTCTCCTCGCAGGTGGGGCGGGGTACATTCGTCACCCGATCCAGGGGAGTGGCCGAGCGCACACCGGATCGCACCGGAAATCTGCTCGACAGCCTGCTTATTCTCTCCAACGCCAGCATGAACCAGCGTTGCGCATTGGTCCAGAACCACATTGTGGAGGAGATGGCGACCAAGGGCAGCAAAGTGGTGCAGATGTCCTATCACCACACCGGTCATCTCCTCGATATTCTGGGCTCGCTGCCGCGCTTCGATGCCGCGATCCTGCAATCCCACTACGAGAACATTCCGGTTCGGCTGTTGCATCTGCTTCAGGACAAGACGACCGCACTCACCGTGGACGGCCATTCGCTTTCGGGGGTGGACATCGACCGTGTAGGCACGGATTGGGAGGATGCCCTGCAGATGGGGCTCCAGCATCTCGAAGAGTTGGGGCACAAGCATATCGGAATGGTCTCGCTGGATGCGATGGCCCAGCCGATCCTGAGCGTCAGGCGCGCCTTCGAGCGAGCTGGTGGGGATCCACGGCGCGATCTTCGGCTCCATGAGCCGATCCTGCTGAAGAACGTCATACATCCCAGCCAGAATGTCGGCGGCGCAGTCGAAGAAGCGCTTACCGAACTTCGAGGGTCCACTGGCATGCTTCCCTTCACGGCCGTCATCCTGGTCGGTATTTCAGATACCCTCGGCGTCTCGCAGGCGCTTGAAAAGCTGGGCATCCGGGTGCCGGAGGAACTCAGCGTCTACGTTCTGGGACACCATGACGTCGTCACCGAGCATCTCGATCGCTTCACCATGGCCGGAAGCTCACACCGGGATGCCGCCGAGCGATTGATGTCGACCATCCGTAACCGGCTTGCGGCGCCCGCTATTGCTCCGCAGATCATCTACCTGCCCTGCAGCGAGACGCTCAGGGGCAGCACGGCCGCGCCCCGCTGATCATTTCGGCCTGCTCGAGATCGAATCCGATTGCCATCGCCTCCCGTCTGCATCTAAATACAATATGTATCGATTGTATTCGAGGTGCCGATGCCAACCGCAGCGCTTCCTGAAAGTCTGACGCCGCTCGCCTCCCGTCTTGGGTATCGCGCCTATTACGGAGACATCCATAATCATTGCGGCCTGTCCTACGGTCACGGCCGGCTCGAAGACGCGCTGGCGAGAGCGAGGCGGCAACTCGACTTCGTATCGGTGACGGGCCACGCCCACTGGCCGGACATGCCGGTGGATGATCCGAGCGTCGCTCACATCGTCGGGTTTCACGTGGAAGGCTTCGCCCGGCTGGAAAGACTGTGGCCCGGGCATTTCGATCTCCTGGCGCGATATGCGCTTCCGGGAAGCTTCACGGTCTTCCCGGGTTACGAAATTCATTCCTGCGAGCATGGCGACTACACGATCGTCTACAGGGACCTCGACCAGCACGAACTCGTCAAGGAGGACAGCCCGGCCGAACTGCACGCCTCGTTACGGGCGCGCTATCCAGGACGTTTCCTGGCTTTCCCGCATCACATCGGCTATCGGCGCGGCGCGCGCGGTATCAACTGGGACTCCTTCGACGAATCGCTTTCTCCCGTGATCGAGATGATCTCGATGCACGGCTGTTCGGAAGCATCGCTGGGCGACCGCCCTTTCCTGCATTCCATGGGGCCGAGCGACGGCAATTCGACGGTGCGCCATGGGCTGGGCCTCGGTCATCGCTTCGGCCTGCTTGGCAACACCGACCATCATAGTGCCTATCCGGGCTCCTACGGGCACGGCCGTTCCGCGGTCTATGCGACCGAAAACACGCCCATGACGATCTGGGATGCGATTTTCGCGCGCCGCACGAACGCGCTCACCGGCGACTGCATCCATCTCTTCGCCACGATCGGCGATGCGCCCCAGGGGAGCGTCGTCCCTCCGATGAAGCGACCCACCCTCGAAGTGGAAGCCGTCGGCGGAAGCTTCATCGACTTCATCGACGTCATCCGCAACGAACGCATCGTCGCGCGGATAACGCCGGAACTGACGCCGAACCCGGTCTTGCCCCGCTCCGACCGGTTCGAAACCCTGCTCGTCCTCGAACTGGGATGGGGTGCCCGCGGTCAGCACTTCGACTGGGAGGGCTCCGTCGAATTGAATGGTGGGCGCATACTCGCCCTGGAACCGCGCCTTCGCGGACCCGAGATTGTATCGCCGCTGGAAGGCACTGATGAGGCTATTCCCGAGGAAGAGATCGGGCTTGACGGTAACAAGGTCCGCTTTCGGCTCCGCTCCTACGCCAACCCCAACAACGTCACGCCGGCTACCCAGGCTTTTGCCGCTCGCGTCGAGTTGTTGCCCGAGGCGGAGTTCCATGCCGATTTCAACGGCCATCGGGTCACCGTCTCGGCTGAACGACTACGGCAGGGAGCGCTTTCGGGTAACCTGGGTCCCATCGACAGCCCCGCCTATCGGTTTCACCCCCTTCCCGCGCCCGATCAGTGGCAATGGCGCGGGCGCGTGGAACTAGACGACCTTGTAGGGAGAGACCGCCTGTATCTGCGGCTCAGGCAATCGAACGGCCAGTGGGCGTGGACCAGCCCTTTCTTCTGCCAAGCCGACTAGCGAGAGGTGGCGGAACGCCTTGATCGAGACGGCCTACCGCTCAGCGCCGTCTGGGTGGACGGCTAAGCGTATAGAGACCGCCGGCGATGATCGTGGCCGCCCCCGCATAGGTCCAGAGATCCGGCAGATCGCCGAACAGGATGTATCCGAACAGGATGGACCAGACGAGGCTCCCGTAGAAAAGCGGCGCAAGGACCGATGCGCGTTCACGGTGCAGCGCCGCGACGGTCAGGTACTGTGCCGCCGTACCGAATATGCCGGTGGCGAGGCCTAGAAGCAGCCCCTTCGGATCGGGCGTCACCCAGGTGAAGGGCACCAGAGCCGAGGTCACGGCGAAGCCGACGAGCGCGGCATAGGTAAGCGATACGAGCGGCCGGTCCGAAGCGCTCATCAGGCGGGTGACGACGAGAGCGAGCGCCCAGCTTGCCGCGGCGAAGAGCGGAAAGGCGGCGGACACGGCGAAGGTCGCGGTGCTCGGCCTGACCACCATGAGGACGCCCGCCATCCCCATGGCGACGGCGATCCATCTTCTTACGCCCACGGTTTCTCTCAGGATGGGTATCGAGAACACGGTGACGAGCAAGGGAGACACGAAGGAGATGGCCGTCACCTCCGCCATCGGCAGCAGGGAGAGCGCCATGATGAAGAAGATCGCCGCGCCCACGGCCGTCACGCTTCGCAGGATCTGCAGGTCGGGTCTCGACGTCCGCAACGCCAGGCGCTCGCCGCGCGCGAACGTTCCCACCACCACGATCGCGGCAAAGACGGCATAACGCAGCCAGGCGACCTCGACCGACGGAAGCGAAGCGGTCATGAATTTCGCGACCGCCTCCGAGCAGGACTGGACGGCGACGGCCGCTACCATCAGGGCGATGCCTCGATACCCGCCGGCGCGCGATGCGCCCTTCCCCTCGGGCAATACAGCCGCCGCCTCATTGCCATTCTGCAATGGATGTCTCCAACCGGAACCGAAATGGTTCAATATGCGATCTTACGTTTCATTCCTTGCACGCCAATATATCCGGCGCAAGCGCCGACGCCTGCCGATACGAGCAGACGGAACGAAGAATGGTCACTGTCAAATCGTTTCATTCCTTGATATCGAGTTGCAATATGCGAACGGTTATGCCATGCATTTTGTCCTTGCCAACGGGAGGATTCGGCCGTGGCTCTCGACGCCGATCGCCTTATGCATCTTGATATTCCATCGCGGTCCGTCCACTATTCGGATCGCGATGTCATACTGTACGCGCTGGCGGTCGGAGCGGGCGCGCAGGGCGGCGCAAGCGACCTGGATCTCGTCTATGAGGAGAACCTCAAGGTCGTTCCGAGTTTCGCCAATTCGCTTGCCTTCGACGATTCATGGTTTCCCTCCGGCGGGGTCGAACTCAGCCATGTCGTTCACGGATCGCTCGACCTGACCTTTCACGAGCCGCTGGCAGCCGCGGGAGCGACGCAGATCGGCACCAGCATCGCCGGCCTCGTGGACAAGGGCGACGGCCGGGGCGGCATCATCGTCCAGGAAACGTCGATCGAACAGGCCGGGCAAAAGGTCTGTAAAAGCATCTCGAACCTCTTTGTCCGTGGCGGCGGCGGCTTCGGAGGATCGGTCGGAACGCAACCTCCCTCGGTGAAGCTGCCCGACCTGCCGCCGGATGTCGTGACGATCGTCCCCACGACGCGTAGCCAGGCCTCCCTGTTCCGCCTTCTCGGAGACCGCAATCCGCTCCACATCGATCCGGCCGCGGCCAGGCAGAGCGGGTTCGACCGTCCGATCCTCCACGGCGCCTGCACCTTCGGCATCGGCTGCCTGACCGTAGTCCGCAGCTTCTGCGGCGGCGACCCGGCACGATTGAAACGGCTTGCGGCACGGTTCGCCGGTCCGCTTTTCCCTGGACAGGCGCTGCAATTCTCCTTCTGGCACGACGACGAAGGGGTGCTCTTCCGGGCTGCAGCCGCGGATAGCGGGGCGGCCGTTCTCGACGGCGGCCTTGCCAGGATCACGGCCTGAGGCGGGACGCGGAGGCAACCAATGGCTCGTCTGGTGACCTTGACGCATTGGGGCGCTTACGAGCCGCAAGTCGAAGACGGCCGTGTCGTGTCCGTGGCGCCCTTTGCAGGCGATCCCGACCCCTCGCCCATCGGGCATTCCTTGCCGGGCGCCCTGACCGATGCGATCCGTATTGCTCAGCCCATGGTTCGCGCCGGCTTCCTCGAGAGCGGCAGGGCCTCCAGAGACGGACGTGGACGCGAGCCGTTCGTTGCGGTGTCGTGGCCCGAGGCGACGCAACTGGTTGCCGACGAGATCGCGCGTGTTCGCGGCGATCACGGCAATTCCGCTATTTTCGGGGGTTCCTACGGCTGGGCAAGCGCGGGTCGCTTTCATCACGCCCAGAGCCAGCTTCACCGCTTCCTCAACCTTTGCGGCGGCTACACCCGGTCGGTCAACACTCACAGCTATGCCGCCGCCGAAGTCCTCCTCCCGCACATTATAGGAGGACATGACGGGCTCGACCGGAACCACACGCCGTGGACGGTCATCGCGGAGCACACTACCCTTTTCGTCGCATTCGGCGGCCTGCCCCGGAAGAACGCTCAGGTAAGCGCCGGCGGCGTCGCCCTGCACACCGTGAAAGAACGCCTCGCGGCCTGCGACCGGACCGCTTTCCTCGGCATCAGCCCGCTCGCCTCTGACCTCGACGGTGTACCAGGCGCCAAATGGCTCGCCATCCGGCCGAACACCGATACCGCCATGATGATGGGCATTGCCCATACGCTGGTGACGGAGGAGCTCTATGACCGCCAGTTCCTTACCCGCTATACGACCGGCTTCGACGCCTTCCTTCCCTACCTGCTCGGCGAGAGCGACGGGACGCCGAAGGATGCGGCCTGGGCTGCACCCATCTGCGGCATTTCCAAGGACGCGATCAAGGCGCTCGCGCGGCGCATGGCGCGGGAACGAACGATGATTTCGGTGGCATGGTCGCTGCAGCGGGCCAGCCACGGAGAGCAACCGCTGTGGATGGCGATCACGCTAGCCGCGATGCTCGGCCAGATCGGGCTGCCCGGCGGCGGCTTCGGCTTCGGTTATGCCGACAGCAACCGCATCGGTTTCTCCCGATCACCGTTTTCATGGCCGGCATTTCCGCAGGGGAGGAATCCGGTACGAGATTTCATTCCCGTCGCCCGCGTCGCCGATATGCTCCTCAATCGGGGCGCATCTTTCGACTATGATGGCGGTGTCTACACCTATCCCGACATCCGGATGATCTATTGGGCCGGCGGCAACCCTTTCCATCATCAGCAGGATCTCAACAAGCTCGTCCAGGCATGGCGCCGGCCGGAGACGGTGGTCGTCCACGAGCCGTGGTGGAACCCGCTGGCACGCCATGCGGATATCGTCCTGCCCAGTGCCACGATGCTCGAACGCAACGATCTCGGCATCGCTCGCGACGAGTCCCATCTCTTCGCGATGCGCCGCGCGGTTCCGGCCTTCGGCGAAGCACGCAGCGACTTCGATATCCTGGCCGATATCGCCGGCAAACTCGGATTTGGCGAAGCCTTCACCGAAGGTCGCGACGAAATGGGCTGGGTGCACCATATGTACGGCCAGGCACGGGAGATCGCGGCCGGACATGGCATAGACCTGCCCGGTTTCGAGCGCTTCTGGTCGGATGGCGACTTCCGTCTCCCCGATGCGGAAGAAACGCACAACCTGTTCGATACTTTCCGTGCCGACCCGCTAACCCATCCTCTCGCGACGCCCTCCGGAAAAATCGAGATCTATTCCGAGACGATAGCGGGCTTCGGCTACGAGGATTGCCCCGGCCATCCGGCCTGGCTGCCGCCGCTTGAATGGCTGGGTGGCGCGGAAGCCAAGCGTTTCCCGCTGCATCTGGTCTCGAACCAGCCGGCAACGCGGCTGCACAGCCAGCTCGACAATGGACGGATCAGTCGCGAATCGAAGGTCGCCGACCGGGAACCAGCCCGGCTTAACCCACGCGACGCAGAGGCACGCGGAATAAGGGATGGAGATATCATCCGCCTCTTCAACGATCGGGGTGCCTGCCTGGCGGGAGCAATCCTGAGCGAGGAGGTCCTGCCCGGAACCATCCAGCTATCGACAGGCGCTTGGTACGACCCCGACGATCCGGATGCCAAAAGGCCCCTCGACCGCCACGGCAACGCGAATGTTCTGACGCTCGACCGGCCGACCTCGCGCCTGTCGCAAGCACCCATTGCCCACTCCGCGCTGGTCGAGGCGGAGCGTTTCGATATGCCGGCTCCACCGGTGCGGGCCTTCCAGCCCCCACGTATCGTCCCTCGTTCCTCTGGCGAGGGTATCCGCAAGACTTCTTCGACATCCAAGGAAGAGATATGAACGCATCCAATTACTGGTCGCAAAAAAAAGCCATCGTGACCGCGGGCGCCTCCGGCATCGGACTCTCGATCGCGACGGCGTTAAGTCGCGCGGGCGCTAGCGTCTGGATCTGCGATCTCTCCCAGGAATATCTGGCTGCGGCCGCAGAACGCATGCCTGGCATCGGCGCCAAGGTTTGCGACGTTTCCGATGCAGCGGCGGCGGCCGATTTCGTAAACGATGCGGCCGAGGCCATGGGCGGCCTCGACATCGTCGTCAACAATGCCGGCATCGCGGGACCCGCGGCACCGCTCGAGGAAATCTCGACGGAGGATTGGGTGCGGACCTTCGCCGTCAACGTCCACGGTCAGTTCTTTATTGCCCGGGCGGCCATACCGCATCTGAAGCGCGCCGGCAGCGGCAGCATCGTTTGCATGGCCTCCGTGGCTGGCAAATACGCGTTTCCCCTGCGCTCGCCCTACGCAAGCTCGAAAGCCGCCGTCATTTCGCTGGCGCGCGGACTGTCGGTCGAACTGGGCCCTCACCAGATCCGCGTCAACGCTATCGCGCCCGGCGTCGTGGCGGGCGATCGGATCAGACGGGTCTTCACCGATCGCTCGAAGGCCCGCGGAATCACCTATGAGGAAATGGAGGCGATCGCGCTGCGCGCCGTGTCGATGAAGACCATGGTCGAGCCCGAGGAAATCGCGGATCTCGTGATGTTCCTTTGTGGCCCTTCCGGGCGCGCGATTACCGGGCAGGTGCATAGCATCTGCGGCGGCCTGGAATATACAGAGTAGGACGGATCAAAGTGGCAAACACCTCCAAAGTAATCATCAGCTGCGCCATCACCGGCGCAACCCACACGCCGACGATGTCCCCGCACCTTCCGGTGACCCCCGACGCCATCATCAGCCAGGCGATCGAGGCGGCGGAAGCGGGAGCGGCGATCATCCACCTGCATGCGCGAGATCCAGAGACGCGGCGTCCGACGGCCAACCTCGACATCTGGTTCCGTATCCTTTCCGAAATCAGCGCCCACACCGACGCCGTGCTGAACATGACGACCGGCGGCAGCACATTCATGTCGATCGAGGACCGGCTTCGTGGCCCGTTGGCCGCCGCGCCTGAACTATGTTCCTGCAATATGGGGTCGATGAATTTCGGCACCTACACCATGATCGACAAATACAAGGGAAAGTGGAAATACGACTGGGAAGAAGATTATCTGGAGGCCAGCCGAGACGCCATCTTCCGCAATACCTTCGCCGATATTGAAACCATACTGCAAAAGCTGGGAGATCAAGGCACCCGGTTCGAGTTCGAGTGCTACGATGTCGGACATCTCTACAATCTCGCACATATGGTGAGCCGCGGGCTGGTCAAGAAGCCGATGTATGTCCAGCTCATCGTGGGCACGCTCGGCGGCATCGGACCGGGGCCGGAAAACCTGATGTTCATGAAACAGACCGCCGAAAAACTTTTCGGCGACGAGTTCCGCTGGTCCGTTCTCGCGGGCGGAAGGCACCAGCTCAACATGACCACGATGGCCGCGACCATGGGCGGCAACGTGCGCGTCGGCCTAGAAGACAGTCTTTACGCCGGCAAGGGTCGGCTCGCCACCTCGAATGCCGAGCAGGTTCGCATGATCCGGACCATCATCGAGGGACTGACGCTCGAGGTCGCCACACCCGACGACGCGCGCCAGATGCTCGGACTGAAAGGCAGGAAGAACGTCAAGTTCTGACTTTCTGCGCAAGTGAACGACCGGCCGCGCCCCGGCCCGAACGAAAAAGGCGCGAAGGACGTAATGATAGCCAGAAACAATGGCGCGAACCAACAGAGAGGAACTAAAAGATGCACCGTCGGGACTTCCTTGCAGCCATGGCCACCGTCACCGGTGGCGCGATGCTTCCCCGCAAATGGGCTTTCGCCGCGTCACGCGCCGAAGACCTGAGCCTTTTGAGCGAGGGCGCACCGAATTCCTTCGATTCCTTCAGCGTTGGCGTGAACAGGGACAGCCTCCAGATCACCTGGAACGTCTATGACCGGTTGGTCACGTTCGGCTCCAAGAAGGGAGAGGACGGGATTTACTATTACGACTATTTCGACATCCAGCCGGAGCTTGCCGAGAAATACGAAATCTCCGACGACAAGAAGAGCATCACGTTCCACCTCCGCAAGAACGCTACGTTCCACGACGGCAGCCCTGTGACGGCCGAGGACGTGAAGTGGTCGCTGGACAGGCTTGTGGCGAGTCCGATCGGAAAGGCCCAATTCAGCACGGGTTCGATGACCGACCCCAAGCAGTTCGTTATCGTCGACGAACACACCGTGAGGGTGGATCTTCCGCAACCCGACAGGTTCGCTCTCCCTAATTTCGCCCTCACCTACCCGATCATCGTCAATTCGAAGCTCGCCAAGGCTCATGCGACCAGCGACGATCCGTTCGCCTCGAAATGGCTCATAGCCAACGCGGCCGGCGGCGGTTCCTACAAGGTCGAGTCGTTTTCGATGGGCGAGAGGGTTCTGTTTTCGCGGTTCGAGGACTGGAAGTGCGGCCCCCTGCCGAGCTTCAAGAGGGTCCTTTGGCGAACCGTTCCCGCCGCGGAATCGCGCATCGCCTCGCTCGTCCGGGGCGATGCCGACATCGCGCAGGACCTGCCGCCCAAGGACGCGGTCAAGCTTTCCGGAAACAAGGACGTAAAGGTCCTCAACGTGCCGATGACGAACGTCTTCGATTTCATCGGCATGAACAGCAAGATTGCACCTTTCGACAACGTCAAGGTCCGCCAGGCTATCGCCTATGCGCTGCCCTATGATGCCATGTTCGACGCGGCACTCTTCAAGCGGGGGCGTCCGCTTTTCGGCGGTAAACCGGGCGAACCGGAAACGACCGAATTCCCGCAGCCGCTCGGCTACAATACCGATCTGGACAAGGCGAAGTCCCTGCTGAAGGAAGCGGGGCTCGAAAACGGCTTCAATACGACCTTCTCCTTCGACCTGTCGCGCGCGACCGTGGCCGAACCCATCTCGATCTTGGTCCAGGAGGCGCTGGGCAAGATCGGCGTCAAGGTCGAGATCAACAAGGTTCCGAGCGGGCAGCTTGGAACCCTGCTCCAGAACAAGAAGGTCCCCTTCTACTTCGAGGGGTCGGCGGCCTATCTCCGCGACCCGGATTATTTCTTCCGCATCTTCTATTTCGGCGGAACCCGGTGGAACTTCGGCTCCTACGACAATCCGGAATTCAACAAGCTGGTCGACAAGACGCGGTTCGAGACCGACAAGGCTACCTACGATGCCGACGTCAAGCGCATGATCACTCTCGTCAAGGAAGAAATCCCCGTCATCCTCCTTTGGGAGCCTTCCTTGAATTTGGGCATGCAGAAGGACATCGACGGCTATACGTTCTACTTCCACCGCGAGATCGAATTCCGCCCGCTGAAGCGGACCTGAATCGACGGTGCGAAAATCGGAGGATGGCGGCTGGTCCGCCGTCCTCCAAGGTCTCGGAAGCGTCCCGCGGACTTCTGCAGGGTACGGCGCGCGGCTGGAACCCCTTCCGACGCGATTTTCCGGCTCGGCTTTCGATCAATCCAACGGAAAATGGCAGCGCACGGCATGGGCCGGGCCGCAGGCTTCCAGTGCGGGCTCGGCGGTGGTGCAGCGCTGCTGCTGCCAGGGACAACGTCCGACCAGCCGGCAGGCAAACGGATCCGGGTCGATGGGACTGCGCGGTTCGCCCTCCAGCTTCACACGCTCGCCGGTTCGGCCGGAGCGGAGCGTCGGCACCGCCGAAAGGAGGGCCTTCGTATAGGGATGGCGGGGGCGGTTGAAAATCTCCTCCGTCGGGCCGCTTTCGACGATGCGGCCGAGATACATGACGAAGATGCGGCTGCAGAGGAGACGCACCACATTGAGATCGTGGCTCACGAACAAGAGCGCGACATTGGCCTCCCGCGTCAGTCGGGCGAGCAGCTTCAGCACCGTTGCCTGCACGGAGACGTCCAGCGCAGATGTCGGCTCGTCGAGCACGAGCAGTTCCGGATCCACGATCATGGCGCGAGCGATGCCGACACGAGCTTTCTGGCCGCCGGAAAGCTGGTGAGGGAACCGGTCCAGCAACTCTGGCGCCAGGTTCACGGCTCGCGCCGCCTCCCGGACGCGCGCGACGAGTTCCGCCTTGGTAGCGGGGCGGCAGAGCTGCCGGAGGGGATCGGCGATGATGTCGAAGACGGAGAAACGCGGATTGACGCTGTCGCTCGGATCCTGGAACACCATCTGGATCTTCCGGCGCAGGTCCGAGCGGACGAAGCGCGCGGAGCTGATGTCGGTGATGGACCGGCCGGACATCGACAGAGTTCCGGCCGTGGGGTCGACGAGGCGGCTTATGATGCGGGCGAGCGTTGACTTCCCGCAGCCGGATTCGCCGACGAGGCCGACCGCCTCTCCCCTGGCGATGGAGAGGCTGACATCGTCGACTGCATGCAGCACCGGGCGATTGCGGCCCGGAAGATCGCCGCTTCCCTTGAGGACGAAATGCTTGGAGATATCCTGGGCTTCCAGTACGGGCTGAGGACTCATAGCGGATTCCGGCATGCGACACAGTGATTGGGGCCTATGGGCGCAAGCGACAGGGGGGCGCTGTCGCAGAGGGATATCCGTCGTTCGCAGCGCTCGGCAAAACGGCAGAACGGCAGGTCTTCCCGACGCAGATCGGGCAGTGAACCCTCTATCGCCTGCAATTCTTCGAGGCGATCCACCAGCGAAGGCACGCTGCGCAGCAGCTTTGCAGTATAGGGGTGGCGGGCTGCGCTGAACAATTCGGATACGGCAGCGGTTTCGACGACATGGCCGGCGTGCATCACCACGACCCGGTCGCAATATTGCGCCGCCAGCGCCAGATCGTGAGTAATGAATACCGTCCCGAGTTGTCGCGAACGGGCCAGGTCGCGAATCAGTTCCATGATGACCGCCTGCGTGGTGACATCGAGCCCGGTGGTCGGTTCGTCGGCGATCAGAAGCCGGGGCGAACAGGCGAGCGCCATGGCTATTCCCACCCGTTGGCATTGCCCGCCGGACAGTTCCGTCGGATAGGCGCTCTGCCGCTTCTCGGGATCGGGGAGGCGTACCTGCCGCAATGCGTCGAGCACGCTCTGCCGGATAGCGCTGGGCGATGCCGGGGAATGGCGCGCCAGCACATCGGCGATCTGCTGCCCCACCTTGCGGATCGGATTGAGCGCGACCCGCGGGTTCTGGAAAATGATCGAGGCTTCGCTGCCTCGCCACATGTCACGCTCGCGGCGGTTCATGCCAAGCACGTCGCGACCTTCGAAGTGGATGGATCCACCCGTGATGCTGGCGGCCGCGTCGAGGATGCCCATGACGGCGAAGGCCGTCACCGACTTTCCGGAGCCGCTTTCGCCGACTACCCCGACGATCTCCCCCGGCCTCACCTCGAAGGTCACGCGGTCCAGCGCATTCACGATCCCGCTCCGCGTACGGAAACGGACCGACAGTTCGTTGATCGACAGCAGGGGCGGAACCGAAGCGACGGGCTCCGCCTGCCCGGATATTTCCAAATGCTTCATGTGCGCAACCTCGGATCGAGGATGTCTCGCACCACGTCCCCGAGCAGATTGAAGCTGAAGACGGTGATCATCAGGGCACAGGCAGGGAAGAATACGATCCACCATTGGCCCGACGCGATGAAGTGGGCGCCTTCCGCAACCATGATCCCCCATTCGGGGGTCGGGGCGCGCACGCCGAGGCCCAGGAAGGAAAGGCCCGCGGCGTTGAGCACGGCCCAGCCAAGATTGACGGAAGCCTGAACGACGATCGGTGAGAGGGCGTTCGGCAGGAGGATCACCGACAGGATGCGGAAATCCCCCGAGCCACCCACCCTGGCGGCCTCGACATAGCCAAGCGACCGGCGCACGTTTATTTCCGCGCGGGCCAGCCGGATGTAGAAGGGAAGATTGATCACCGCCGTCGCGTAAACGACGTTCATGACTGTGTTGCCGAGCGCGGCCACGACGGCCATCGCGAGGACGAAGAGGGGGAAAGCCATCAGCACGTCGACGCAGCGACTCACCGTCGCGTCTAGCCAGCCGCCGAAATAGCCGATTACGGCGCCGATCGTCGACCCCACGATGCATGACAGGATCACGGCGCTGAAGGCGATGAAGAGGTCGAGGCGGGTTGCGACCAGCACGCGCGAAAAGACATCGCGCCCCAACTGGTCGGTGCCGAACCAGTGCGCCACTGAAGGCGGTTGCAAGGCAATCGAGGTGTCGGTAGCCAACGGACTGTAGGGCGCGACGACCGGTCCTATGATGGCGGCCAGCAATAGGAAAGCGAACAGGCCGAAGGCCACAAGATTGATCGGGTTCTCCGCGATCAGATAGTGCGCCACGCGCAGTCTTTCGCGCATCATCGAGTTCATTTCTCGAACTCCGCCCTCGGATCGATGATCGCATAGACAAGGTCGGTGACCAGGTTCACCATCAGGAAGATGGCGGCCATGATCAGCATAAAGCCCTGCAACGGCGCGTAATCCAGCGAGATCAGGGAGTTCAGTGCGAAAGCACCGATCCCCGGCCATGCAAACACCTGCTCCACCAGCACGTTCGCGCCCAGCATGTAGGAAAACGTCATGCCCAGCGTCGTCACCACCGGGAGCATCGCGTTGCGAAACGCATAGGTGATGACGGTGGTGCGCCATGACAGGCCGTTCGCACGCGCGGTGCGGATGAAGTCGCTCGATAGCACGTTCAGCATCGAGGCGCGCGTCATACGGGCGAGCGGTGCGAGCGCGAACAAAGCCATGGTGAGGGCAGGCAGGATGAGCTGCTTCGCGCTTGCCACGAATGCCTCATAGTCGCCGTTGAGCAGCGTATCGATGAGAAGGAAACCCGTCACTTTGGGCGGCGTCGTCATGAATGGATCGAGCCGGCCGATCGGCTCTGGCGCCGCGCCCAGCAGATAATAAAAAACGTAGATGAGCATAAGGCCTGTAACGAACGTCGGAAGAGACACGCCGAGCGTCGATATGAGCCGGCAGAGCTGGTCGATCAGCGAACCGGGCCTGAGCGCGGCGATCACGCCCAGCGGCACTGCGGTCACGATGGCAAGCAGGAACGCGCAGAGGGTAAGTTCCGCTGAAGCGGGCAGCCGGTTCAGCAATTCCTGGCGGACCGGAAGACCGGTCGAGATCGACTGGCCGAGGTCGCCGTGCGCCAGCGCATGAAGATAGATGACGAACTGCTGCAGCAGCGACTTGTCGAGCCCAAGCGACTGACGCACCTGCTCGATCGCATGTGCGTCCATGGAGGGATTGCCGGCGAAGAAGACGGCCGGATCGCCGGGTAGGACCCGCGTCAGGAGGAACGTGGCCAGGATGACGCCGAAAAGCGTCGGAATAGCTCCTAGAAGGCGCCAGAGCACCCGCTTCACGGCTCGACCTCCCGGGCATGGCGATCGATTCGGTTCCCCCGGATATTGGATATGCGGGACGCCATCACCGCTTCCTCATGGCCGGCATAACAGGACGATCACATGGTCGCCGCTCGTAACCTGCGTGCCGTCGCTTTTGATCAGAATGCCCCGTTCCGTGGCGATGCCGCGACCCGGCTTCGAGCTCATTCTCTTCGATACCATTTCAAGACGCAGATGCACGTCGTCGCCGGGGGCCAAGGGTGCGTGAAAAGCCACCTTGTCCCAGCCAAGCGAGGCGACCACGCTCCGTTCGAAACAGCCAAGCCCGGCTTTCAGCCCCTCGATCAGAGCAAGGCCGAACAGGCCGTGCGCGATGCGGCCCTGGAAACCGGCGGCCCTGGCGAATTCGTCATCCATGTGGACTGGATGACGCTCGCCGGTCAATTCGGCGTAGCGGTCGATGTCGTCCGTGGTGATGCGCCTCGGCATGGACACCAGCACCGAACCAGGCTCGAAATCCTCGTACCAGATCTGCTCAGCCATTCCGCTTGGCCCATTCCGCGTCCTGGAGCCGCCGCCAATCGATCTTGTTGCTGCCCGAGCGAGGCAATTCATCCACGAATTCGACGATGCGCGGAACCTTGTAGTTGGCCATGACCGTGCGGGCGAACGAGATGATGTCTTCAGCCGTGACCTGGTCGCGGCATTCTGCCTTCAGCCGCACGACCGCCTTGACCGTCTCGCCACGGTAGGAATCCGGTGCCGAGATGACACAGCATTCCTGTACTGCCGGATGCTGGTAAAGCAAGGCCTCGCTTTCCGCCGGCCAGACTTTGTAACCGCTGACGTTGATCATGCGCTTCAGGCGGTCGACGATGAAGAAATAGCCGTCTTCGTCGACATACCCAAGGTCGCCCGTGCGCAGATACCGCCGCCCGTCGATGGTGACGAAGACCTTGGCGTCGGCATCCGGATTCCTCCAGTAGCCGGCCATCACCTGCGGACCGCTGACGAGGATTTCACCTGTCTCGCCATCCGGTTTCCGAGCCAGCGTCTCCGGATCGGCGATCATGGAATACGTGTCGTAGATCGGAATGCCCAGGCACTGGGGCTTCGGATGCGCGACCGGATTTATATGCGTCGCCGAGATCGTTTCGGACAATCCGTAACCTTCGCAGAACCGCAGCCCATGCCGTTCGAGCAAGCGCTTGGCCACCGCTGCAGGCATGGAAGCTCCACCGCCGGTCAGCGTCTTCAATTCGGCGAATGTCCGGTCGGTATAGTCGGGGCTCGCAAGCACGTCCGCGATCATGGTGGGGGCAGCGTTCCAGTAGGTCACCCCATGCCGTTCGAAAAGGGCGGGAATGAGGCCCCTGTCCCATCGCGACATGATGACCAGCGCCGCTCCCGCGAACAGCCCGGCACTCATTGAGGCCTGCATGCCGGCGACGTGGAAGAGCGGCATGAACGCCGTCACCACGCTGGTTTCGTCGAAACCGTACCACTTGGCTTGCGCCGCCGCGGTAAAGGTCACGCCGGAATGGTGATGCATGCATGCCTTCGGATGGCCGACTGTTCCGGAAGTGTAGGGCATGACGGCGAGGTCGTCGTCGCCGTTCAGATGCGGCGCCGGGGCGCATCCCTCCGCCAGGGCGTCGGCGAAATCGACAAAAGGTCCGTCAGGCAGCCGGACGGGCGCCCGGCGCATGACCTCCGGAAGAGGATCGCTCGGCGAGATCGGCGCGTCATCGGCGTAGCGGGCAACGATCACATGGTCGAAGCGCGTCGGCACGAACTCGGCGAAGCGATCGATCAGTTCATCCCCGATAAGTGCCACGCGCGCGCCGCTGTCGGCGGCGAGAAAGTCGAGTTCGCCGACCACGTTCATCGGGTTGACCGGCACCACGACGGCGTCCGCCCTCAGGATAGCGTGGAATGCGACCACGAACTGCGGCGAGTTCTGCATGTCCACCATGACCCGGTCACCCCGGCGCACACCGCAGCGCTGCTGCAGATAACCCGCCAGCGCAACGACGCGTGTCAGAAGTTCGCCATAGCTGATCTCGGCACCGTAGTAGAAGATTGCCGGGCGGGCGGGATGTCGTCGCGCCGAGCGCTCGAGATTCTCGAAAGCGCTGCCGCCTGGCCATGACAGATGGAAGTCGGATCCCGCTGGCCAGAAGGGCGACAGCGCTTCGCGCCCGTCTCGCTTTCTATCGTCGAGATCGGTCACGTCCGATTCGAAGCGGAGTGCTTCCGCCGATTTACGGTGCGGGTCAGCTTCCAATGTCACCGCCCTCGATGATCCGTCGGGCGAGATCGCGCACCGCCCTTTCCATGAGGCGCGCGGCTGCCTCTATCTGCGGCCACTCCGTGTGTTCCTCGGGGCAATGGCTGCGTCCGTCGCGGGACGGCACAAACAGCATGCCCGTGGGGACATGCGCCGCCATGATGCCCGCGTCGTGATTGGCGCCCGAGGGCAGATCTATCGCACTCATTCCAAGCGCCTGTGCAGCGTGGCCCAGCACCGTCCGCACCGGTTCCGACATGGCGATCGGTTCGGAGCGATAGACGGCCCTGACCGAGGCTTCGACCTGCATGGCCGTCGCCGTCTCGTTCGCCAGCGCCGTCACCGCTTCGCCGAGACGCCTCAGTCGATCGGCGGAAATGTCGCGCATCTCCAGTCCAAGGCGAACTTCGCCCGGAATCACGTTTCCCTGGTTGGGGGTCGCCTGCACGATGCCGATCGTACCGCGTGTGACCCCCTCGCCGCCTATAATGACCAGATCGCGGAACCGGTCGGCGAAGCGGGCGGCGGCGGCGAACGCGTCACGACGCAACTCCATCGGCGTCGTGCCGGCATGATCGGGCGCCCCCGAGAAGCGGATCGCCATCCGCTCCTGCCCCGCGATCGACGTCACGATGCCGAGGTCGATACCCGCCTTTTCCAGCACCCTGCCCTGCTCGATGTGGAGTTCGAGAAAGGCGGCGAATTCCGAGGGGTCGCGTCGTGCTTCCGGCACTGCTTCAGGATCGAGACCGGCATCGCGCAACGCGTTGGCAAGCATCGTTCCTTCGACGGAGCGCCGCCTGCCGATCTCCTCCGCCGGGAGCTCGCCCATCATGGCACGGCTGCCGTTGAAGGCTCCGTAGTGACCTTCCTCGTCGCGGAACGCGATCACTTCGATCGGGACCCGCCAGTCTTTTTCGGCTCGGCGGAGATTGCGCGCGATGTCGAGGCCCACCAGCACACCGATCGCACCGTCGAAGGCGCCGCCGGAGAGGACCGTGTCGAGGTGCGACCCCATGGCGATCGCCGGGATTCCCGGGCGGCCCTCCAGCCGCGCGATGACATTTCCGATGGCGTCGGTCCGGACCGACAGCCCTGCCTCGCGGGCGCGCCGCGCGAACCATTCATTTGCCCGGCAATCCTCTTCGCCGAATGCCGGCCGCGACCACCCGCCCTCGGGCAATCGGCCGATCTCCATCAGCGCCTCGAAATCCGTGCGCAATGTGGAGATGCCGCTCATTCGATTTCCGGCATGTCGGTCGGGTTCCGGTGCAGGAAGCGGCCCTGCCCCGCTTTGCCCAGGAACTTGCCGTCGCGGACCACCACGCGTCCCCGATAGACCGTCAGGACGGGCCAGCCGACCAGATCCATGCCTTCAAAGGGCGTGTAGCCGATGTTCCCATAATGGGACGAGGCGTCCATCACGCGCGACGTTTCAGGATCGATCACGACGAGGTCGGCGTCGTATCCCTTCCGGATCTGGCCCTTGCGGTCGCCGACGCCGAACATCCGCGCTGGCCAGGACGAAAAGACTTCCGTGAAACGCTCCAGGGAGAGACGCCCTTCCGCCACGCCAAGCGTATAGAGAACGGGCAGGCGCGCCTGCACACCAGGGCAGCCATTGGCGATGTCGGCGAAGGAAGCGATGCCGAGCGACTTCGCGGCGGCGCTGTAGGAAACCTCGTCCGAGGTGACGGCGGTCAATACGCCGCGCCTCAGGCCATCCCACAGCATCGCCTGGTTCTCGGCCGAGCGAAGCGGCGGGCTCATGACATAGTATTGCGCGTTCTCGCGCTCATACGCCTCGTCTGTAAGCGCCAGATAGTGCGTGCAGGTCTCGGCCGTGACGCGCTGGCCCTTGCGTCTGGCCTGCTCGATCAAGTCCACGCCTTTTCCCGCGACCAGGTGCAGGATGTGCAGCGGGCAGCCTGTGTCTTCGGCAAACAGCAGCGCCCGCGAGATCGCCTCCACCTCGGTGATGGGGGGTCTGGTCAGCGCATGATATTTAGGCTCTGTGTGTCCGAGCCGCACCGCCTCCGCGCGGGAACGGTCGATTATGCCCGCATTCTCGGCATGCAGGCAGATCATCAGATCCTCGCGTGCCGCGCCTTGCATCAGGGCGTAGAAGGCTCCGTCTTCCAGCTTGAGTTGATCCTCCTCGTAGACGGAATACACTTTGAGGGTCGACACGCCCTCCTCGCGGAGCTGCCTGAGTTCGGCAAGCGAACTCTCATTCACATCGGTCACGATCTGGTGCAGCCCGTAGTCGAGGGTGACGACGGGATCGGCCTGCTTGCGGCGATGCCGCAAGCCCTCGATTATCCCCCTGCCCCTGCGTTGCAGGGCGAAATCGACCACGGTCGTCGTGCCGCCGCATAGCGCGGCGATGCCGCCGCTCTCGAAATCGTAGACACTGCGCTGTCCCATGAAGGAAATCAGCATATGGACGTGCGGATCGACGCCGCCAGGCAGCACGATCCGGCCGGAGGCGTCCACGACCTCGGGGGCCCGGCCGCTGCCTGGGTCGACGATGTCGATGATGTGTTCGCCGCCGACGACGATGTCGGCTCGCGTCGGGCCGTCCGGCAGGACAGCGGTCGCATTCGCAATGACGAGATCGGCAGTCATATCGCCTCCAACGCTCTTTCCAGGTCGGCGACGAGGTCGTCAGCGGCCTCGATGCCGACACTCAACCGAACCAGCCCGTCGGAAATGCCCATGCTTCGGCGGCGCTCCGGCGGCACGCTGTGATGAGAGGTGTTGCCCGGCTGGCTGATAAGGCTCTCTACCCCGCCCAGGCTGGGTCCGATGCGGAAGATTCGGCATGTGTCAACCACCCGGCGCGCCGCGGCATCGTCCGGTAATTCGAAGGACACCAGGGCGCCGAAACCAGTCATCTGCCCCTTCGCCAATTCATGGTCGGGATGATCGGCCAGTCCAGGGTAGTGGACCTTGAGCACTTTCGGATGATCGGACAGGAAGGCGGCGACGCGTTCGCCGTTACGATTGTGCTGCATCATGCGCACCGCATAGGTCGCCATGCCGCGCAACAGAAGCCATGCGCCGAACGGATCGAGGATGGAGCCGTTCGCCTGCTGCAGGCTGCGCGCAGCGCGAGTGTGATTGCGCCCGCCCACAATGGCGCCGGCGATCAGGTCGCCATGCCCGTTAAGATACTTTGAAGCGCTGTGCACGACGATGTCCGCGCCCAATTCCAACGGTTTCTGGTTGAGCGGTCCGCCCAGCGTGCCGTCTACCACGAGGATTGCCCCGGCGTTTTTCGCAATCCGCGAAAGCGCGGGCAGGTCCACGACGCGCACAAGAGGATTGGTCGGCGTTTCGGTATAGATGACCTTCGTTTTCGGGCCGACGCAGGCGGCGATATCCTGCGGATCGATCGATCGCGCCCAGCGCACCGTTATGCCGTGCCGCGGCAAGCCTTCCGTGAAGTAGCGGATGCTTCCGCCATAGATATCCGGCGTCGCCACCATCTCGTCGCCGGCGGTGAGCAGCGGCTCGAGCGCGCCGGCAACGGCCGCCATTCCCGACGAGAAGAGCACGGCCGATTCGGTGCCCTCCAATTGCGCGATCCGTTGCTCGGCGGCGAGAACGGTCGGATTGCGGATGCGCGAATAGACGAAGCCTCGCGCGCGGCCCGAATTCACCGCTTCCAGCGCTTCCGTGTCCGCGGCGACGAACGTCGCGGTCTGGTAGAGCGGCGGCGTCACCGACCCGAGATTCTCCGACGGATCGAAGCCGGCGTGGACCGCGAGCGTTTCAATCCGTGCGGACTGGCTCATTTCGTCAGTTCCCGGGAGATCACGATGCGCAGGATTTCCGACGTGCCGCCGCCGATCTCGGCAAGTTTGGAATCGCGGAAATGCCGCTGCATGTCGAATTCCATAAGGTAGCCCCATCCACCCATCAGCCGCATACCGCTAAGTGCGGCGCGCACATAGGCCTCGGAAGAATAGAGATTGGCGACGGCGCTTTCCTTGTTATTGGGAATGCCCCGATCGACAAGCGAGGCGCTCCGATAGAGCAGGAGGCGCGCCGCGTCGATCTCCATCTCCATGTCCGCCAGCTTGGCGCGAGAAAGCTGGAAGCTCGCGATCTTCTGGCCGAACTGCTCGCGCTCCCTGGTATATGTCAGTACCTTATCGAGGCAGGACTGCGCAGCGCCTACGTTGACCGCGGACAGGCAGCAGCGCTCGTAGTCGAGCGTCTTCAGCGCATTGCGCCAGCCCTTGTTCACCTCGCCGATCACATTGGCGACGGGCACGCGCACGTCGGTCAGGAATATCTCGTTGATATCCATTGGCTTGAGGCCGAGTTTCTTCAGCTTGCGGAGTTCCACCCCCTTTGTCCCGGGATCGAGGAGGATCATCGATATCCCCTCGTGCTTGGGCGCTTCCTTGTCGGTGCGGGCCATCAAGAGGATGTAGTCGGCCTCCTGCGCGCAGGAGCAGAACATCTTCTGGCCGTTGATGACCCACTCGTCGCCTTCGCGGACAGCCTGTGTGCGCAGGGAGGCGGCATCGGAACCGGAATGAGGCTCGGAAAGCGAAAAGGCGAAGCGGATCTCGCCACGTGCGAGCCTGGGCAACAGGTCGCGTTTTTGCTCGTCGGTACCGAAATGCGAGATGGCGTCGGCGGCGATGACGATCGTCGTATAGTAGATGTTGGCGCCGGCCTCGAAATGCGAGGCGAACTCCTCGAGGAATACGGCAAGGTCGGTGCATGACCCGCCGGTGCCTCCATATTCCTCGGCGATCGGCAGACCGAGCCAACCTGCCTTAGCCAGCTTTTCATAGAGTTCGTGTGGGAAGCGCTCGGCTTCGTCGCATTGCCGAACATATTCGATCGGACATTCACGCTTGAGGAACTGCCGCAGGCTGTCGCGCATGACGCGCTGGTCTTCGCTCAGATCGAAATCCATAATTCTCTACTTTCCGGTCCACCGTGGGGGACGCTTTTCGGCAAAAGCCCGCGGTCCCTCGTTGAAATCGTCCGACTTGCGCATGCGCTCGCGCGCAGGGAGCCCCGAATAGAGCCGCGCGAACGCCTGCTCGTCCGATAGCGTCTCGACCTCGCGCGTCACTTCGAGAAGCGCGCCGACGGCCAGCGGCGCGGCTGACACGATGGATCGGGCCAGCCCCCTCGCCTCCTCCATCAGTCTTTCGCGCGGCACGATCCGGTTGATGAAGCCGAGCCGGAAACCTTCTTCGGCGGTCAGTCGGCGGCCGGTGAGCAAAAGCTCTGAGGCGATATTGACCGGCAGCTTGCGATGCGCGCGCCACAGACCTCCCGCCTCGGGGATGAAGCCACGCTGCAACTCGGGTAGCCCGAACTCCGCATGTTCGGCCGCGACAACCAGCGTGGCATTGAGCGCAAATTCGAAACCGCCGCCGACCGCCAGGCCGTTCACGGCAGCGATGACCGGCTTCATAAGGTCGAACCTGCGCAACCCCATGAAGCCATGCGGTCCGAAATCCTCGCCGGTCTCGCCGGCGGCAACGGCCTTGAGATCCCAACCGGCCGAGAACATCCGGTCGCCCGTCGCCGTCACGATGGCGCAACGCAGATCGGGATCATCGTTCAAGCGGGTAAGCGCCGCATCCAGATCACGGCTTGCCTGTTCGTTGAAGGCGTGGGCGGGCGGATGATCGAAGGTGATCTCAAGGACTGGCCCGGCCGCCTCGATACGTATCCTCGAAGTCTGGCTCATGCCGCGAACTCGCGCAGGACGTCTTTGGAGATGATGTCGCGATGGATTTCAGAAGTTCCCTCCCAGATACGCTCCACCCTGGCATCGCGCCAGAACCGTTCAAGCGGCATGTCCTTCGTCACTCCCATTCCACCGAGAATCTGGATCGCGTTGTCGGTCACGCGCCCGGCCATTTCGGAGCCGAAGAGATTTACCTGGGACGCCTCGCGCTGCGTGATCGTCCCGGCGTCCATCTTGGCGGCGGCGTCATGGACGAGCAGCCGCGTCGCATGGATTTCCATCGCCATGTCGGCGAGCTTGAAGGACGTGCCTTGGTAGCTGCCGATCGGATTGCCGAACGCATAGCGTGTATTGGCCCAGCGAGCGGCATATCCCATGGCGCGCTCGGCCAGACCGATACAGTTGGCTGCCAGCATGACGCGGCCCGAGAAAATCCAGTTCTTGGCGAGGGCGAACCCGCCGCCTTCCTGACCAAGGATGTTGCGAGCAGGAACACGTACGTCCTCGAAGGAGATGATGCAGGACTTCATGCCCCGGTTGGAGAGAATGTCGAGCGGCGTCACGCTGATGCCGGGGTTGTCCTTGTCCACCAGAAATGCCGTGATACGCTTGCGATCACCGCGCGGCGTCTGCTCCACTCCCGTCACCGCGAAGACGATGATGAAGTCGGCACGCATCGCCATTGTAATGAATTGCTTCGTGCCGTTGATGACGTAATCGTCGCCATCGGCAACCGCCCGCGTGGTGATGGCGCGCGCGTCCGATCCGGTGCCCGGTTCCGTCAGCGCGAAGCATTCCCAACGCTCGCCCCTGACGGTTGGCGCGAGATAAGTCGCAATCTGATCGCCTGCACACAATTTCAGGATGGGCGCGGGGCGGTTGCAGATGATGCCGAGCGCCCTGCTCACGCGCCCGAACTCGATTTCGGCCACGGCGCGCTCGCTCGCGTTCAGGCCTCCGCCGCCATGTTCGGTCGGCATGTTGAGCGCATAATAGCCGTTCGCGACGGCCTTGCGCCTGATTTCCTCGAACAGATCGTCGGGAACGGCGTCAAGCCGCTCCACCAGTTCCTCGTGGGGATGCAGTTCCTTCTCGACGAAGGCGCGAACGCCCTCGGAAATCATCCGTTGTTCGTCGCTGAGCGCAAACACCATGAAGCCCGTCCCGGCCCTCGGAGGCGCTCGCAAAGACTTGGAGATGCGGCTGGTCCGAGTGGCATTTCGTTTTAATATGCGAACCCACGTTTTATTATTTTGACGCTTCTGTCAAGAAGTGCGAAACTCGATCGACACTCAAATATGGACATGGTCGCCGGCGGGAAAGCGAGAGCGGCAGCAGTCCGGCGCGCCAGGCAAAAGGAGACTCGCAGATGCCCTCGAAGATCGTTCTCGGCTACCGCCAACTCATCGACAACGCGAACGCGGCCATCCGGACGGTCAAACCCGATGAGGCCGTCGCGATGGCGGCGGATGCTTCCGTGACATTCGTGGACCTCCGCGACCCACGCGAGATCACACGCGAAGGCAAGATTCCCGGGGCCTTCCATTGCCCGCGCGGCATGCTCGAATTCTGGATCGATCCGGAGAGCCCCTATGCGAAGCCCATCTTTCAGGAAGACCGCACTTTCGTCTTCTACTGCGCGTCGGGCTGGCGGTCTGCGCTGGCGACGAAGATGGCGCAGGATATGGGGCTTGCCCCGGTAGCGCACATCGAAGGCGGCTTCACGGCATGGCGCAAGACCGGAGGCGAAGTCGAGAAGACCGAAAGTAATTCCTGATACGCAGGCGATCGCCGCCATCATTCGGCGACAACCAATATCCACCCGCTTTCCAAGGCGATCTAAGGATTGCCTTTGACGATCAATCGTGGAAATCAAGCACATAAGGCGACGATTTAGGCGTGGCCTTGCGACAGGAGGAATGCAGATGTCGGCAACCGTGGAGAAGGCTCTAAGAGTCCTGGAGCTTCTTTCCACCTATTCGACGCCGGTGCGCCTCGCCGAGCTTTCGCGCGAGTTGGACATGAACAAGAGCACGACCTACCGGATGCTCGAGAAAATGGGGCAGCTCGGCTATGTCCGCCAGGACGAGATGAATGGCCGTTACATGTTGAGCACGCGGATGTGGGAGATCGGCGTCCGCGCCTTTCAGCGCTTCGACATTCGCACCTGGGGACGGCCATATTTGCAAAGGATCGAACAGGAGGTGCACGAGACGGCTGTGCTCGCCATCCTCGACAGGTACGATGTCGTCATCGTCGAGAAGCACGATTCCTCGCAGGCTGTTCAGACGTTTTCGCCTCTGGGCAGCCGCACGCCGCTTCACTGCTCCTCGCTCGGGAAGGCCTTTCTGATGACCGAAGCGGATTTGGGCGGATCGCTGAAGAAGCCGCTGCAGAGCTTCACGGAACACACCATTACGAGCATTCGGGATCTGCGTAAGGAGATAGACGATGCGCGTCAGGAGGGAGTCGCCACGGCCTTCAACGAATTTTCGATCGGCGTCAGCGGTGTTTCAGCCCCCATCCTCGGTGTCGATGCCAAGGCACTTGCCGTCATCGGCGTGACGCTGCCGTCCATCAGGGCGGAAGGGGCGCACCTGGAGCGCGCAAAAAGAGTCGTCCGCGAACAGGCTACGGAATTCTCGCGCTCCATGGGCTATTTCGAGAAGGAACCGGGATAAAGCGCTTCTTCATTGCTAGGTTTTGCGCAAGCTAATTGGCGACAATTCGGCTGAAGTACCTCCTGTTTTCCGGACCGTTCAGATCTGGAATTTTCATTATTCCGGCTTGACGATGAATTCGCCTCCTCATAGGATTTGATCAAATCTAGGAGGAAGGCTTGCCTCGCATTGTCGACGTGCCGGAGCGGATCCGGCATGAAATCGTGGCCGGCATATTGCCGTTCGGCGGTCGGGTGACCATCGACGAGCTGGCCTCCCGCTACGGTGTCAGCCATATGCCGGTTCGCGAGGCGCTACGCGAACTGCGCGGCGAGGGTCTGGTGGTCATCGAACCCAATCGTGGCGCACGCATACGGCCGATCGACCAGAAATTCGTCGCCAATCTTTTCGAAACTCGCAGCGCCTTGGAAATTATGCTTTCGCGTCGCGCTGCCGACCGTTTCAAGCCGGAAGAGGCGAACGGCCTGGAACGGATCGAAGACGAGTTGGAAAGCGAAATTGCCCGCTGTAACTGGGATGCGGTCCTTGTCTCCAACCGGCGGTTTCACCAGTTGGTCAACCGGGTCGCCGACAACCCCGACGCCCTGGCGCTCGTGGACCGGCACTGGCTTCTCATCGCCGCGCTCTGGCAGCGCTACGGCTATGGCCCGGAGCGTTTCGCGGGCGTGGCAAGCGATCATCGATATTTGATCAAATGCTTCCGCAACAACGACGCCGAAGGCGCCGCCGTCCTGATGGGCGCGCATGTGCTCAAGGCGAGGCAAGAGCTTCTGGAACGAATGAGGACGGCTGCATCCGCGGCCGCAATGGCAGTCGGCTGATGGACATGATCAGCCATATCCGCCTGCGCGACGTCGTCGTCTCATCCAAGACGCGCTGGCTTTTTCTGGAAGTCCATTCGCAATCTGGGCTGGTCGGCTTCGGCGAGGCATCGCTCCAGGGGCGCGAGGCGCTGGTTCGGCAGGCCGGCGACCGGTTCGGCCCGTCATTGTCGGGCATGGCGGCCAAACCGCTGGACCGAGCCTGGCAATGCGAAACTCTCGCCGAGGCCGCCTTCCTCTCGGCGCTCGACCAGGCACTGCATGACATCGACGCACGCCGCAACGGAATGCGCCTCGCCGATCGCCTCGGCGGGATGCGAAGGGAGCGGATACCGCTCTATGCCAATATCAACCGGCGGACGATCGATCGTTCTCCGTCCGGTTTCGTGGCCAGTGCCCGTCTGGCGCTGGCCGCCGGGTTCAGGGCCATCAAGCTGGCGCCTTTCGACGAAGTCGACGATGACGCACGACGGCAAGGCCGTGTCGCCGAAGTCATGCAGCCCGGCCTCAGACGCGTGGCGGCGGTGGCCGAAATTGCCGGCAACGCATCGGAACTGATGGTGGACTGCCATTGGCGCTTCGACGAGGCTTCTGCATTCCGCCTTGTCGATGCCACGCGCGAATTCGGTGTCCGCTGGCTCGAATGCCCGCTTCCGGAAACGGAAGAGACCATACCCGCGATCAGGCGGTTGCGTTCCGCCTCCAACGAGGCGGGCATGCGGCTCGCCGGCTGCGAGGAACTGGTCGGCGTCCAGCAGAACAGGGTGTTCGCGGAGGCCGGCGCTTACGATGTCATGATGCCGGACGTGAAATATGCCGGCGGCGTAGCCGAGATGATGCGTCTGGCCGATCTGTTCGAGCGTTGCGGGGTCGCCTTTTCCCCGCATAATCCGAGTGGCCCGATCTCGCACGCGGCAAGCCTTCACGTTTCCGCCGTGGTCCGGAGCTTCGACCGGCTTGAGGTCCAGTTCGACGAGAGCGATCTTTTCTGGACGCTGGCAGGCAGTGAACTGCCCCGCTTCGAAGGTGGAAGCTCCCCGCTTCCCGATGGGCCGGGGCTCGGCGTTACGCTGACGACCGACTCCACCGCAACCCCGCGCGGCGTGGCGGCAGAATGGTCCTTGTCGCAGGTGACGCCATGAGACGGACAGGCGGACCGGCTTTTCGGACGCGGATGCTCTCGTGGCTGGAGCCGATGAGCGGTTTGCTTGTCCTTGCCGGGGGCTGGCAATTGGCCAGCATCATCGCCAACAACCCGACCCTCGTCCCGCCGCTGCAGACGATCTGGGCCGCGCTCGTCGACCTGGCTCATACCGACCTCACCAGCGACATCATTGCCAGCCTGATCCATCTCGCCGGCGGCTTCGGCACGGGGGCGGCCCTCGGGCTATTGCTCGCGCTTTTCTGTGCCCGGTTCCAGCTTGTAGCCGTCGTCATCGATCCGATCGCGGAATTCCTGCGTCCGATCAGCGCGATCGCCTGGATCCCCATAGCCATACTCCTGTTCGGCGTCGGCCAGGGCGTCCCGATGTTCCTGATCTTCTACGCATCCCTGTTTCCGATCTTCGTCAACGCGCTCGACGGCATCAGGAGGGTTGACCCCACCCTGGTCCGTGCCGCGGAAATGCTCGGCGCCTCGCGTCGGCTGGTGGTGACCCATATCGTGCTGCCCGCCGCATTGCCGGCCGTGTTCGCGGGCGCGCGCCTTTCCCTCGGCGTCGGCTGGGTAGCGATGGTCGCCGGCGAACTGGTCGGCGCCGACACCGGCCTCGGCTACCGCATCGAATATTTCCAGGAATTCTTTTCGATGGAGGGCGTGATGGCCACGATCGTCGTGGTCGGCATCGTCGGCTATGTGCTCGACGCCCTGTTGCGGCTGCTTCAAGCCTCGCTGCTCCGCTGGTCTCCGGTAAACGGAGGGTCGCGATGAAGCCGGCCATCCGTATCGGGCTACCGACGGCGATCGTCGTGATCCTTCTCGTGGTTTGGGAAATCGCGGTGCGTCTCACCCACACGCAGGGGCTGGTACCGTTGCCGAGCGGGATTGTCCGGTCCGGCATCGCGCTGACCGAGGACGGTACCTTGATGCAGGCGCTCGCCAGCAGCCTGGAGCGGGTGATCATCGGCTTCGCGATCGCGGCGGCGATCGGCATCCCGATCGGCCTGGCGATCGGGACCGTGCCTCTCCTCGACCGGACGCTTCGCCCGGTTCTGGACGGGCTGAGAGGGGTGGCGCCGATCGCCTGGATTCCGATGGCGATCCTGTGGCTCGGCGTCAGAGGCGACGCGGCGCTTTTCGTGGTCGCCTACGCGGCGGTCTTTCCATTCATCCTCAACACCAGCGAAGCGGCGCGACGAATTCCGCGTTCGCTCTTCCATGCGGCCGAGTCGCTCGGCGCCAGCCGTCTTCTCCTGCTCCGGTCGGTTGTGCTGCCGGGCGCTCTGCCCTTCGTCTTTACCGGCGCGCGCATCGCGATGGCCTTCGCCTGGGGCTCGATCATCGCGGCGGAACTGGCGATCGGCATCAAGGTGTCCACGGCGAAACGGGCGGTGGCCGGGATCGGGCAGATGATGGTCGACACGCTCTATGTCCGCCGCGATGTCGATGCGCTCGTTCTCTACATGATCGTCATCGGGATCGTGAGTTTCCTGATCGATAGCGGCTTGCGCCACGCGCAGGCGAGGTTGATGCCATGGACGCAACAATGAACGCCCCGATCATCAGGCTTGCGGCAGTCTCCAAATCCTTCCAGGCGCCGCGCTCCGGTGGCACTGTCGAGGCGCTTCGCGACGTCAGCCTCGATGTGCGGCCCGGCGAGTTTCTCAGCATCATCGGACCGTCCGGATGTGGAAAATCCACCCTTCTTTCGCTCGTTGCCGGCTTTTTGCCGCCGACATCGGGAGATATCCATTTCGATGGCCGGCCGATCACCGGCCCCTCTCCAGAACGTGGGGTCATGTTCCAGGACTATGCCCTCTTCCCCTGGCGAACGGTGATCGAGAACATCGAATTCGGCCCATTCGCCCGCGGGATCGGGCGGCGCGCGAGGCGTGAGAACGCACGCCAACTGGCATCCCTGGTCGGCCTGGCCGGCTTCGAGGACCGCTACCCCCATGAGCTATCGGGCGGCATGCGCCAGCGCTGCGCGCTTGCCCGCCTGCTCGCCAACGAGCCCAAAGTATGGCTGATGGACGAGCCGCTTGCCGCCGTCGACCTGCAGACGCGGATCATCCTCCAGGATGAACTGCTCAGGCTATGGGGCGACGGCATCGAAAGCCGTGCCCGGCCCACCGTCGTCTTCGTCACGCACGGCATCGACGAAGCCGTGCTTCTGGCTGACAGGGTCGTCGTGTTGGCGCGTCGGCCCGGCCGCATCAAGGCCATCATCGACGTCGATCTGCCGAGGCCGAGGGCGCCGCTCAGAAGTGCGCCTGAAGTGGCACGGATCGTCGAACAGCTCTGGAACGTCATCCGCGACGAGGCCGCCATGGCGATCGCCGAGGAAGGCAATTGAACAAAGGGAGGAAACCACGATGCAAACAACAAGACGTGAATTTCTTACGGCCGCGGCTGCGCTGGCGGCCCTGCCGCTCTGCCGGGTAAGCCCGGCATTCGCGGAGGCCTTGAAGATCAGCATGGGCGTGGGCCTGGCCAACGAACAGGCGGCGATCATCTACCGGCTGCAGAAAGAGAAGCTGCTGGAAAAGGCAGCCGCCGAACTCGGCGCAGGAGAGGTCGATGCCGAATATCTTAATTTTCCCGTCCTCCTGCGCATGCTGCAGGGGATCGCGGCCGGCCAGCTCCAGTTCGGCAATCTCGGCTCCACGCCCTGCATCCGGACGTTGACCAGCGGCGATCCGGCGGTGCCGATCGGCATCATCGGCGGCGGCAACACCTTTCCGTTGCAGGTCCCGAAAGGGTCGCCGATCAAGAACCTCGACGATCTCAAGGGAAAGACGGTTCTCACGATCCTCGGATCGGATCTCCATCTCGTTCTCGTGCGCATGCTGGAAGCCCATTTCGGAACGCCGGACCCCAAGGAACTCGGCATCACCGTGCGCAACATCAACGCCCTTGCCGAACTGGGTCATGCGCCCGCCGGCATAGATGCCGTGGTCAGCCTGGAGCCGCTTGCCGGAGCCGCCGAGGCATCCGGCGACCTCATTACGCTTGCCCGCAACGACGGCAAAACGGGACCCGCCTATGACGGCCCCGAGGGCAAGGGCGCAGGCCACACGATCGCCAGTTTCTCGAAGACGCCGTTCGCGCCGGAGGCCTACTATCCGCATCGCATCTGGTGGGTGGTCCGGCAGGAGTTCCTGAAATCCAACCCCAAAGTCGTCACCGCGCTGCTCGTCGCGACCGCGCGCGCAACCGAGGCTCTGGCGGCAATGAAACCGGCGGAGATCGTGGAGATCGGTGGCGAGAACTGGACCGGCGACAAGGCTTCGCAGGAGGCATGGATTCCGACAGTGCTATGGGAGCGCCGTGGCTGGAACTGGATTACCGAAGGCGACGTGAAGACGCTCGTCGGACTTTCGACCACGAAAGCCATCTTCCAGAAGGAGCTTTCCGCCGAAAACGCCAAGAAGATCGTGGCGCTTGGGGCCGATGTAGCCAAGGCGGCCTACGACCATGTCGGGCAGAAGCCCGCCGCGTCCGCATTCGTCGATACGACCGCTGGCGACGTGAGGGGCAAGCCCGTGTGGGAAAGCAAAGACTGGTCGCTGTAACAGGGTAACAAGAGCGGTTATTATATGGCCCGCCCCTGAAAAGCGGTCGGCATAGGCCGGCCGCTTCGAAACAACGATTCGCGCATGGCCGTATTCCGCCCGTCAACTGCATCGCGTCCGCACGGACCTCGCGCGTGGTCCGGTTGGCACGATCTGTAGCGGGACTCCTGATGGCAATTGCAGCGGCCGTCAGTTTTCGTAGAGGCCAACGACGCGGTTCTGCTCTATGATGTTGCCGCGATACAGTTCGAGGAACTGTTCACGGGTCGGTGTCCCTTCCACCTTCGTATTCAGCGCGTACACCCAGAAGTAATAGTGATGCGGTCCGTGACCGGCCGGCGGCTGCGGGCCGTAATAACCCGGCTGTCCGCCGCCGTTCGGCCCGACACGGAATTTCTCCTGCGCGCCGGTGAGGTCGGTCGTCGAGGGCGGCAATCCATATAACGTCCAGTGCGTAAAGCCACGCGCCAGTGGCGCGTCCGGATCATGGCAAATAACAGCGAGCTCGACCGCCTCCGAGGGCACTCCGCTGATTTTCAGATGCGGAATGACATTGCCCTTGTCGCCGGCGTGCTCGTCTTTCATCTTGCCTAGGGGCGCGAAGTCGAGGCTTTCAATTTTAAGATCCTTGATATTGAGCGGCATCGAACCTCTCCTCTTCGATTGGTGTCGGATGGATAAGATGGAAGCTAGTTCGCGATATCTTTGATCGACTTGCCGCCGACCCGTTCATGCACCCGCCCACCGGTGGCGACGGCGACACTGATCATGATTTCATCGGGCCGCGGCCCATCGGGCACAGCGATCGGCATCGCATCATAATGCGAGCGGATATAGAGTTCGTCCTTATGCGCCAGCGGGATATCGATCGAAGTGCCGGCCGATGCGATCTTGGACGCGGAGGATATCCACGCCTTTCCGCCACCCACTGCCTCGCGCAGTGCGTCGCCGAAAATCGTGGTGATGCAGGCGACCACGTGTTCCTGTTCACCATTGATACCGGCTATCCCACCCTTTCCGTAGCTGTGCACGGCGCGACCGCCGAGCAGAGCTACCGCCCTGCCCCCCAGTGCATATCCCAATAATGCGCTCGGTTTGGTGAGCGGCGACAGGTCGGCGATGAACTTCCCGGCGAAGGGATTGCGGATAACCACGGCAACGGCTGCCTTCACCAGAGAGGTGCCGGACGCGCCGCCGTCGTGTCTGATCTCCTGCACGGCGCTATACCAACAGCGCACATCATAAGTGGCGTACAACTCGTCTTCTTTGATCATTTATTGCTCCAGCAGAGATCGGCAGGCCACGGTTTCGAACCTGGCGAAATTGAACCAAACGTAGATGTTTGCGGCGGTGCCGCTCTCACCAGGAAAAGACGCGGCGGGTGGGGTCGTAACGTGCCGCTTCCAAAGCACGCGAAGTGAATTGGTTGCCCTTCGAGAGCGAGCGGTTCGCCGTATATTCACCGGACACCGCCTGGCAGCGGTCAGTCAGAGGGCGCATACGTTTTTCCCAGGAACGCAGAGCCTCTTCCACGTCCGGGATTTCCTCCAATTCCATCGCGAGGCTGTAGGCATTGACCATGGCACAACCCGCTCCTTGAGCAAGCGACGGACACATCGCATGAGCAGCATCCCCGACAAGAGCTACCTTGCCCCGCGTCCACTCATCGAGCTTGGTCGTCTCGTAGCGGTCGTAGCGCGCGGTTTTCAGCTTGGCTGCTTCAATTAGTACCGGCTCCAGGAACGGAAACATTTCCACCCAGCATTCGAGATGGATCGGCACGCGCGAACCATTGGGATCGGAGGCCGGTGCCATCAGGCCGAGATAAAGATCATCGTCGTTGCAGGGTGAGTAAAGGATGCGCTGTACCCGCGGCCAGAAATTCCACATGTCGATGGTGTTGTCCCATTCGCCGTGGCCGAGTTCCTTTTTCTTGCGCGGCACGATGAGGCGTATCAGCCCGTCCACGGAGGTCCACCGGTCCTGCTCGAAACCGATCGAATCGCGGACCTTGGAGCCGACACCGTCGGCGCCGATGACGAGGTCGGCTTTCGTCACCTCTCCCGAGGCCAATCTGATTTCCCCGGAAGGGTCGGCACCGACGACCTCGGAATCGATCACTACCTCCACGCCTTCGGCTCGTGCCTTGTTCGCCAGTGTCTGATGCAGATGCTGGCGCGTCATGATGCGCCAGGGCAGGCCATTGAAGGTTTCGCGGGAGACGCTCTTGTTGTGCAGCCAGGTCTCGTAGGTGGGCGGGGTGTGGGAGCCATTGAGGATATCCTCGAGAACCCCGACCCCTTCCATCACGCGCAGGCCATTGTGCCAGAGATAGATGCCCGCACCGAAGGCACGCAATTCCGGGCCTTTTTCGTGCAGTCGCACGCTCCAGCCACGCTGACGCAACGCCACCGCGGCCACCAGGCCTGCGAAGCCGGCGCCGGCGATCTCGGCATGCATGGTCTTGCCGCTGCGCTTGTTTACATTCGTCATTTCACATCACCACAATCTTGCCGGGAAAAGGCGCCCGCCCGTCGAAGCGGGCGCCGTCGCGTTTATTTGTCCTGCCAAACGAGGCTGTTGAGGTCGGCCGTCGCGTTGACGATGCCTTCCTTCTTGGCCGCGTCGACCCAGAACTGCATCGTCTCGGGCGCAATGCTCTTGGACCAGCTGCCGAGGTTCATCGTCTTGATGACGGCAGGCGGAATCTTGGTATGTGCGCCGACCGTCTCGCGGACTATCTGGGGATCCTTGTAATCATCGAGCGCGCGATTGATCGCGCGCATGAACCCCTTCACCGCCTCCTTGTTCGCCTCGACATAGGGCAGCATGGCTACGATACCGCAGAATGGGATCGGTGATTTCACGTCGGTGAAATAATGTCCGATGACGCGGGCGCCCTGTTCTTCTCCCAAGGTTACGAACGGTTCAGTGGCGCCTACCGCAGCAACGGTATTGTTGCGGATCGCGGCCAGCATATCGGGAAACGGTATTTCGCGGAACGTCACCGAGTTGACGTCGACATTCCCCTTGCGCAGCCACTCGCGCATCATCGTCCAGTCGGTGTTGTAGCTCAGATTGGTGGCAACGGCCTTTCCCTTCAAATCCGCCGCCGACTTGACGGAGGGATCCATGGTCAGCACGGCATGAACCGGGTCATCGGCAGCCTGCTGGAAATTGAACGATACGAAGGTAACCGGAATACCGCCGTTACGAGCATTCAGTACGCCGAGCGCATCGGAGATGCCGAACTGCAAGGCGCCCGACTGCAGGGCGGGAATGATCTGCCCGCCACCAGCCATCGGCACCAGTTCAACCTTGATCTTCTCGTCCGCGAAGTAGCCGGCATCCTGCGCGCGCCAGAAATACGAATATATCCCGATCGGGATATACCCGACACGCAGAACCGTCATCTCCTCGGCCCTGGCGGGTCCCGACGGCATCAGGGCCGAAAGGCCCATTGAAACAGCCAGTGCCATGGCCGCCATCAGCTTTGTCTTCATGTTACTCCTCCTTCTTTAAGCGCTGGTGCCTTTTTGCGCCTGCTGACGGACCAGCGTGTACACACGGTGGCGCAAATGCAGGAAATCCGGTGTCTCTTTGGTGGTGAGCTGGTCGCGCGGACGGGGCAGATCGACGCCGATCTCCTCGACAACGCGAGCGGGCCGCGTCGATAGCACGACCACCTTGTCGGCCATGAAAACGGCCTCGTCGATATCGTGCGTCACCAGCAGCGTGGAGAGCGACATCTTCCGGCAGATGTCCATCACCATGTCCTGAAGATCGATACGGGTCTGCGCATCGACGGACGCGAACGGTTCGTCGAGCAGCAACAATTTGGGCTGGACCACGATGGAACGCGCCAGCGCGCAACGCTGCTGCATGCCGCCGGAAAGCTGCCAGGGGTAGAGATCCGCGGCGTGTTCGAGATTGACCGCCTTGAGCGCGCCCTGGACGCGGGCGTCACGCTCCTCCTTGCCCACGTGGCGCAGGCCGAACGCAACGTTGCGGCGAACCGAGAGCCAGGGAAACAGGCTGCGATTATAATCCTGGAAAACGATCGATAGCCATGGCGGCGGGTTGTCGAAATGCTGCCCGTGATGCAGGACGGCGCCCTGATCGGGCTGCATCAGCGAGGCGATACAACGCAGCATCGTCGTCTTTCCGCAGCCGGAAGGCCCGACCACTGCAAGGAACTCTCCAGGCTCCTGCCTGAAGCTTACGTCCTTCAGGATAGGCGCGGTGGGGACGTAGGCCTTGGTGACGCCGTCCATGATCAGGATGGATTCGCTCATGGCGCTCTTCCGGTTTTCATATGACCGACCCGGTGCCCGACAGGCCGCGCCAACCGCGGTGCCACGACAACACGGATCTTTCGATAGCGAGCAGTGCGAGAGTGAGGGCGAGGCCGATCGTGCCGATGGTCAGGACACCCGCGTACACATTCGCCGTCTGAAACAGTCTCTGATTGCGCAGGATGTAGAAGCCGAGCCCGTCATCTGCCGCGATCAGTTCGGAGATCACCATCATGACCAGTGCGATGCTCAGGGCGATGCGCACCCCCGCGAAGATCAGGGGCAACGCCGCCGGCAGGACCACGCGGAACAGGCGCTCCATGAGCGACAGTCCGTTGACACGCGCAACATCGAGCAGAACGGCGTCGACGCGGCGCGCTCCGTCGATGGCGGCGAGCAGAACCGGAAACACCGAACCGAACGCGATGACGAATATCCGCATCGTGTCGGTCGGCCCGAACAGCAACAGCGCGGCAGGGAGGATCGCGACGGCCGGAATGAAACGGAGATATTCGAGAACCGGGCGCACCCACGGGTCGAGCGCACGCAGATAACCCAAGACGAGACCGGCGACGCATCCAGCCGCGACCGCTATCAGAAAGCCGATCGCAAGACGAACCATGCTGGGTACGATGGCGCTTTGGAGCAGGTCACCGTGCCAGAGCCTGAGGTAGCCGGCGACTATGTTCTGAAGGACCGGCAGGTAAGGCGCAGGATGTGTCAGAGCAGCCCACTGCCAGATCGCCAGCAGCGCTCCGATCATTCCGATTTGCCACGCCAAAGGCGCGATCCGATTGCGCCTAGCGGTCACGGTTTTCGGGACTCCATGGCAAGGCAAACCGTTCCGCCGCCATGAAGGCCGCGTTGACGAGGTAACCGAACAGTCCGGTCACGAAGATCGCCGCCCACATCTCGGTCGTCAGACCGTTGAGGCGGACCGTCTCGATGTAGAAGCCGATGCCGGGCCGGCCGGTGAGCATCTCGACGGTGATGGCGAGAACGAGCGCGATCGCCGAGGCCGTGCGCATGCCGGTCGCGACGGAGGGCAAGGTGCTCGGAAGGACGATACGGAGAAGCTGCGCCGTCTGCCCGAGCCCCATTACCCGACCTGTTTCCAGATAACGTGGATCGACGCTTTCGACACCCGCCTTCGTGCTGAAAAGGACCGGCCAGATGCTGGCAAAAGCAATCATGGACAGTTGCATCTGCAAGCCGATTCCAAGGACAAGCAAGGCAACCGGGATCAGCGCCACGGATGGGATAGGCCGGAGAAACTCGAGCAGCGGTCGCGTTGCGATCTCCAGCGTCGGGACCAACGCAAGGGCTATGCCTATGGCGACGCCCCCGATCGTCGCAATGAGCAGGCCCGGCACCCATGAACCTATTGTGGCGACAAGAGCGGCGGCAAGATCGCCACCCCACAGCCCCGCCGCCGCCGATCGGAGAATAGCCACAAAGGATGGCAAATCGCGCGGGTCGACGATTCGAAACGCTCGGATGAGTTCCCAGAGGGCGACAGATAGGGCAATGCCCGCGATCCCCTTCAGCACTGTGCCTGGGAACGGCGTCATTTTCATCGCCGCCCGTGAGGTTGGCGACCGGCGCCATGGAGAACCGTGGCGGGATCGCGCGACCGGACCGTCCATGAATTGCGACCGAAGACTGGCGCGGAGATTGTCCATGACACGCTAGGCCATCCTCAGGAGCGAGGAAGGCCACAGGCGGCACCACGCATCGGCAAAGGAGTGCGTTGCATGTGGCATGTCAGGATCTTGCGAATTCCAGAATGGCTTTCGCGGCGATCTCGGGCGCTTCCTCCGTCACGTAATGATCGGTGTTCTCGACGACCAGTACGGGGAGGTCCGGCCGTAGCGCGCGGGTTTTCTCCAACGCCGCCGCCGAAACGAGCTTGCTTTCCGCTCCGCGCACGATGAGCGTCGGTCGCGTTATCGCCTTGAAGGCGGGCTCAAGATCTTCGCGCAGACCTTGGGCCGTGAGCGACATCGCTTTCGCCGAGGCGAGCGGACGGAAACCTCCATCCACCTCCTTGAAAGCCGATCCGGCACGGCGGCGGATCGCATCACGCGGCATTTTCTGGTAGCGCTCCTGCAGATATGTCTCGATTTCTGCATGAGTCTTGAACAGGCGGTCGCCTCCGTTCACGCGCGACTCGAGCGCGTCGAGGACCTCTTTTTCGATGTACGGCGTGAAATCGACTGCAACGACCGCCTTCACGAGTTCGGGGCTTATCGTTGCTGCGACCACGGCATTGCGAGCACCGAGGGAGTGGCCGACGATCACGGCCGGCCCCGCCTTGAGCGTCCTGATCAGTGCGAGAATATCCTCGGAAAGATCACGTGCAGAATATCCGGCGTCAGGCTTGTCGCTCAGGCCATGACCGCGCTGGTCGACCGCGATACAGTGAAAATTGCCCTTCAGATCAAGAATGATCGGGTCCCACACCGCGGCGTTGGACGTGATCCCGTGCAGGAAGATCGCAAGAGGGCCGCTTCCTGCTTCGCGGACGTTGAGCGTGATGCGGCCAGTATCGATCCGGTGCGTCGAGATGAAATCGCTCTCCAAAATTCCCATCCTCCTAAGCGACCTGTCCCAGGATGCCTCCAGCGTCCTGACGTTCAAAAGGGTGGCGCAAGTGAGAATGTCAGTCAAGTAGATTGACAGACAATCTTTCAATCACGAGAATGCCGCATGATGACAAGCGCTTTCACCCGTGTCCCGCGCGAGGTACCGCGGATCTATGCAGCTCGTGCAAAACCTGCGGATATTCCATCTATGAATGTGCAAGAGTCGGATGTATCCGCGATGATTCGAGGAGGAGCTTTCACGCGATGAAGCCGCTTCCATCAGAATCCATGCAAATTAGCATGCGCTTTTTCTTGGCGTTTTAAATCCCTGATCCCGATCATGAAACAAACACTTGATCTGCGTATCTCTCCGAGAACCGTTCAGCAGGAAGTAGTTGAGAAGCTGCGCCAGGCCATCCTGTCGGGAGTATTCCAGCCGGGAAATCGTCTTGTCGAATCGCAATTATGCACCGCGCTCGGTGTCAGCCGGCCGTCGCTGCGCGAGGCGCTGCGCAGCTTGCAGGCAGAGCGACTGATCGAGATCGTCCCGAATCGCGGCCCACAGATACCTGTTCTGTCGTGGCGCGAAGCCGAGCAGATCTATGAGGTCCGCGAATTGCTGGAGGGGGAGGCCGCCGCACGTTGTGCCCTGACAATCGGCGAGAAAGACATTGAAGAGCTATCGGGTTGCCTGGAAGCCTTCCATCGTGCCGCGCAGTGCAACGACCCGGCCGAGCAGATCAACACGGCCACCGACTTTTACGCGATCATCCTGCGTAATTGCGGTAACGAGATCATCGAACAGATCCAGACCGGCCTTCTGGCGCGCGTGAACTTCCTGCGCGCGCGGTCGATGTCGCTGCCGGACCGCGTCCAGAAAAGCTACGAGGAAATGAACGCGATCTTCACGGCCATCCGCGATCGTGATGCACAAAAGGCGCGCAAGGTTGCGCAACGGCACGTCGTGATGGCGCGCGAGGCGGCCAAGAAGTCGTTTGAAAAGTCGCAATCACAATCGGATACCGTAAAAGGCGGCGACGGCGGCTGATTGCCTGCGTCTCGTATGATCGCAGCTTGCCGGCGGTCATTCGTTTCGGTGCATATCGCCGTTCCTTCAGCAGTCTGGTGACCAACGGCATGGCGGCCCTGGCGCTCTTGTCTCTTTGCTTGAGCATGATCTTTTCGGAAAACCGGTACCCGCTTCCCGGGTCACGCTCTAATGACCGACGGCGGCCGGGGAACCTCGAAGCAGGCCGGCTTCAGGCATCTCGAAACCCACACCATCCAGAGACATATGCAGGCCCTCCTCTTCGACTGCCGAGAGGTTCACGAGAGGTGGTCTCACATATATCCAGTTTCGCTCTCCCGACTTCCAGGCGATGGCTGCCTTCATGGCGGGGATCATCGGAAATTTCGCGAAGGCCGCCCGGGTCGCGTTCAGTGCTGCCTGTTGCGCGTCAGCGTCCGCATGATCCCATGTATCGTAGAGACGGACGATGGGGTCGGGATTGACGTTTCCGGTCGCCGTGATGCAGCCCGCACCACCGGCCCGCATCGTTTCGAGCAGGTAAGTTTCGCTACCGGCGAATACGTTGAATCCCTGCGGCCCGAATTCCTCGATCATCGCCTTCGTATTTTCCCATTGGCCCGAACTATCCTTCATGCCGGCCACGATACCCGGATAACGCTTCAAGAGCCGGGCGACGAGCGTTCGGGTAACAGGAACCTGGGAGACGGGCGGGATGTGATAGAGATAGACGCGGAGGCGTTCATCGCCAACGCCGTCGATCACGGATGCGAAGGCCCTGTAGAGACCCTCGTCGCTCACGCCCTTGTAATAAAAGGGCGGCAGCATCAGGACGCCCGCGCATCCCCCTTCTACCGCCGCTCGAGTGAGCTCTATGCTTTCCGTTATCGCGCAGCAACCAGTGCCGGGCAGCATGCTCGACGCGGGCAGGCCCGCCTCGAGCAGGAGGTCGAGAAGCCTGCGCTTTTCCTGCAAACCCAGGGAATTGGCCTCCGAATTCGTTCCGAAGACCGCCAGGCCGACCCGGCGAGCGAGAAGCCATTTGCAATGACGTATGTAGCGATCGGGATCGGGCTTGTTCTCGGCGTCGAAAGGAGTCAGGACAGGCGAGAAGACGCCATGCAGGCCGTATAGGGTTTTCATCAGGCAAAAATCCTAGGGTGAATTTCACTTTGTTGGGATAGGGCACTGAGCCCACAGCGCAGCGCTATTCTCTTGTCTGTCATCGCGCCGCCTCGACCGCTTTCGCGAGCAACGCTTCGAGAACGGCTGACGATTCCACCCGCGCGAAATAGCGCGCGAGGTTGGCAAGGCTCTTTCGATGGAATTCCTCTTCCCACGCAGCGCAAGCATCTTCGGCCACGAATACGCGATAGCCCAATTCCGCGGCATTGCGGGCGGTGCTTTCCACGCACGCATCCGTATATACGCCTGTGACAAACACCGACTTGATACCGCGTGCTTGCAATTGCCGGTGCAGATCGGTCGAGACGAAGCTGTCCATCGAAGTCTTCGTAATGACGAGGTCATCGGCACTGGGCACCAGCTCCGCAATCACGTCGGTGGCGGGATCGGAACGCGATGCCAGTACCGACGCGCCCGTGGCGCGCTTGCGTTGTTCGCTGCGATAGCGGATCGTGGACGTGCGGATATCGGAGCCGTCTCCCACGACAGACCCGAAGGTCATGAATATCACTTTTCCGTTTGAAGTCCGGACCGCATGCGCGAGCCGTGCAATTGCAGGGATCACCTGCTTCCGGACGCGCTCGACGAGATAGCGCGTGTAGCCTTCGCAACTGCACTCCATCGATCGGACAAGTCCCACGCCCTCCGACACACCGACCGGCTGCATGTCGATCACGATGAGCGCTGCGGGCAACGCCACGGGGAAATCGAATGCGGGGAACAGCTTGCCGTCCACTTCCCGTCCTCCTGTCACACGATTTAGCGTAAGGCGGGCAGTCGCATGCGGATATGCTTGGACTCCATGTAGGAGAGCAAACCCTCGCTGCCCAACTCCCGGCCCACGCCACTGTGCTTCCAACCACCAAATGGCGCCTGCAGTTCGCAGACATCGTTGACGTTGATGCCGACGCCGCCGCATTCGAGTCGCTCGGCGAGCTGCAACGCCTGGCCGGCGTCCTGGCTGTACACGTAGGCGGCAAGACCGAAGCGGGTGGCGTTCGCGCGGCGGATGACTTCTTCCGTCGACGCATAGCCCACAACGGGCGCCACAGGCCCGAAGGTTTCCTCGCACATGACCAGCGCGTCGTCAGGGACATCCGCCAGCACCGTCGGCGCATAAAAGCTGCCACCGTCGTATCCGCTGCCCTTGAGCCGCTTGCCCCCGACCAGCAGTCGCCCGCCGCGTGACGTGGCATCGAGCACGTGCTGCTCGACGCGCGTGATCTGCGCATCATTGATCATGGGGCCGAACAAGGCGCCGGGCAGCATGCCATCCATCGGCTTGACCGCCTTGGTCGCCTCTACGAAGGCTTCGAGGAATTTCGATCGGATCTCGTTCGCTACATAGACGCGATTGATCGACAGACAGATCTGTCCCATGTTCGTGTAGGAACGCTGAACAGCCGCCGCCACCGCGAGTTCGATATCCGCATCGGGCATTACGATCATCGGGCACTGGCCACCCAATTCCAGTACGATGCGCTTCAGTTCGGCCGCTGCTTCGCGCATCACGAGCCGGCCGGTTTCAATCGATCCGGTAAGGGTGATCATTCGTGAGCGAGGGTCGGTGAGGAGCTTGTGCGACAGCTCCTCGTTGGTGCCCACGACATTGTTGATGACGCCCTCGGGAATGCCCGCATCGACGAGGCATTTCACCACCAGCATTGTCGACAAAGGTGTCAGTGGCGAAGGCTTGTTGACCACGGTGCAGCCGGCGGCGAGGGCGGGCGCGACCTTCCATGCAAAGATATCTACCGGATAGTTCCAGGGAACCATCGTGACCGCGACGCCGATCGGCTGATGGATAACCAGAACACGTAGTTCCTTCGACATGGCGTTCTCCTGCGGATGCTTCCATCCATCGGAACGCAGCGGCGCCATGTCGGCATAGAACTCGAATACGCGCGCTGTGTAGTCGATCTCGCGCAGGCTGTCCGTTATGGGCTTGCCTTGTTCGCTCGTCAGCGCTTCCGCGATTTCCATCCGGCGCTCGCGGATCAGCGCGCCGCTGCGTCGAAGAAGCTTCGCGCGGATTTCCACATCGGTCGCCGACCATGCAGGAAATGCAGCGTGCGCGGCAGCAAGCGCCAGGTCGGCATCCGCTGCGCCGCCATACGCGCTGGTGCCGGCGGCTCCGCCATTGGCGGGATTGCGAACCGTGATCACGTTGCCGTCGACCGCCTCGACCCACTTGCCGCCGATGAGGAAAGGCGCATGCCGTCGCTGTGTCATTAAAATCTCCAAAGTTGAAAAATGGGTGCTTATCCGGAGGAAGTGCAATTCTCCGCCCGCGGCGGGGATGACGATGCGTTGCGCACGCCGAGGTAGAGATGCTCGACACGCTCGTCGTGCAACAACTCTTCGCCAGTGCCGGTGTACGCGTTGAGTCCCTGGTCGAGGACGTAGCCGCGGTCACAGATCTCAAGGCAACGGCGTGCATTTTGCTCGACGATGAGCACCGCAACCCCTTGCACGCGTATGGCCGCGATGAAATCGAAGACCTGCTCCTGCATGAGCGGCGAGAGGCCGGCGGAAGGTTCGTCCAGCAGCAGCACCGCGGGGCGAAGCATCAATGCGCGTGCCAACGCCACGATCTGGCGCTCGCCACCCGACAGGTCCCCGGCGCGCTTGCTGCCGAGCCTGTCGAGTGGTGGAAACAATTCCGTGACGTAGTTGAGGCCATCTTCCCACCGTTCGGGCGAAAGGAATGCTCCCATCTGGAGATTTTCAAGCACCGTCAGCGGAGCGAACACGTTTTCCAGCTGCGGCACATAGCCGATGCCCCGCGCCACCAGTGCGTGGCCTTTAATGCCGGTGATGGCATCGCCATTGTGGCGGACGGAACCGCGCCGGGTTTGGGCAATTCCGAAGATCGCTTTCAGGAGCGTGGACTTGCCGGCCCCGTTCGGGCCGAAAACTCCGACGATCTCGGCCGGGCGAAGTTCGACGGAGCACCCCCGGAGCACGTCCACGCCGGGCAGGTAGCCCGCTACCATATCGTCCACGGCGAGAACCGGATCGGCTCGCGTGACCGACCGCTGTCCGGTTGGTGGTGCCTCTTGAGCCTCAGAGCGTCGTGCGCCGAGATATGCCTCCACCACGGCAGGGTTGGACGAGACCTGGGCCGCCGAGCCCTCAGCGATGATCCGGCCTTCCGCCATGCACACGACGTGATCGCTGATCCGCTGGACCAGTTCCATATCGTGCTCGATAATCAGGACGCTCGTACCGTGCTTGTTGACATCGACAATGTGCTCGAGCAGGGAGTCTCGAAGCGACGGGTTCACGCCGGCCATGGGCTCATCCAGCATCAGCAACTGGGGCTCTGCCATGAGGGCTCGTGCTAGTTCCAGCAGCTTGCGCTGACCGCCCGACAGTACGCTTGCCTGCGTGTCGTGAAGATGGGTGAGCTTGAATCGGTCCAGCACGGACATGGCCTGCTCGGCCAGTCTGCGTTCCGCACGTTTCCAGGCAGGTGGCCAGACTGCGGCCCTGAAACTTTCCCCCGGCGTGTCTTTCGCTCCAAGCATCACGTTTTCCAGAACCGTGAGACGTGGAGCGATGGCGGTGTGCTGAAAGGTACGAACGAGACCGCGCTTCGCGATACGATCCGCCGGCAGATGGGAAATTTCAGCACCGTCGAAGGACCAGGTGCCGGCCGTCGCCGGCATGAACCCGGAGAGTACGTTGAAGAAAGTGCTTTTCCCGGCGCCGTTCGGGCCGATCAAGGACGTGATCGAGCCCCTGACCATATCGAACCGGTCGACGTTGACCGCGGTGAATGCGCCGAATTGGCGGACGACGCCGGACGCCTCAAGAAGATTCGGTTCACGCGCCACGCTGTAGCCCCTTCTTCACGAAGAGGCCGTCCGGCCGATAGATGACAAGCAGCATCAGACCAATCCCGAAAAGGATGAAGCGCGCAGCGCCTATCTGCTGAGCTCCGAGCCAGGGGAAAAAACCACCGGCCGCCGCCAGGATTCCGTCCGTAGCCGCAATCACCATCCAGAAAATCGCCACGCCGATCAGAGGTGCCCATGTCCGCCCGACGCCACCAAGCACGAGGCCGGAATAGGCAAAGAATGTCAGCGTCGGCATGTAGGTTTCAGGATTGACGTCCTGCTGGTTGACGGCGAGCAGCACACCAGCGACCGCGCCGATCAAGCCTCCAATCACCAGGCTTTGCATCTTGTAGAGCAATACCGGCTTGCCAAGAGATGTCGGTCCCAGTTCGTTATCGCGAATGGCGCGGATCACCCTGCCCCATGGCGATGCAATAAGTATCCTGACGAAAAGGGTCGCGGCCACGACCAGAGACCAGGCGATGATGCACAGAAAGAGCTGGGCCTCGTTCCAGTGCAGCGGACCCAGTTCGTAGGTGCCGGCGGGGATCGGATTCCAGGCGAAAAAGCCGTCACCGAACCTCTGAAGACCCTGGACGCCGCCAGTAATGGGCTGCATCCAGCTGCTGCGGAACAGAAGGCGAAGAGACTCCGTCACAGCCAACGACACGATCGCGAAATAATCGGCACGCAACCGCACGGTCGGCACACCGAGCAGCAGTGCAAGCAGGACGGCGAACATGAGGCCGAGCACGACGCCGCCCGCGAAAGACAGCCCCAGCAGAAGAACGCCGATGGCCAGCCCGTAGGCTCCCATCATCATGAAGCCGGCCTGACCGAAATTGAGAAGTCCTGTATGGCCGTAGTGCAGGTTGAGGCCGACGGCTGCGAGCGCCAGGACCGCCGCTTCGGGCGAGACGGCGGCTCTCAATGTAAGGGAAAGCAGATTGAGCAGGTCCATCGGTTTCATCCCACACGCTGTGCGCGATTGAACAGGCCTTGCGGGCGGACGAGAAGCGCCGCGCTCATTGCGAGCATGGCAAGAGCCGTCTTTATCTCGACGGGGAAGACAAGCGTGCTGAGCTCCATGCAGATCCCGAGAACCACACCGCCCGCGATCGTCCCAAAAGCTGTACCGATGCCCCCGAGGATGACCGCCGCGAACACGAACATCAGCATCTGGTAGCCCATGTCCCAGCGAACCTGCTGGCTCACGGCCATCAGGACGCCACCCGCGGCGGCCAGCCCTGCGCCGAGGATCCAGACGCTACGCTTGATTCGGTTCACGTCGATGCCTGTCGCTTCGGCAAGCGAGGGATTGGCGGCGACGGCACGCATGGCACGGCCGGTCCGCGTGAACAGCAGGAACACGCCGAGTGCCACGAGGATCAGCACCGAAATGATTGCGACGGTCAAATCACGCGGAACCAATATGAGCCCCCAGAAGCGTATCGGCTCCTGCAGGGCATACTCACGGAAGGGATACGAGTTCGGCCCGAAGACCGCCAGCAGCACGAAGCGCATCGCGAACGAGAGCCCGATCGTGAAAACCAGGATGGCGAAGTGGTCCTTCGCGCGCGTTTCCAGAGGCCTGACGAGGCCGATGCCGAACGCTCCTCCCAGTGCGCCGACCACGATCAGCGACACGGCAGCCGCCAGCACCAGCGGCAATTGCGGACCGCCTTCCATGGAACTCAAGGCATAGGCCAGGATGGCGCCGAGCGTCATGAACTCGCCATGCGCGAAGTTGATGATCCGGGAGATACCGTAGATCAGCGAGAGTCCCACGGCGGCCATGGCGATCACCAGCCCGGATACCGTGCCATCGACGATAAGCTGTAGGAAACGTACCCAGGCGGACGGGCCCGTTTGCTGTTCGCCCGCTCCCGCTTGCGCGAGAGGAAAGATCACCAGTTTACGCTGGCCCTCCCCGACATCCACCGTAAGGGTGGTTGACCTGCCGGCCGGCAGGTCAACGCCGCGCGGAAGCGTTTTGCTATCGAGCGTGACCTGGTACCGGCCGGCAGCAGGCACCGGAATATCGAAACTGCCGTCCTCCCCGCTCACCGCCTGAGCAGACTGGCCCGAACTCTCGGAGCGCGCGGTCAGCGTGACTCCGGCAACCGGTTTCGATGTCTCGCCGGATCGCAAGCGCAGCTTGCCACCGATGGAGGCAGCCTGCACCGCCATAACGGACGCAGCGAGCAGAACGAGCGCGAGGAGGGTTCTTGGCATGTCAGGGCATCTTTGCCTGGATCTGGTGCACGGGTTGGGATACGCCCTTCGCGTCCACCACATAGGTCTCAAGCAGCGCCGTCGTCGGATCGCCACTCGCATTCAGGCGGGTAGGTCCCGTAGGCCCGACATATGCGATCGTCTTGCCGGTGCCGAGGGCACTGACGCAATCGCGATAGTTCGTGCACTCGACATCGCCCTTCGTAACGAGCGGGATATGGTCCTTATAGACAGTCGGGTCAGTGGATTTGGAGGCCGTCATGGCCAGCGCGGTGATCACCAGGCAGTCATACTGCTCCGGCGCAAACTGGGTGGTACCCAATCCCGGCTTCTGGGCGAGGATGCGCTGCGCGAAATCGTTGCCCTTGGTGAGAGGTGATGCAGCCTGCTTGACCCCATCCAGAACGGTGGCATCGTTGGGATTGACGCTCTTCCAGAATTCCGGGCTCAGCACGCCGGTCGTGTATATACCGACATTGCGCGGCCCGATGCCACGTTCGATCATGGAGCGCAGGATTTTGCCGCGCTCGTCGTAACCGATCACGATCACACCGTCCGGCTTGAGGCTTGCGATGCGCTGCACCTCGGAATCGAAACTTGTCTGCGCAGGATCGTAGATTACCGTGGCGAGCACCTCGCCGCCCGCCGCCTTGAATGCCTCTGCTGCGGCTTCGGACATTCCTTTACCGAAGGCATCACCGCGACCCAGGATGGCGATTTTACTGTGCCCGTCCTCGATGGCCATCTGGGCGAACACAGGGCCCAGCAGCACCGCCGAATAAGACGTGCGGGCGAAGTAGCCTTGGTTCGGGTACGCGGAAAGCTGCGGACCGGTGTTCGCCCCCGAACACATCGACACGCGAGCGCGCACGACCTTGTCCAGCAGGGATAGCGTGACCGAGGTCGAACCAGTGCCCATGATAGCTCGGGCGCCCTGGCTCAAGAGGCGGTCCAATGCCTGCGAAGCGATATTCGCATCGCCAGCTTCGTCGGCATTCACGAGGGTGATCTTGCTGTCAAGGATGCCGCCGGCATCGTTGATGTCCTTGGCCGCAAGTTCCACGGCTGTCAGCATCGAGGGACCGAACTGGGCCGCGGGACCTGTCATCGGCAACAACGTGCCGATCTTTAGTTCGCCGGCCGAGGCTTGCCCTACCGCCGTGGATAAACCAGTGCCGAGTGCCAGGCAAAGACCCAGTGCCGCCGTGATGGCGGCGCGGGGCTGAAAGCGGGTCGAATTGTGCATTTCTTTCCTCCAGTAGATTAGATCATGAATGGGCGAAAAGCGTTTTCCCCGGGACGGGCATCTTCGCCGTGAAGACCGTCCCTGTCGTCGAGCCGGTGATGTACAGATTCCTGGAATCGCGAGGCTGAAAAGCCAGGTTGGTCAGGTGGGTCTCGTCCTCGGAGCCGAGGACGAGATGTGTAGGCAGCATTCGCTTGTCGAAACGCCAGACGCCGATGCCGAGCTGGCAGACGAGAAGGCCGCCGTCGGAATCCATTTCTATACCGTCGGGACCTGCGTAACCGCCCGACATCTGAATGGCGACACCAACCTTGGAAACCCCGCCATCCTTCATCAGGGGAATACGCCAGATCTGCTGGGTCCTGGTCGCGGCCAGATAGCAGAACCTGCCATCGGCGGTCAGCGTCACCCCGTTGGGACTGGGAATGCAGTCCAGCAGCTTATCGAGCGCTCCCGAAGCCCGGAGCCGATACAGCCGGCCGCTGGGGTCGGCGACGCCGGACTGTCCCTGGTCGGTGAAATAGAGGTCGCCGTTCGGAGCGAAGTGAAGGTCGTTCAGACCTTTGAACCCTTCGCTGTACGACGTCTCGAGAACGGACGTCACACGCCCCGATGCCGGATCGAGGCTGAGCAGGCCCCGGCGGTAATCACAAATGAAGATGCGGCCGTCACGATGGATCTTCAGCCCGTTCGGCCATCCATCGTACTCCGTGACCAGGTTCCATTCTCCGTCGGGGCTGATCCTGAATATCCGCCCGAACGGCACATCGACCAGCCACAAGTGGCCGTCGGTGTCGAAGCTCGGGCCTTCCAGGAAGCACTCCAGCTCTTCTCCGGCGCGGTTAGCGTCCGACCATGCGCTGCGGCGGCGGTGGCGATACACCGCGGGCATCGAACTCCAGCACCGTGCCTGGATACTTTCGACCGGAGAGAAGGGATTGAACATGACGGTCACGGCTTTCGCTCAACTCCAGTGCGGGCGACCCCATACGGACGACCAGAAGGTCTCGTAGCCCAGCTTGCGGCGCTGTGCCTCCAGTTGCACCACCGTCCTCGGATCGACATGGCCAAGGCTGATGTCGCCTCCGAAAGCGCGCAGGTATTTGAGCTGGTCGTCGACCGACAATGCTTCGCAGACCATGCGATCGCTGCCGATCCTGGAGATGACTTCCTTCACCTGTTCAAATTTCAGCGGTCCCACGACGTCCGAAGGCGTTTCTCCTCGCGCCATGGCCTGGTAGATGAAATGCGCCTGTGATGCGCCGGCAGCCAGGTCGGCTTGCGCACGTGCAATGCGGTCGTTGAGAGGAACAATCTCGACAATCGGCTTGCGAATACATTCCTGCACGACAGTTGTGACGTTCAGTCCGCGCTCGATTCCCATCCGGATGTAGCCGGAGCGTTCCTCCCGCGTCATCTCGATCACGCCGTCACAGATTTCGATGCCGGTGAACCCCATCTCCTGCACCCAATCGTAGAAGGCCTCCGTCTTGCCGAGGCGGATGGCCATCTCAAGGATGGTTCCACCCGGATAGGGCTCGATATCGTGATCGCGAAGGATGCTTGTGATGTTCTTCAGCACTTCGGGCCTGGCAAGCAGCGCAGAACCGTAAGCGAGTTTCGCTCTGTCGATGAATTCGCCCGATGTCTGGAGCAATGCCTCAAGCTGTTTTGGTCCCTCACCGAACAGTGTGATCCAGGTGGAACCCGCGATGCGGGGTTTGCCCGCGCGCTGGCCGATAAGGAGGTCGGTAAAGGTCTGGGAAGAAGACATATCGGCTCCGGTCTGTGATTGAGAAAACGTTTTCATGCCTTGCTCTGAAAAGTTGATAGCTCATCCTGTTTATCGCCGGACGCTCGACTCGCGCACGATGAGCTGTGTTTCAAGCATCACGCGGTCTGGGTCGGCACTGTGGTTCGCCAGCCGCGCGAGAAGCAATCGGATGGCCGAGGTTCCCAGCGCGTATGTCGGCTGCGAGACAACCGTGATCGTCGGTCGCACGACATCCGTCCACTGAGCGTTGTCGTATCCGACAAGGGCGAGATCGCGTGGGATCTCGATGCCCTTGCGAAGGAAGACGCGCATGGCTCCCAACGTCATCAGGTTATTGGCAACGATGACCGCGTCCGGCCGCGGGGAAAGAGCGAGAAGAGCGAGCGCCTGTGCTTCCCCGCCTTGAAAGGTGTAATCCCCCTGCAGGACCAGATCCGGGTCGAAGCTGAAATTCGCTTCCTTCAAACCCTCCCTGTACCCTTTGAGCTTTTCCGAAGCGGTCCACATCCCGGAGGGGCCGGCCATGAAAGCAATACGTCGGTTGCCGCCCGAGGCGAGGTGAAGCACGGCAGCCCTGGTGCCCGTGCGTGTATTGACAAGCACATGGTCGACATCCGCACCGCGGACAGCACGGTCCATCACCAGAACAGACACGCCGCGCTCGATGATCGATGCCAGTGCGGATGTCATGGTCGGTGTCGCCGACACAAGAATGATCCCGTCGACCTGACGCTCTTCCAGCGTGCGCAGCGCAGCTGCCTCCTGGTCCGCATCCCCATCGGAGTTGATGATGAGCGTCGTGTAGCCCTCATCGGCAGCGACATCCTGGATGGCGCGGACGGAATCGCTGAAGTGTGCGTTGCCGATGTGCGGAACCACCACACCGATTGTGTACGACTTCTGCATGCGCAGCGTACGTGCGGAGAAGTTGGGCCTGTAGTTCAGTCGCGCCACAGCCGCTTCCACCTTCGCCATCAGCTCTTCGGAAACGCGCACATTTCCCTGAAGCACGCGGGAGACCGTGGAAATGGAAACGCCGCTTTCCCTGGCGATCTCGCGGATGCCTACGGGCCCTTTGTCAGCGGAGATGTGGCTTCTTCGTTTCATGGCTACGAGACGTTTGCTTCTATGGACCGGCGCCACTCGCCGATGGCGCCGGGAAGCGGCCGGTCCATCTCAGGAGGACGGAGCTGGGCATGCATCCCGCCGTCGATATAAAGCACCTGTCCAGTGATATACGACGACTCGCAAGACGAAAGAAAAGCGACGCCACTGGCTACATCCTGCACCTCGCCCACCCTGCCAAGCGGCACAGGGCGTGCTCGGCTTTTTTTCCCTTCCGAACCATCCGGGTCGAAGAATTCCGTATGGATGGCTCCCGGCCCGACGGCGTTGACCCGGATATCGAATGGCGCAAGGTCCAGCGAGGCAGCGCGGATGAAGGCTTCCACGCCACCCTTGGACGCGTCGTACGCGGCCATCGCACGGTGCGCCCTCGTCGCACCGAACGAACTCAGGCAGACAATGGATCCGCCGCCTGTACGGACCATCGAACGTGCCGCAATCTGCGTGCAGAGAAACACGCTCTTGAGGTTTGTTCGCAGGACATCGTCCCAATGCGTGTCGCTCATCTCCAGCAAATGCGATACCGGAACCGACCAGCCGGCGTTGTTAACGAGGATGTCGATGCGGCCCTGCCATTCGATTGCCGAGGCAAACATCGCTTCCACGGGGTCACGACGGCCAACGTCGGCAACATATGTGACGACCTCACCACCCAAGGCCTTCGTTTCCTCAGCCGTGGAGCGGAGAGCCGCCTCTTCGATGTCGTTGAGGATGAGCTTGCACCCTTCGCGCGCCAGTCTCATGGCGATGCCGCGACCTATGCCGCGCGCCGCGCCGGTCACGATAGCTACCTTGCCCGGCAGATCACTGAACATGTCGGGCCACCTCAGACGATCCTGTACCGATCGATCGCCTGTGGATCGAATTCAATACCGAGACCAGGTGCCGTTGGCACTTCCAGAAAACCATCCTGCGGTGTCGCGCGGCTCGAAGGCGTGAGCAGGCGCTCGAAATTGAACACGTCTTTGGCGAGGTCGAAATGCTCCACCACCACGCAGTTCGGCGTGCAGGCCGCCAGGTGAACGTGCAGGTTGTGATGCCAATGGGGGGCCATCGGGATGTCAAACGACGCGCACAGCGCGGCGATCCTTCGCCACTCGCTGATCCCTCCCACAACGGCGGCATCCGCCTGAATGATCGCGGCCGACCCGCTCTCCATGAGCGCCCGGAAGTCCCACCGCGTCTGGTGGATTTCGCCCGTCGCCACAGGTGTTTCGAGGACCGACGCCACCCGCGCGTGTCCGGGAATGTCCTCGGGCGATAGCGGCTCCTCGAACCACCAAAGGCCAAGCGTCCCCGCGGCGCGTTCGAAAGCGCGCCCTGCCTCGATGGCTTCCGCCGCATTGCGATATGCATTGTTGGCATCGAGGGACAGGCGTCCTTCAGGGCCGACGAGTTCGCGCGCATGGCGCACGCGCGCAGCATCCTCCTGGACGCTTCGACCGCCGACCTTGATCTTATGGTCCTTGAAGCCGAGCGCCTGATTGCCGCGGATCTCGCGCTCGAGTTGTTCGAACGGATCCCCTTCGCGATAATAGCCTCCGGACGCATAAGCGGGCACCTTGTCCTTCCACCCTCCTAAAAACTTGGCCAGCGGCAGGCCGGCTTTCCTGGAGACGAGGTCGAACAGGGCGATGTCGATGGCTGACATCGAGCGCAATACGGCACCGCGGCGACCAATCAGGAGCGCCTCCTGGTACATATCCTTCCAGGCACCCTCGATATCGTGGACCGGACGACCCCGCAGGACCGGAACCAGCGAATGAAGGACGATGTCGCGTACGGCCCGCCCGCCGGTCGTTCCAGCATAGGTATAGCCCGTGCCTATGGAACCATCGTCGGCTTCGATCGTGACGATCACATACTCGCGAGCATGAACTGTTCGGCTCGACATACTCGTCACGATACCGAGAGGCACCGAGACAGCGACGGCTTCAACCTTGTTGATCAACATGCAAATCTCTTGGGCAAATCAGGAATCGGTCGAGCCGGACAGACACAGAAAGCTTGTGACGGCGAGCGGGCTGTCACCGACGTTGCGGAAATAATGCGGCCGGTCGGGCGGCAGCCAGAAGCAGTTGGAAGCATCCATAGCGTATTGCCACTCATACTCGCCGCCGGGCAGCGCGACGTGAACGATCGCAAATCCGCCCGAGATGGCATACACGGTCTCTCGATCGCCGAACGTGACAGTCCGTGAGGTCTCGCCGGGCGCGACGGTGAACTTGCGACAGGCCAGCCTCCGCAGGCCGCCTTCCCCATGTGTCACCAGAAAGTCGCCGGTGTCCGGTAACGCTTGGACTTCCTTTGGTACGGACGGGGAGAGATCCGCGCTGATGAGGATGTGTTCGAGTACGTCCTCGCCCGTATTCACCACATGATGCGGTTTGCCGCCGGGGATCGTTACGGCGCTGCCTGGCCCGACTTCCACGTATTCGTTGCCTCGCAGCACCTTGCCTCGACCGCGGCGAAAGTAGATCACCTCTTCGGAATCATCTTCAGCGTGCACGGGAGATTTCCCGCTCGGAAAATACATCGATTGCTCTACCGCCAGCACACTGCTTGCGAGTAAGTCCGCGCGCTTGAATACCGTGCGGACCAATCGGTGGTTCTCGTTCATCGTGGGCTGGGTCGGCAGCGTCGCTAGCCGCATCCGGGTTCCCATGGTGCTTTTCCTTTACTTATGAAAACGTTTTCAGACAACTCGCAAATATCCATTGAACTGTCAAGTCCGAATGCGCCTGCGTAGCGATCAGCTCTTTGTTCGGGGAAAGGTGATACGGGGAACAATCTCCAGGCGGCGTTATCGCGGCACAGGCCCGCGGCGGCGGGCAGACCGCCGAGCCGAGCCGTTCTCCAATCCTGTCTAGTGACCCGAACTGCGCACGACGAGACGACCTGATTGTCGGCAGCGTACTTGGCGCAGGTAGCGATCCTTAGCCGGCGAACGTACTGTCCTGAAGACTGTTGATCGCCGCCCAGAGACGGTCGGGACTGGCCGGCATTTCGAAATGGCGAACGCCGAGCGGCGCCAAGGCATGATTGATCGCGTTCATCGCGGCGGGAAGCGCACCCACCGTTCCTGCTTCGCCGGCGCCCTTGATACCCAGCGTGTTCGTTGTCGCCGGGACTTGGTTACCCTCGACCACGATTCGCGGCATATGCTCGGCTCTAGGCATGTAGTAATCCTGGAACGACGCAGTGACCAACTGACCCTCGCCGTCGTAGCGGATGTATTCACCGATGACCTGGCCGAGACCCTGCGCGATGCCACCATGCATCTGGCCCTTCACGAGCAATGGATTGATCATGCGCCCCACGTCGTCCACGACCCAGTAGCCGACGATATCAAGCCGGCCAGTTCCGCAATCGATCTCCACCTCACATATGTGGCAGCCGTTCGGGAAGTTCGGTGCGGCAATTGTGACGGCAGCGCTCGCCGAAAACCCAAGTTCAAGATCCGCAGGCAGTAAATCCGCCCGAAATGCCGCTCGAGCCACCTCAACCATGCTGACGTGGCGGTTACTCCGCGCAACTCTGAAAAGTCCCTCTTGGAATTCGATTTTATGGACATCGGCTTCAAGCAGATGCGCAGCGATCTCCCTGCCGCGGGCAATCAGCTTGTCGGACGCAACCTTGAGAGAGGCACCGACCGCAGCCGCCGTCCGCGAGCCGCCGCCGCCGCGTCCAAAGGCTACCTGATCGGTGTCGCCGAAGCTCACGCGTATCCGGCTGGCAGGCAGCCCGAGGAATTCGCCGATCAGTTGAGTGAAGGCAGTCACATGGCCTTGACCCTGGGATGTCGATCCCGTCAACACGTGCGCGTTACCGCTTTGGTCAAAGCGGATTTCAACAAACTCCTCGGAAGGCCGCTCTATAGGACCACCTGCGATCTCAATGACGCTGGCGAGGCCGATCCCGCGCAACTTCCCACGCGAAAGTGCCTCGCGCCGGCGTGTTTCGAAGCCCTCCCAATCGCTTAGCTCGAGAGCACGGTCGATATTTCTGCCGAACTCTCCGCTATCGTATTTGTAAAGCAGCCCCGTTTTGAATGGCATCATCTCCGGCGTGATGAGATTACGCCGGCGCAGTTCCACGCGGTCGATGCCCATTTCGGCCGCCGCAATGTCAATCACGCGCTCGATGGCATAAGATGCTTCCGGCCTGCCGGCGCCTCTATAAGCGGAGGTCGGATTGGTATTTGAAAAGACACCTTGAACGCGAACGAAGATGCACGGCGTCTTGTAGGTTCCGGCCAGCCCACCGATATTGTTCGTCGGCGTATGGATGCCATAGAGGCCGAGATACGCGCCAAGATTCGCAGTCGTCGAAACGCGAAGTGCGAGAAAGCGGCCATCTCGGCTGAGGGCAAGCTCGGCTCGGGACACGTTGTCGCGTGCGTGAGGATCGGATAGGAATGACTGGTTGCGGTCGCTGAACCAGCGGATCGGTCGGCCCAGCTTGCGCGCCGCCCACAGGACCAGCACCTGCTCCGGAGATGGTCCGAACTTCATTCCGAAAGATCCGCCGCAATCCGGTGTCATGATGCGGAGGCTGGTTTCGGGGACTTTCAACACCAGCTCAGCCAGTTCATTTCGCAGCTGGTGGGGCGACTGATCAGCGCTGTAGAGCGTGTAACGGTCGAATGCGGCGTCGTAGATTCCGATCGCGTTGCGTACTTCCAGCGGGGCCGCGCAGACGCGCGAGACAGTGAAATCCAGGACGGTCACATGGTCGGCGGTCGCAAAGGAAGCATCCACTGCCTGACGGTCGCCTGCCTCGTGGACGAAGCAGACATTGTTCGGAACCTGGGGCCAGATTTGGGGAGCGTTCGTCGCCGCGGCACTGCCTGTATCCGTAACCGAGGGCAGCGGCTCATAGCCCACGTCGATGAGTTCGAGCGCGTCCTTGGCGATATCGAGCGTCTCGGCTACGACTGCGACGACGCCCTCGCCAACATGCCGTACTCTATCGACCGCCAATACCGGAAACGGCGGCACGAAATTAGGCTCGCCGTCGGGCGCCTTGCGACGGACCCTTGTCGGCAGGAAACCGATGCCGTCCGACAGCACATCCTGCCCGGTATAGGCAGCAAGGACGCCCGGCAATTCGAGGGCGGCCGTGCAGTCGATATGCCCGATGCGCGCATGCGGGTAAGGCGAACGCAGAATCGCCAGATAAGCCTGCCTGGCAAAATTCAAATCCGCCCCGTAGGCGCCTCGTCCCTGCGTGAGGCGGCTGTCTTCGAGGCGAGGCAACGCGGCGCCGATGCCGACCGGGCCGGATTCCGCGGCTTGTCGCGTAGATGAAGTCATGAGCTACCTCCCCGCCGTCCGGTTCATCGCACCATCGACGCCACGGCCCTGGCGGTCAGCGTCCGGATCAGCGCCATCTTGTAGGCCGCGGGCGCCCCGTGATCGTCGCTGAGCACGTCGGCGTCGACCTCGATCCCGGATACGGCTTGCGGCGACCAGTCGTCCGCGAGTGCGGCTTCCGCCGCCGCCACGCGAAATACGCCATGGCCGCCACCGGTGACGGCAACCCTGACATCCGCGCCAGTTCTCGAGACCATGACCCCGATCAGCGCATAGCCCGAGGCGGGACTTGAAAATTTCTCGTAAGCCGCGGCATCGGGCACGGGGAAGGAGACGCTCGTCAGCATCTCGCCTTCTTCGAGCGCGGTCTCGAACAGGCCTAGGAAGAAATCATCCGCCGCGATGGTGCGGCGGTCGGTAGCGACGGTGGCGCCCAGGCCGAGGAGACCCGCCGGATAGTCGGCTGCTGGGTCGTTGTTGGCGACCGACCCGCCGATCGTGCCCCGATGGCGAACCTGCTGGTCGCCGATCACGCCGGCGAGCCGGGCGAGACCCGGTATCGCCGTGCGCACGGCCTCGCTCGCGGCAACCTCGAAATGGCGCGTCATCGCGCCGATCCTGAGCATCCCGTCCTGCATCGAAATGCCGGCCAGTTCGCGTATGCCGCCGAGGTCGATGAGCGTCGACGGCCGCGCCAACCGTTGCTTGCACGCCGGCAGAAGGGTCATGCCGCCGGCAAGAAACTTGCTGTCGGCCTCTTCCGCCGATTGCAGCGCCTCGGCGAGCATGGTCGGTCTTGTGTAGCGGAAGTCATACATGCGCGCTCGCCCCGCCGCTCTGCTGCTGCGCGCACTCCAGTGCCGCGTCGACGATCGACTGGTAGCCCGTGCAGCGGCAGATGTTGCCTTCCAGCCATTTCCGCACCGCATGCTCGTCAGGATGCGGCTCCACGCGCAGCAAATCGATCAGGCTCATGATCATGCCGGGCGTGCAGTAGCCGCATTGCAGGCCGTGCTTGTGGTTGAAAGCCTCCTGCATGGGGTGCACTCCCGGGCTCGACGCTATGCCCTCGATCGTCACCACCTCGGCGTCCTCGCACTGGACGGCGAGGATGGTGCAGCTTTTGATGGATATGCCGTCAAGATGGACGACACAGGCGCCGCACTGGCTGGTATCGCAACCGATATGGGTTCCCGTGAGGGACAGCCGGTCGCGCAGGAGCTGAACCAGCAATGTTCGGTTTTCGACCTCCACCGTGACCGGCTGGCCGTTGACCGTAAGCGAAACGCTCGGCATTCAATTTCCTCCGGTTCCAGTCAACCGCACGCGCCCGAGTCAGGCCTGTTCCTGGTTCAGTTCCTCTACGACGGCAGCGAATTTGGTGAAGAACTGATCGCTGAGCTTACGGGCGGTCGACTCGATGAGGCGGCTTCCGAGTTGCGCGATCTTGCCTCCGACCGCCGAGTCCGCCTCATATTCCAGCCGGGTGCCGCCATCCGCCTCCACCAGGCGAACATTGGCGGCGCCGCGGGCGAAGCCGGCAATGCCGCCCTGCCCTTCCCCTTCGATCCGATAGGATGCCGGCGGCCTCAGATCCTTCAGATGAACCGTCCCGGAGAACCTGGCCTTGACGGGACCGATCGCGAGCGAAACCGTTGCGGTAAGCTGGTTGGGACCGGCCTCTTCCAGCGCGGTGCAGCCGGGAATGCACAGCCGCAGCACCTCGGGGTCGTTGAGAGCACGCCAGACGGTCTCGCGGGCGGCCTTCATCTCCTTTTCACCCTTGATGATCATGCCCATCCTCCAAACGCGGCGGCAGGTCGGCCCCGGTACGCTCGACCTGATCCTTGAAAACGTCGATCGAGCAGACCCAGAAGACCTCCGCATCCTGATCGCTGACCGAGATCGCACAATGGCCCATCGTGCTGTCGAAATAGATCGAGTCGCCTTCATGGAGCACGACCGGCTCGTAGTATTCGGTATGAACCTCGATCGCGCCGGAAAGCACGATGATAATCTCCTCGCCGTCGTGACGCACCCAGCCGTCGAACTCGCTTCTGGATCGCGCCGTGATCCGGCTCCTGAACGGCAGCATCTTCTTTCGCGAGACGTCGGCTGCAAGCAGTTCATGGACATAGGTGGGGCTTGAGAGGCGCTTGCCCTGTCCATTGAGAGTGAGGCTGCGCCGGCCGCGCGGCTCCTGGCTGGACTCCGCGTCGAACAGGTCGACCAGATCGATCTGCATGCGCATCGTCAGGCGCCGGAGCAGATCGAATGTCGGGGACATCTGCCCGTTCTCGATCTTCGAGAGGGTCGAGCGCCCGACACCGGTCACCCGGCTCGCCTGCTCCAGTGTCCATCCCAGGCCCTGTCTGAACCGCCTCAGCCGGGCACCGAGAGCGACGCGCTCCTCGTAAGCTCCCAAAGGCGCCGACCGCTCCTGCTTCGTCGTCGAGCTTCCCGCCCGGCGCTTTGCCTCCGCGGGCTTGCCGCGTTTTCGAACTGCCTTGTCCATCGTGCCGCCCTCACATGGCCGTCCGGACGCCCCTATGGGAGGCGTGCCAGGGCAGCATGTAACGCTCGAGCGCGTCGACGAGGTAGAAGAGGATGGTGCCTATCAGTCCGAGGATCACGATCGAGGCGAAAACGCGGGGCGTGTCGAACATGCCCTGCGCGAGCAGGATGGCGTGTCCCAGCCCCTGGCTGCCGGCAACGAATTCGCCAACGAGCGCGCCGACGAGGGCAAAGGAGATGGCTACCTTCATACCGGCGAACAGGCTGGGCAAGGCCGACGGGAAGCGGATCTTGCGAAGGATCTGCCACTCGTTCGCGCGCGCGGCACGCGCCATGTTGAGGGTCTCGGGGTCCACCGAACGCAGCCCCAGTACGGTATCCACGACGATGGCGAAGATGGCGATGGTGACCGCAATAGCGATCTTGGGCGCCATCTCGGTGCCCAGCCAGATGACGAAAAGCGGCGCAAGCGCGACCTTCGGAATACTGTTCAGTGCGACCAGCAGCGAATAGAGCGTATTCTCTAGGAGGCGGGAATAGACGATACCGATGGCCAGCGCGACGCCCAGCGACAGCGCGATGGCAAAGCCGACGAGAGTGACGAGCAGGGTATAGAGCGCGTTACGCGCGAAGAAACCAGGATAGTTCAGGATCTCCATGACGATCGTCGACGGTGCGGGAAACAGGAATTCCCTCACCCCGGCCAGCCGGACGATCGCTTCCCACAGCAGGACGCAGGCGACGAGGAATCCGGCACCCTGGACAAGACCGCTCGATGCTAGCTTCGGCATGACTTACTCCGTGCGAATGGCGCCGATGTCGGCGAACCGATCGCGGATGCGATGCACGATCGCCGAAAACTCGGCAGAATCGCGCATCTCAAGCGTGCGCGGACGCGGCAGGTCGATCTCGAAGATGTCGACGATCCTGCCAGGATTTCTTGCCATCATGGCAACCCTGTCGGAGAGGAAGACAGCTTCCTGGATGCCGTGCGTTATGAACACCACGGTCTTGCGTGTCTCCTGCCACAGTCGGGCAAGTTCGAGGTTGAGATCGTCGCGCGTCATGGCGTCGAGCGCGCCGAAAGGCTCGTCCATCAGCAGAAGCTCGGGGTTGTCCAGGATGGCACGGCAGATCGCCGCCCGCTGGCGCATGCCGCCCGAGAGCTCCCAGGGATATCGACGCTGGAAATCGCCCAGCCCGAACCGGACCAGCAGCTCTGCCGCCTTCGCCTCCAGCTCGGACGTCCGCGTTCCCCGAAATTCGGAGATGATCAGCACGTTCTCTATGACAGTCCGCCAGTCGAGCAACAGGTCGCGCTGGAACACGATCCCCATCTGGGTCGGCGGTCCGGAGATTTCTTCTCCCCGAACCTTGATCGTGCCGGAGGTGATGGTCTCCAGGCCGGCGATACACTTCAATAGCGTGCTCTTTCCGCAGCCGCTCGGTCCGACGATGCTCAGGAATTCCCGGGGCCGTACCGCCAGATCGATCGACCGCAGCGCCTCGACGCCGGATGGCGCCGAGCCGTAGATCTTTGCGACATTCCGAACTTCGAGGATCGGCTGCATCTCACTCGCCGATAAAGGCATTGGTGTAGAAGTCCTGAGGCTTGAAGCCTTTGCCCAGCACACCGGCCGCGACCATCGACTTGATCGTGTTCGCCCAGTCTTCTTCGGACTGCCAGCCGAACGGCTTGCCTTCGGTATTGGGTGTCGTGAAGAAGGGCCGATAGAGCTCGATCTGGTTTTTGAGGATTTCCGGATTAAGCTTGAAGTCGGGGCGCTGGCTGATGATCGCCGCCACGGCCTCGTCGACGTGACCGTCATAGATGTATTTGAAGGCCCGTGTCTGCGTAGCGATGAACCGGCGCAGAACGTCTTCCTTCTTCTCGATCACGGCCTCCGTCGAGAAGTAGCCGTAGCTCGGATAGGAGATGCCCGCCTGATCGGCCAGAACCAGCGAGGCGGGGCGATCCCGCGCGGCCAGCGCCTGCCCATAGGGCCCGGCGGTGAGCACGCCGTCCGCCTGTCCGGATGTATAGGTGGTCATCATCGCGGAGGGCTCGACATACAGCAGGTTGACATCGTCGCGCGTCATACCTCCCGCCTTCAGGAAGGTATCCAAAAAGGGCAGGAAGGGGCTGGCCGCGAACAAAGCGAGCTTCTTGCCCTTCAGATCGGCGATCGAGTTGATGCCGGCCGTCTTGTCCACGACCGCCGCGAGGTCGCCCTTCCTGACCCAGCCTGCGATGGATTTCAGCGGAATGCCGCTTTTCTCCCTGGCAGTCGCCATCGGCCCGAGCTGGGCCATGCCGACATCGGCCTCGCCGACACCAACGAGCTGGATCGTGCTGACGCTGCCGCGCCCATCGCGTACGCTGACGTTGAGACCCTCTTCCTTGAACCAGCCCTTCTCCGCCGCGAGATGGACGCCGGCATGCAGTCCCCATGGGGCGAAGTCGAGAAGAACGGACAGATTGTCGTCCGCCCGAACCGAAGTGGTTGCGATCAAGGCGGCCAGGCCGCCGGCGAGAAAACACCCAATGCGCAGACAGGACATGACAACCTCCCAAACAATCAGACAGTGATCCTTATCAGGAACTTTTCTCTTATCACAGAATTTTTTTATCTTTTGGACATTTATATGTTGAAACGCGGACTTTCGCTGTGTAGAGGCAAAACAGCTATCATGCCGCAATGGAGGAACCCATGCCAGTTGTTCGAATCTCGCTGACCGCAGGCCGCACCAGGGAGCAGAAGGCCAAGGTCGCCGCTGCGGTGACGCAGGCGATGGTCGAGCATGCCGGTTCGACCGCCGAGCATGTCAACGTCATTTTCGACGAGCAGCCCCGCGACAACTGGGCCATCTCCGGCAAGCTTCTTTCGGAAGGGTAAGCCGTCTTACCGGCCCCCCCAGCACGCCAAGGATTTTCAGATGTCACTCAGTTTTGCCGACTTCGGCGCGGTCGAAGCCGCACTTGAGCCACGCGAGTTGGTCGATGCACTCAGGGAGGGATTCCGCTCCGGCTGCGAGATGCCGCCGCGGCATCGGCACACCTGGGGGCGAAGCAACGAGCCGGATGCCACTTTCGTCCTCATGCCCGCCTGGCAGAACGATGGCGTTCTGGGTGTCAAGCTCACCTCGATCGTCCCGGGAAACTCCGCCCGCGGCCTCGCATCGGTCATGCCGATCTATATCCTGTTCGATCCGATGACCGGCCGGCCGACCAAGGTGCTGGACGGGCGCGCGATCACGTTGAACCGGACGGCCGCCGCCTCGGCGCTGGCGGCGACCTATCTGGCGCGAAAGGATGCCAACAGGCTTGTGATGATGGGGACCGGCGAACTGGCGCCCTATCTGGTGCGTGCCCATTGCGCGGTGCGCCCGATCGAGCACGTCGAAATCTGGGGCCGCAATCCTGACAAGGCCCGTTTGACCGCCGAATCCCTTGCCGGCCTGAAACAGAATGTGAAGGTCGTGGACAATATCGAGGAATCGGTATCGAGAGCCGACATCATTTCCTGCGCCACGCTGGCGACGGAGCCGATCGTCCGCGGCGCGTGGCTTTCGCCCGGCGCGCATCTCGACCTCGTTGGCTCGTTCACGCCGCATATGCGTGAGGCCGATGACGAGGCGGTGGCCCGCGCGAGCCTTTTCGCCGACAAGCGCGAGGCCTGCCTGCAGGAGCCCGGCGACTTCACGCAGCCGATAAAGGCGGGCGTGATCGGCGAAGGCAGCGTGCTTGCGGATCTGTTCGCCCTGACACGGGGAGAGCATCCGGGCCGTACAAACGAGGACGAGATGACGCTCTTCAAGTCGGTCGGCCTCGCGCTCGAGGACCTCGTGGCCGCCCAACTCGTCGTTCAGAAGCAGAACGGGTAACTTCGGGACAAAATCTCAGCTAGTCGCAGGTGCCATGCGGCCGATGGCGCCTGCAAAACCGGCCACGCTGGCTTTACAAGGGGTCTCCCGAGCAGATCCAGAATACTTCGGCGTCGCCGGGCCCGACCGAGATCACGCGGTGGCCCATCCGGCTGTCGAAATAGATCGAGTCGCCTTCCTGCAGAACAGCGGGAGCATAATATTCCGTGTGGACCTCGACGGCTCCCGATACGACGATGAGCACCTCCTCGCCATCGTGCCTCACCCAGGCGGGAAACTCATCGATCGAGCGCGCGGTGATGACGCTCTTGAAGGGCAACATTCGCTTGTGGGAGATGTCCGTCGCCAGCAATTCGTGGCGATAGGTCGGCGTTGCATGGATCTTGCCTTCACCCTTGCGGGTAATGCTCCGGCGTCCTTTCGGCTCGAGGTCCGCGCCCTCGTCGAAGAGTTCGACGAGATCGATATCCAACCCCCGCGTGATCTTGCGAAGCAGGTCGAAGGTCGGTGACATCAGCCCGTTTTCGATCTTAGAGAGCGTGGACCTGCCGACCGAACTGTGCTTGCTCGCTTCCTCCAGGGTCCATTTCCGCTCAAGCCGGATCGCCCGTAGGCGCTCTCCGAGATCGCCACGCTCCGAACGATCCTTGTCTTCGACAACGCTGGCACCGGTAGATGCCGGTGCCGCCCCTGCCCGCTTGCGGGCCTTCCGGCTGTGTAGCACTGCCATCCGATCACCGCCTTTCAGTACATATTTCAACTATCTCCCGTCATCGCTATCAGCGAGGGCGCGAATTTCCAAGTATTCAGCAATATCTTCCTCTTTTTTGTTGTCGAAACCTGACGGACGGCACTGCCGATCCGCCAGGCCGGACAGGCGGGGAATTGGCAGGCTCCGGTCAGTTGTCCCTGGACACAGAGACGTCAATCGGCAGGCCGCGTCCCAGCCACGGGCAAGCACTCAGCCCGACGAGGCAATCCATTTCGGCCCGCAGCTCGATCCGGGCCGGTTCGGCCAGTTGCTTGTACACGAGGTCCATCCTGCCCGTGGTACCGTCGATCTTGGTTTCCTGGAAGATATTGAAGGGGCTTGGGATGTCCTCGGGAGCGATGGCCCAAGGCCGGAGGGCGCCGGTCAGGTTCTCCCAGCAGCCATGATCCGGGATTTGCTCCCGGGTCACGCCGAAGCGCTCCTTGATCCGGTAGGACTCATATAGCGGCCCCTTGAACAAGGCATATCCCGCGGCGCTGCACATGCCGAACTGCAGATCGTGATAACCTATGCCGAGGCTGTCGGCGACGATGGTGAGCATGGGCAGGTTCGACTTCGAGTAGAGCATGTTGCCGGTACTGACGAAGATGCTGCTGTTGTTGATCTTTGTGCGGGCCTGATCGAAGCGTTCCCGCACATTGTGCAGGTCGAAGAAGACCGCATCGACGGTGGTGCGACCCTCGATGCGCAGCACGTCGCCCTTGAGCAGTTCAAGCGCGCATCCGGTATTGTAGGGCATGTGCTTCTGCGTGATCTGGTTCACGGCCGACTCCCGTTTTCGATAGTGCGCCTATCCAGCTAGCCGAGATAGAGCGATTTTATGATATCCGGGGTCAGCGTGTCGCCCGCCCCCTCGAAGACAACGCCGCCTGTCCGCATGACGTAGACCCGGGTCGACATGCGGATGGCGTCCAGCGCATTCTGCTCGACCATCAGCACCGTTGTTCCCTGCCGCCTTATGTCGTCGATCTTGGCGAGGATCACGTCCACCATCTTGGGCGAAAGCCCCATCGTCGGCTCGTCCATCATAAGCAGCTTCGGGCGTGACATCAGGGCGCGTCCGATAGCCAGCATCTGCTGCTCGCCGCCCGAAAGCGTGCCGCTCATCTGCTGGCGGCGTTCGCGAAGCAGGGGAAACAGGTCGAGGACGGTTTCAAGGGTCTCGTCCATCGTCGAGCCGGGGGTGATGTAGCCGCCAAGCGCCAGGTTCTCGAACACTGACATCGAGGCGAACACCCTGCGCCCTTCCGGGACGTGGGCTATCCCGCAGGAAACGCGGGCACTCGGCGCGAGCGCGAGAAGGTCCCTGCCCTCTATGGTGACGGAACCGGAACTTGCCCGGATGAGGCCGGAGATAGCCCGCAGCGTGGTACTCTTCCCCGCACCGTTACTGCCGAGGAGGCTGACGAGCTCGCCTTGCCGAACCTCGAACGACACGTCCCTGACGGCCTGGATAGGGCCATAGGCGACGCTCAGCCCGCTAACCTTCAGCATGCATCATTTCCCGGCCTAGATATGCGTTCTGGACACGTGCGTCCGCGAAGATCTCGTCCGGCAGGCCGTCCGCAATCCTCTCGCCGTGATGCAGGACCGTGATACGATCGGAGAGAGACCTGACGATCTCGACATCGTGCTCCACCAGCAGGATCGCCGTGCCATTGGCGCGTATCTGCGAGATCAGTGCCGCCAGTTCGGCCTTCTCCACGACGTTCATGCCGGCCATCGGTTCGTCGAGCAGGAGGGCCGAGGGTGCAAGCATGAGCGCCCGCGCGATTTCGAGACGGCGCTGATGGCCATAGGGCAGACTGCCGGCAAGCTGGTCGTCCCTGCCGTTCAACCCGACGAAAGAGAGCAGTTCCCTGGCCCGCTCGATGAATCGGGCCTCCTCCTCCGCCGCTCTGCCCCGCCTGAACAGCAGGTCCATGATCGACGTTTCCAGGTTGCGGTGGGAGCCGACCAGGATGTTCTCCAGCACGGTCATGCCGCCGAACAGGCGGATGTTCTGGAATGTCCGCGCCATCCCCATCTCGGCCACCTTGTACGCCGCCATTCCCGTGACAGGCCTGCCCGCGAGCAGGACCTCGCCTCCACTTGCCTTCACGAACCCCGTCAGGCAGTTGATGAGTGTGGACTTTCCTGCCCCGTTGGGTCCGATCAGCGAGTGGATCGTGGCGCCATGCACGCCGAGATCGACCCCGCGAACCGCGACCAGCCCCCCGAACCTGACGGTGAGCCCATGGCAGGAAAGAACAGGCTCACCTGAAGTCTGTGGCTTCTGCATCATCGTGACATTATGAGCGCCGGCCGGGCCCGGGCGGCGATCCCCTGGGGTCGATAGAGCATGAGCGCGATGAGGATCAGCCCCAGCATCGCATAACGGCTCTCCGGAAAGGCCTGGACGATGGGCCACTCCTGCGCGACCTGAAGAAAAGTGATCCATATGAACGCGCCGACGAACGGCCCGACGAAAGTGCCGAGCCCGCCGAGCACGATCAGCATGAGCAGCAGGATGTTGTCGAACAGCGTGAAGTTGAACGGGCTGATATATTGCTGGAAATGCGCAAAGAAGACACCCGTCATGCCGCCGATCATGCCGCCGATCGAATAGGCCAGCAGCTTGTAGCGCCGGGTATCGATGGCCATGGCCTCCGCCGCCGTCTCGTTATCGCGGATGGCGACCCAGGCACGGCCGACATATGATTTCACCAGCCGCGATGCGATGACGAGGATGAGCGCGCAGAGCGCCACCGCCAGCAGCCCCAGCGAGCGCGGCCTGTCGAGCGAAAAGCCGAACAACGACGGATTCGGGATGCCGCGTATCCCCATCGGCCCACGGGTGAGACCGACCCAGTTGGTGGTGACGATCCGGATCATCTCGCCGAAGCCCAGCGTCATGATCGCGAGATAGTCTCCGCGCAGCCGCAGGGTCGGATAGCCGACGAAGGCGCCGAACAACCCCGCAAGGAGGCCGCCGGCAACGAGGTTGACATAGAAGAGCCACCAGACCGTCGCGGGATCGATCCCATAAGTGTTTTTGAGGACGAGGACGAAGAGAATCGACGAGAAATACGCACCTACAGACCAGAAGGCGACATAGCCGAGATCGAGCAGGCCGGCAAAGCCGACGACAATGTTGAGGCCGGTTGCCAGCATTCCGTAGACGAGGGCGACGATCACGACACGCAGCCAATAGTCGGAGATCGGCAGGAACATCACAGCCGCCGCGGCGGCCAGCAGAGCAGCGTTGCGGTAGGCCGGCGATGGCAGCACCCGGTCTGCGATCGCGGCCAGCCGATCGACAAGGGCGGTGACCTTGCCGCCTTGCCGGCCGCCCAGAAGGCTGCCGTCACTGGTTTCGTTCAGTTCGGGACGGCCGAGGATGCCTTGCGGCCGGAAGAAGAGCAGCAGCACGAGGATGGCGAAGCCGATCGCATCCTTGTAGGCCGATCCGGACGGCAGATAACCCGCGCCGAAGGTCTCGACCAACGCCAGCAGGACGCCGCCGAGGGCGGCGCCGGGAATGCTGCCGATGCCACCCAGCACCGCTGCGATGAGCGCCTTGAGACCCGGCAGGAAACCCATGGTCGGGTGCGCGAAGCCATAGGCGAGACAATAGAGGATGCCCGCCAGCGCCGCCAGGCCCGACCCGATGGCGAAGGTCAGCGCAATCACCCGATTGACCGGGATGCCCACGATGTAGGACGCGTCGGTGTCGCTGGCGGTCGCGCGCATCGCGCGCCCGAACCGGGTCCGGTAGACGAGCAGCGTCAGCCCGATCATCGTCACTACGGCAACGACGACGACAATGAGTTCGACCAGCGAGACATACACTCCTCCGAACAGTACGATCGGGGTGTCGGCGCCTACGACGGACTCCGGAAGCCCGAGTTCTTCAGGTCCCCATATCGTCTGGGCAAGACTCTGCAGCAACACCGAAACCGCGATTGCGGTGATCAGCGGGGCGAGCCGGGGTGCCGCCCGCAGCGGGCGGTAGGCGATTTGCTCTATCACCACGCCCATCAGAATGACGCAGCCGATGGCGATCGGCGCCGCCAGGAAGACGGACAGTGCGGGCATCGGGACGTTGAAGCCGAACAGCCTGGCGCTCGGCAGCATCAGTGTAATGGTGAGGAACGCCCCGAACATGAACAACTCGCCAAAGGCGAAGTTGATGAGACGGACCACTCCGTAGACGAGCGTGTAGGCAACCGCCGCCAGCGCGTAGATCGCTCCCAGCATAAGGCCGTTGGCAAGTAGTTGGCCGAAGAAGATCATATAGTCTCCTCGTCGCCCGCCTCATGTAGGCAGGATGGGCACGGCGCGCCGGCGGCGGAAGCCCGATACCGGCGCGCGGCAGAGCGGTCAGTTGGAGACGGGGACGAACTTGCCGCCGCTGATCTTCAGGAAGTAGATGGAACCTTTCCGGTCCCCACCCTTGTCGAAGGAGGTCGGGCCGGTCACGCCGTCGAGCCCCTTTATCTCGGCAAAGGCCGAATTCAGGGTCTCCCGATCCACCTTCCCTTTCGCCTTGGCAATCTTCACCGCATCGTCGAGCGTATAGGCCGCGTCATAGGCGAGCGCCGCCCATGCATTGGGATCCTGCCCGAATTTGGCGCGATATGCCTCAAGGAACTTGTCGGTGGCGGGTGACTTCAGGCTGGTATCGTACATCCCGTAAAGGACCATCCCTTCCACGGCATTACCGGCCAGCTGGATGAGCTCGGGATTGAGGGATCCGTCCGTGCCAAGCAGTGCCGCCTTGAGCCCCATCCCCCGACCCTGCGAAGCGATCTTCGCGGCTTCCGTATAGAAACCTCCGATAAAGACCGCGTCGGGAGCGCTCTGCCGGATTTTGGCGATCTGGGTTTTGAAGTCCTTTGTGCCCAGCAGATAGCTGTCGGTCCCGATCACCGACGCGCCGGCTGCTTCCGCGGCCTTGGTGAAGGCCTCCGCAATGCCGAGGCCGTAATCGTCCTGCTGGTGGATGACATAGATCTTCTTGTAGCCTGCCGTCTTCGCCGCATATTCGCCCATCAGCGCGCCCTGCGTCGCGTCCGTGAGGAGGTTGCGCCGGAAATAGGGGCTGGCCCCCGAGAGCTCCGGACTGCCCACGGCCGATGCCAGGACAGGCAGCTTGCATTTGTCGATGATCGGAACCGCTGCCAGCGCCACCGAGCTGAAGGAGTAGCCCATGACGATATCGATGTCGGGATTGTCGCAGAGGTTCTGGGCAATCAGGACGCCCTCCTTCGGATCGCCGCGATCATCCATCGCAAGGATCGAGTAGGTCACGTCGCCGTGCTTGTTGATGTCATCGAACGCCAGGTCGAGACCCTTGCGCATGTTGAGACCGAACGCGGCGAAATCTCCGGACAAGGCGGCGGTGAACCCGATCTTGATTTCCTCGGCCTGTCCGGCGCCTGCGGCCAGTGTCAGCGATGCTGCGAGGGCGAGCGCGCAGACGCGCGCTCTGAATATAGTTTTCATCATCATAGAGACCTCCCATCTCCACAATCCGTCCCGGACCGCATAGCCGTCTGGTCAACGGTTCTAGCGTCCTACGAATGTCAGAATATTTTAATGTATTATTCTCCTAAAGGCAACTTAAATTTCCGATAGGAACATACCGTTCGTCAGCGCTGCAGCCTGCTGCATGCCTGTGCGATCCGCGAGAGCGCCTCTTCCAACTCGGCGTACGACGAAGCGTAGGAGATGCGGAAGAAAGGCGACGCCCCGAAAACGCTACCGGGAACGACGGCGACCTTGGCCGCGTCCAGCAGGTAGGCGCAGAAATCCCGGTCGCTGGCAATGCGCCGGCCATCCGCCGCGGTGCGTTCGAGTGTTCCCGCGCAGCTCGCGAACGTGTAGAACGCGCCCTGCGGGCGAGGGCAGTCGATGCCGTCGATGGCGTTGAGCCCGTCAACGACCAGATCGCGGCGAAGGCGGAAGTCGTCGCGTCGTTCGACCAGATAGTCCTGCGGTCCGGTCAGCGCTTCGATGGCGGCCGCCTGGCTTACGGACGACGGATTGGAAGTGGACTGGCTCTGGACCACGGCCATGGCCCCGATCAACGTCGCCGGCCCAGCGCCGTAGCCGATACGCCATCCGGTCATCGCATAGGCCTTGGAGACGCCGTTGACGGTAAGGATGCGGTCGCGCAGCGCAGGCTCCAGGGCGGCCGGCGTGACGAAACGGAAATCGTCATAGACGATGTGCTCGTAGATGTCGTCGGCCAGTAGCCAGACCTGCTTGTGCCGAAGGAGCACGTCCAGCAGCGGGCGGTAGTCAGCTGCCGTATAGGCCGCGCCGGTCGGGTTGGAAGGCGAGTTCAGCATCAGCCAGCGTGTAGCTGGCGTGATGGCGCGTTCCAGTTGGTCGGCCGTCAGCCGGAAACCGTTGGCGGCGTCGCAGGCGACCAGCACGGGCACGCCGCCGGCAATGCGGATGATGTCGGCATAGGACGTCCAGTAAGGCGTGGGAACGATGACCTCATCCCCGGGGTCGAGCGTGGCCATGAAGGCATTGAAGATGACCTGCTTGGCACCAGCCGCGATGCTGATCTCGTTCGCCAAAAAATCGAGTCCGTTGTCGCGCCGGAACTTTTCCCGCACCGCTTCCTTCATGGCGGGGGAGCCGTCGAGCGCGGTGTACTTGGTTTCGCCGCGCTGCATGGCTCTGAAAGCCGCTTCCTTCACCGCGTCGGGCGTGTCGAAATCCGGTTCGCCGGCGCCGAGTACGATGACGTCATGGCCCTGTTTGCGCATGGCGGCTGCCCGTGCGCCGATCTGCAGGATCTCGGAGACGCCTATCCCGGCAATACGGGCTGCCGGCCTGAACGGCGCGGCAGCAACATCCGATCTGGTGAGCACCGATCTATCCTCACTCGATATCGAAGGATACTCCCTGCGCGAGGGGAAGCGCCTTGGAGTAGTTGATGGTATTGGTGGAACGGCGCATATAGGCCTTCCAGGCGTCGGAGCCGCTTTCGCGGCCGCCGCCCGTTTCCTTCTCGCCGCCGAACGCTCCGCCGATCTCGGCGCCCGACGTGCCGATGTTGACATTGGCGATACCGCAGTCCGACCCTTCCGCCGACAGGAAGCGCTCCGCTTCCTGAAGGTCACGCGTGAAGATCGACGACGACAGCCCCGCCCCTACCGCATTGTGCAAGCCGAGCGCCTCATCGAAGTCCGAATACTTCATCACATAGAGGATCGGCGCGAAGGTCTCTTCCAGGACAGGCCCGGTCTGCGACGGCATTTCCACTATGGCGGGACGGACGTAGTAGGCATCCGCATGGGCGGTTTCGACGCGCGCGCCACCGGTGACCCTGCCGCCGGCCGATTTCGCCGCCTCGAGCGCCTTCTGCATGTTGTCGAACGCGGCCTTGTCGATCAGCGGCCCGACAAGCGCTTTGCCCTCCAGCGGGTTCCCCACGGAAACGCTCTCATAAGCCTTCCTTAGGCGCGGCACGATCTGGTCGTAGACGCTCTCGTGCACGAAGAGGCGGCGCAAAGTCGTGCAGCGTTGGCCGGCCGTACCCATGGCACCGAAGGCGATGGCCCTGAGCGCCATGTCGAGATCGGCCGAGGGACACACGATGCCGGCATTATTGCCGCCCAGTTCCAGCACCGCCCGCGCGAAGCGTCGGGACAGGCGCGGGCCGACCGCGCGGCCCATACGCGTCGAGCCGGTCGCCGATACCAGCGGCACCCTGGGGTGATCCACCAATGCCTCGCCTACATCGGCACCGCCGATCAGCACCTTCAGCAGCCCCTCCGGCGCATCGGAGCCGAAGCGCTTGGCGGCGCGGGCGAAGATCGCCGCGCAGGCGAGAGCGGTCAGCGGCGTCTTCTCCGACGGCTTCCAGACCACCGCATCGCCGCAGACCAGAGCGAGCGTCGCGTTCCACGACCACACCGCCACGGGAAAGTTGAAGGCGGAAATCACGCCGACGACGCCGAGCGGATGCCAGGTCTCCATCATCCGGTGACCCGGTCGCTCGGTGGCGATGGTGAGGCCGTAGAGCTGGCGCGACAGCCCCACCGCAAAATCGCAGATGTCGATCATCTCCTGCACTTCGCCCAATCCCTCGGACGGGATCTTGCCGACCTCGATCGACACCAGGCGTCCCAGCTCTTCCTTGTGGGCGCGCAGTTCTTCGCCGAGCAGCCGCACCAGCTCGCCCCGACGCGGCGCCGGCACCAGGCGCCATTTGAGGAATGCCGCATGCGCCTCATCGATGGTCCTGGCCGCGTCGGAGGCCGAAAGTTGACGGACCCTGGCGATCTCCTCGCCTGTCACCGGGCTGCGAGCCGCCAGATCGCCGCCTGCGAGCACTTCGCGGGCAACGCCGAGCTTCGAGAGGAGCGCCATAGTTTCCTGTGCTAACATCTGTCCAATCCTTGCATGAATGCTTCAACCCAGTATCACGGCGCCGATCGGCGCGGGAGACGTCGCGCGCTTGAATGCGGCCGCCAATCTTTTCAATCTTGGATCTTCATAGCGGTCGTAGAAAGGCTGGTTTCTTCGACCCAATCCGTGTTCGGCACTGAAACTGCCACCGAACTCCTCGACCGCGGCAGTGATTACGGTTTCTCGCAACCTGTCGATAAGCTCGTCGGTCGCCTCCGCCGCACGCGGAACAACGAGGTTGAAATGCACGCCGCCATCGCCGACATGGCCGAAATCACAGATTTCGACCTCGGGGAATTGCCGTGCAAGCTCGGTGCGCATATGCGATCGGAATCGCATGACGTCGCCTCGCCGGAATGCGAGGTCGAAGGCAACCAATCGGCCGGCCGATTTGACGCCCTCCGACAGCGCGTGACGCAGAGCCCACATTTCATCCGGCCTTCCGGTGAAGGCGTCGGCGAGGGGTTGCCCGGCGAGTTCCCAAATCTCGGCCAGGACCTCTTCCAGAAACGCTTCCAGGGGTTGCTCGTTCTCGCGCCGCGGCCACGAGCGCGACACTTCGGCGAATAGCACATAGTCGGGAATAGCCGCTCCGGGGAACGGGTTGCGGAGCGACGGAACATGCGCGAGCGCGTGACCGATCGCGGCGCCCGACATGCCCTCGAAAGCGCTGAGGTGGAAGCCCAGCCGTTCCTCCATCGCGCGCAGCAACGGCATCACGTGGTCGTCGCTGCGTGGCACGAGATAAGCGGCAGCCGTCTGCACAGGCAGGCGCTCGAGGTTGAAAACGCACTCGGCGATCACGCCGAAGGCCCCGGAGGTGCCGATGAAGCACTGCTTCCAGTCGGGTCCCGTATTGTCCTTGCGCAGTTCGCCGCCAAGCTCGAGTATCGTGCCCTGCTCGTTGGCCAGCACAACGGTCAGCCCAAGCGTATTCCTGCGTATATCCCCAAACCGAAGGAACCTCGCACCCCCGGTATTTGTCGCCGCCATCCCGCCCGCGCACGGATCGGCACCCAGATCGATCGGAAGCGACAGGCCGGCATCGCGCATCCGCGCGTTGATTTCAGAAAGGCGGACACCCGCACCGACGCGCAGAGTTCGGTTGTCGTAATCCAATTCGAACGGCTCACGCAGCCGATCGAGGCTGAGTATGCCCTGCAGGCCCGACATGTCCGGCGTAGAGCCTGCGACAAGGCCGGTATTGCCGGACTGCGGCAACAGGGCGATGCCGTTGCGACAGCAGAACGACAGCACGCGCGAAACCTGGGCGACGGAGGCGGGCCTCGCGACGAACGCCGCCCTGCCGGTATCGTAGCGCGCGCCGACCTCGTATCCCGCAAGCCCGCTCTCCGGCGTCAGCAGCCCGCCGGGCCCAAGCAGGTCTCTTAGCTGGCGAAGACTGTTCCTGTCGACCATTGCGCCTAGCTCGTCAGCTCCAGCTTTCCCAACCGCGCGCGGCACATGGCAAGCGAAGCAGCCTCGATGCCGCGGTAATGTTCGAACTCATCGATGACCGCAGCGCCAAGTGCTTCCTCGAACATCGACCGATTGGGGCTGGCCGTCAGCTCGACGGAAGAACCGTCGCCGAGGTTCGACTGGAATATGCCCGCGGCGCTTACCGGCAGGAAGTCTTCGTAGACGATCGCATCGAAGCGGATGATGCCTGCGGCGATCAATGCATCGAAATCGGCGCCACAATGGGCGCGACCTATCCGGCCTTCATCCACGCTGTAGGAAAAATAGCCCAGACCCTGCCGACGGATCTCGTGCCAGTCGTCGGGGAAGGGTTTGAACGCCTGCGCCAGCGCGTTGCGATAGGTATCGGCGTTCGAACCGTCCGCGGACGGCCGGGCCACGGAGCGCGCATCGGCGAGCAGTCGGTCGTACAGGGCGCGGCCCTTGGGTGTCAGTGCTATGCCGCGCTGCTCGATCTCGCCGAAGCGGGCGGTATGCGATCCACCGACCGTCCGCCCCCGTGAATCGGGAAACAGGACACGCTCCTCGAGCGCCTTGAAGGACGTCTGGCGCAGCAGGATCGGACAGGCACGCGACGGTGGCCCCTCGATGACCGCCTTCGGCGCGATGCCATGTTCCGGCATGAGCCGCTGCACCGCGTCGATGTCGAGCGTGCGCGGCGTCAGGTGGTTGATGTGCGGCCCTCTGAACGAGACCACGTCGGCGATCAGCCGGTGGGTCTCGTGCAAGCTCCGGTACATCTCGGCGTCGACCCTGGCCTCCCGGTGCCAGCGGAAGGTTTCCAGCACCTCGGCGACGAACCGCATGGCATCGCCGTCCGCCAGCCCCCCATCGGCTTCGGCACGATCGAGGAGATCAAGCGCCTCGTCCGTGAATATCCGCCGCTCGCTCAGAACCTTTCGAGCACGCTCGCGCAGCCCCGTATCCTCGATCAGGTCGAGACGCAGCAGAGAGGTGAAGACGCGGAACGGGTTGAAGCTCAGCGCCGCGGCGTCGACGGGGCGGAATGCCGTCGAATGCACCGGCACGCCCGCATCGCTCAGATCGTAGTAGCCGACCGGATGCATCCCCATCACCGCGAATATGCGCCGCATCGTGGCAAGTTCGCCCGGCGTGCCCACGCGGATGGCGCCGTGACGTTCCTCGGAAATGCGGTCGAGCGAATCCGTCTTTTCGAGGCGGGCGCGCAGTTCCGGTGACGCCGCCAGCGTCGCCTCGTTTACTTGGGCCACGAGCGCGAGAAGGGTGCCGTACGCCGGCACCTCCCTGCGATACATGTCCGACAGCGCCGCCGAAAAAGCGGCTCTTATCTCGTCACTCGAAAGCAATCCTGTGGTCATGACGCCTGTATCTCAGCGCGGGGGCCGCCATGAAAGCGGGCACTTGATGTTCGATGCTTGTCACCTTCCCAGATCGAACCTACAATTTCCAACGCTGTTTCCGATTGAGTTGATGCGCAATTCACATGACCTTTCCACGCCGGCTTGTTCCACAGATCGAGACGCTTCAGGCCTTCGAATGCGCGGCACGCCACGGCAGCTTCACGCAGGCCGCGCGCGAGCTGAACCTTACCCAGAGCGCGGTCAGCCGTAAGATCAAGGACCTCGAACTGCAGCTTGGCTCGCTTCTCTTCGAGCGTGTGCGCCAAAGGGTTGTCCTCTCCGATCAGGGGCGGAAACTGCTGCCCGACGTCATCCGTTTGATCGGACAGGTCGAGGATACGATGATGCGGGCCATGGCGAGTTCCCAGGCCGATGCCTCGCTCAGCCTGTCGGTGCTGCCTACCTTCGGTGCTCGATGGCTCATGCCGCGCCTCCAGCATTTCCTGCGCCTTCAGCCCAACCTGGTCGTAAACATAGCCGCGCGGGCCGAGCCGTTCGATTTCGACGAAGAACCGTTCGACCTAGCCATCCACTACGGCCAGCCGGTCTGGGCCAAGGCGACCTGCGCCTATCTGTGCAGCGAGATAGTCGTTCCCGTGGCCGCGCCCGGCCTGTTGCCGGCGCAAAGCGCCACCGATATCCCTTTCGGCGGCGCGCGGCTCATGCATCTCGCTTCGCGCGCCAAGGCCTGGCCGGAGTGGTTCCAAGCCGTCGGCCTCACCCATCCGGCGCCATATGCCGGGCACCACTTCGACCAGTTCTCGATGCTGATCGAGGCCGCCATTGCCGGCATGGGGGTTGCCCTGCTCCCCCGCTATCTGATCGAGCCCGAGCTGATGTCGGGGCGTTTGACCGTGCTGGATGACCGCCCGATCGAGACCGAGAACGCTTACTATCTCGTGATTCCGGACCGCAAGAAGGAAAACCCGCTGTCAAAGGCGTTCTGTGCCTGGGCGTTGGAACAGGTGAGCCATCGCGAAGGTGCACCCCATAAGCAGGAGGCATCAGATGGTTCCTGAATTTCATTAAAACTGCGCCCGTACTTTGTTCCCTGCGGCGCGACGAGCCGCTAACACTCACCGATCGGATGCTGCCGACGACGGGGGCGCAATGGACCAGCTCGAACGATCTCATGGCCTCTGGAAGAAGACGGCCCCGCCCGCCCCGGCAACGACCTCGCTCGATGGCGAACGTTCGGTGGATGTCGCCATCGTCGGCGCCGGCTTCACCGGCTTGTCGGCCGCGCTCCATCTTGCCCAGCGCGGCATCAGAGTGGCCGTTCTGGAAGCGGAGGATATCGGCTTCGGCGGCTCCGGCCGAAACGTCGGTCTGGTCAATGCCGGCATGTGGGTGATGCCGAACGATGTTCCGAAAGCGCTCGGGCCGGTCCATGGCGAGCGGCTGCTCGAGGTCCTGGGGAACGCACCAGGCGAAGTGTTCGATCTGATCGAGCGCCACGGGATCAAATGCGAGGCCGAGCGCCAGGGAACGCTCCATTGCGCGGTGGGTAAAAGCGGATTGGAGGAGATACAGGAGCGTGCCGAGCAGTGGCAGGCGCGTGGCGCACCCGTCCGGGTTCTGGATGCGGCAGAAACCGCTGCAAGGACGGGGACGGCCGCCTATTCCGGCGCACTGCTCGACCTGCGTGCCGGCACCATTCAGCCGCTGGCCTATGTGCGGGGACTGGCGGGTGCCGCAATGGCCACCGGCGCCGAGATATTCACCCGCACGCCAGTGAAAAGCATCCAGCCCTCTAACGCGCGATGGGATCTCGTTACGCCAGGGGCTCGGCTCGTGGCCGACTGGGTGGTCATCGCCACCAACGCCTACACGCATGATCTCTGGCCCGGGTTGCGAAGCGAGATCACGCACTTGCCGTATTTCAACTTTGCCACCGCGCCCCTCGACGATCGCCTCCTCGAACAAATCCTGCCCGAGCGTCAGGGCGCGTGGGATACGAAGGAAATACTCTCCTCATTCCGTCTCGACCAGGCGGGACGGCTCATCTTCGGCAGCGTTGGCGCCCTGCGCGGCACGGGAGCCGGCATCCATGAGGCCTGGGCAAGGCGTGGTCTTCGCCGCCTGTTCCCCCTGCTTGACGGGGTGCGATTCGAGTCAAGCTGGTACGGCATGATCGGAATGACCGACGACAGCCTCCCCAAATTCCACCGGCTTGCTCCCAACATCATCGCCTTCCATGGCTATAACGGCCGCGGCATCGGAACCGGGACGGTTTTCGGCCGGCTGCTCAGCGACCATATCTGCGGCGCGCCGGAGACAGATCTGCCGCTGCCTCCCACGGAACCGGTAAAGCAGCCGTTCCGAGCTGGCCGCGAGCGCTTTTACGAACTGGGCGCTCAGCTTGCGCATTTCGTATCAGACCGGTTCTGACGCAGGCGACTGCCCGACGCCATAGTTCGCCCGCCATAGGCAAGCCATCGTGACGGCTACTTTTTCACGATCGGAAACGTTCGTTCCTTTTCTTTCTTGGCGCTGTCCTCCGATTCGCTCGAAATTTGATGCATCTTTCTGGCGGAAGCGTCACCGTTTTCTGGCTCCGGGTACCAATTCCCCTATCGACCAGAATTACGTTGCGGACATTAAAAGAATATAGTAGTCACTATTGGAAACATATATCCTTAAAGGGAATGCGAGATGGAGAACTCCCGGAACGACGAAAGCTGGTCCGATGTCCTCGACAAGATCGATGGCGATGCGATGCTGGATCTGGCGCGAGGCGCCCTGCGCATTCCGAGTCTCTCGGGCAACGAGCATGAAGCCGCACGCTACTTTGCCGATCACATGGCCGAGCGCGGCCTCGATGTCGAACTTCAGGAAGTTCCCGAAACACCGAACATGTCGGCGAGCCTGAACGCCATCGGCCGCATCAAGGGCTCGGGCGAGGGACCGTCGCTGCTTTACAACGGCCACCTCGACCACAATCCGGTCTGCGACGGCTGGAGCAAGGATCCTTTCGGCGCCGAGGTCCATGACGGCTGGTTGTTCGGCTTCGTTCACATGAAGGCGACGAATGCCTGTTTCATCGAGGCGCTCAGCGCCGTCATGCGGTCGGGCCGCAAGCTGAAGGGCGACATCACCATTGCCAATGTCTGTGGAGAACTTCGCGGCGGTATCGGAACCCAACACACGCTGAAGAATGGTGTTTCGGCCGACTATTTCATCTCCGGTGAACCCACCAACATGGAAATCTGCACGCGCCACACCATCCCGGTGATCCTGCGCATGCACGCCCGAGGCTCGATGAAGCACTACAGCACGGCTCCCGCGCCGGGCATCAAGGGCATCAATGCAATCGAGAAGATGACAGGCATCATCGCGGCTCTCGGCCCGAGCCATACGCCGTTGCCCTCGCGCAAGGATGGTGGCTGGCTCTCGTTCGAACCGAGGCCTGGTTTCGAGGGCCTGCCGCAACTCAGCGTGGGCGCGATCCGCGGCGGCATTTCCAGCGAGTACCGGGACGACCGCCCCGCCCTGCTTCCTGACCTTTGCACTGTCACTCTCGACATCCGGCTGATGCCCGGCATGTCGCGCGACACCATCGCCAAGGATCTCGCCGATTTGCAGGCGAGGCTGCAGAAAGAGGATCCGGACATCCGTTTCGATTTCGATTTCAGCGATACAGGGTGGACGCATTTTTTCGACGACCCCGATGACTCGGCCGTTGTCCAGAGCGTCGCCTGTTCGCACCGCCATATCTACGATGCGCAGCCGCAGTGGTCGAAGCTTCTGACCTACGCCTGCACCGATGCGAGCTGGATGTCCAAGCAGGGCATGAAAGGCATCATCTACGGCCCCTGCGGACCTTATCTCAGTCGCGCCGACGAACGCTGCGAGGTGGAAGAACTCGTCGCCGCCACCCGCGTTTATGCGGGCGCCATCGCGAGATTGTGCACATAGCGCTTGGTTCAGCGAAAACGGGAGGACACCATGACAATCAATCGCCGCGACCTCATTAAAGCTGCAGCAGCCGGAACCACCCTCGGCTGGCTCGGCCAGACACCCGCCCTCGCGCAGGACAAATCCATCAAGATCATCTCCTGGGGAGGCAGCTATGGCGAAGCCATGCGCTCGGCCTGGATGGATCCGTTCACCGCGGCTTCCGGCATCGGTTCCGAACTGCGTCTGCAGTCGGGCATGATGGAGACACTTGCCTCGTTGCGCGCCAACAAGGGAAGGATCGATGACGACCTCTGGGTGACCGGCGTGACCCCAACCGTACTTGCCAAGCAGGACGGGCTTCTCGAGCCCATTCCTGTCGGCCAGTTGAAAAATGCCGGACAACTGCCCGCCGAGATGGTCAACGAGACCTATGTCGGCGTCTGGCGTCTGCCCTTCGGGATCATCTACAATCCCGAAACGGTCCCTTTCGAGATTACTAAATGGACCGACCTGTTCGACGAGCGGCTAAAGGGCAAGCTCACGGCCCCGCAGGGTAGCGGTTACAATGGGCGCTTCATCGCTCTTCTCGCCTGGCTCGCCGGTGGCGACGAAAACAATGTCGACCCCGGTTTCGAACTCGCGAAGAAACTCACGCCGAACGTCTCGATCTTCACCAGCGCCGATCCCGAACAGGTCCGGCTGCTGTCGTCGGGCGAAGTGGACGTGGCGGCCTTCGCCCCCGTCGGCAACTATATCAGCCTGCGCAAATCGGCACCGCAATATCGCTTTGTCTGCCCGAAGCCCTACATCCCGATGAGCTTCAACAACATCGTGATCCTCAAGGGCGCCAACGTCGCCGCGGCAACAGCCTTCATCGACTTCATCATCGGCAAGGAGCCGCAGGAGAAGATCGCTGAGATGCTCGGCTTCCTCCCCATGAACGAGCAGGCGGAGTTGCCGGCGGCGCTGCGCGAACTCGTTCCTCCAGGAACGGAGGTCCGATATCCCGACGAGGTGGCAATCGCCGACAAACTGACGGCATGGGCCGATCGCTGGCAGCAGGAAATCCAGCGCTGACATTGACCACACTTACCCGGCCGGCCGCAGTTTTCTCCCGCCATGGGCGGACGATGCGATCCGGCGGCTGGTCGGGATCTGCGCCGGATGATTGCCATGCTTAGAAAAATCGCGCCCTATCTCCTGGTCGCGCCGGCTCTTCTGCTGATCGCGTCGCTCGTCATGGGGCTCTCGTCCTTGCTTGGATGGAGCTTTCTGGATGGCGCGTCGGGGAATGTGGCGAGCTTTGCTCAGTATGAAAGCCTGCTCGCCAACGGGTCCTATCGCCACTATTTCAGCTACTCTTTGTGGCTCGCCGTGATCTCGACCGTCATCGCGCTCGTCCTTGGCTTTCCGGTGGCCTATTACATGGAAGTGGTCGCTTCCCCGAAGCAGCGGAAGATTATTTTCGCTTCCCTGCTTGGTATCTTCCTGAGCGACTACGTACTGAGGATGTTCGGCCTGATCCTGATCCTCGGCCGCTCAGGCCTAGTCAATCGGGTCGCCGGATGGCTTGGCATTGCCGACGGGCCGTGGAAGCTGATGTACAACGAATTCGGCGTGATGGTCGGCCTCGTCGCCGGCATCCTTCCCTTCATGATCCTTTCGCTCAATGGCGTCGTGGCCCGTCTCGACAAGCGCCTGCGTGAGGCGGCCGCCCTGCTGGGATCGCCGCCGTGGCGGACATTCGTGTCGATCACCCTGCCCCTGTGCATTCCCGGCATCCTGGCCGGTACGATGCTGAGCTTCCTGCTGTCCCTGAATTCGTTCGTTACGCCAATGCTGCTCGGCGGCGGGCGGGTCGACATGGTCGCGGTCTTCATCTTCGATCAGGCCATCAATCTTGCCAATCTGCCGCTCGGCTCGGCAGCCGCGCTTATCCTGTTCCTTCTCTCAGCGGCGGTAATCATCATGCTCAATGTCCTCGGCGACCGGTATCTGAAGCGATTCCAGCGATGATCGGACACCAGAAATCCACCGCGCTGCAGGCGACCGCTTTCGGGGTCCTTCTTTTCCTCGCGCTTCCAAACCTCCTGATCGTGCTGATCTCATTCAACGCAGGCACCACATTGGGATTTCCACCATCCGGATTCTCCTTCAGGTGGTATGCGAATCTCCTCAATATCCCGAGCTTCGCCATCGGTCTCCGGCAAAGCGTCATGCTGGCTGTTCTCAGCACGGCTATCAGCGTGGTGCTCGGAATAATGGTGTCGCTGGCTGTCGTGCGGTTCCGCTTCCTCGGCCGGAACATCGTCAATGTCCTGGTCATGGCACCGCTGTTCGTTCCCGAGGTCGTGATGGGAATAGCGATGCTGCTATGGGCGAACATCGTCCTGGCGATATCCAACACCACTGCGCTCGTGGTGCTGCATTGCCTGATCGTGCTGCCCTACGTGGTTCGTCTGATCGTCGCCAACCTGCAAAGCATGGACCCCAATCTCGAGAATGCAGCCATGCTGCTGGGGGCCCGTCCTCTCCAGGCGTTCCTCCTCATCACCCTGCCGTTGCTCGGCAAGGGGCTTCTCGGCGCCGGTATTTTCGCGATCGTGATGTCCTTCCACAACTTCACGGCGACGATGTTCCTTGTCGGAAACAAGCCGACCCTGCCCGTTGCGGCCTACCAGTATATCCGCACCGAAAGCGACCCGTCGGTTTGCGCCCTGTCGACGCTGATGATGCTCGGAGGGATCATCGCCGTCTACCTCATGGACAAATGGATCGGGCTCGAGAGGCTTGCACGATGAACAGTCCCCTCGACTTCAACAAGCGCGGCATCAGCCTTCGGAACCTTTCCGTCGTGCTGCAGGGAAACCGTATACTCGACGGCATCGACATGGAGATCGCTCCCGGCGAGGTGATCGCTCTTCTCGGCCCCAGCGGCTGCGGCAAGACAACCTTGCTGCGTGTCATTGCCGGCCTGCAGGTGCCCTCGCAAGGCGAAGTGCTGATTGGCGGCGAGACGATCACGGAGGTGGCTCCGTACAGGCGTGGCGTGGGCATGGTCTTCCAGAGCTATGCGCTTTTCCCGCACATGACCGTGCACGACAACATCGCCTTCGGGCTGAAGATGCACCGGGTGTCCCCAGAGGAGCGCGCGCGCATCGTCTCCGTGACCCTGGAGATGCTGGATCTGACACATCTGCGCGACCGCTATCCAGCGCAGCTTTCAGGCGGGCAGCAGCAGCGGGTTGCCGTTGCGCGGACGATCGCTACGCGCCCTTCCGTACTGCTGCTCGACGAACCGTTGTCGGCGCTCGACAAGAAGCTGAGGGACAGCATGCGCAGCGAGCTTCGCACCCTTCTCAAGCAGGTCGGCATAACCGCCATCATCGTCACGCATGATCAGGAAGAAGCACTGGCCATCGCCGATCGCGTCGCCGTAATGGAGCGCGGAACGATCGCGCAGTTCGGAACCGGAGCGGAGCTCTATGACAGGCCGAACTCGCGCTTCGTCGCCGATTTCGTCGGCTATATGAACTATCTGGACGGCGCGGTGACCGGCATCGCAGGCGACCTCGCCGAGGTCGACATAGGCGGCCGGAAGGTGAAGGCATTGGCGACGCCGCGCTGCGGAGTGGGCGACCGGGTGGAAATAGCGGTACGTCCGGAAATGATCAGCATCTCCGGGGAGCGCCCGCGGGCGGAGGTCGGAGCAACCAACGAACTCACCGCGCGTCTCGCCGGCGAAGAGTTTCTGGGGATCGTCACCTATCTGAGGTTCGAGGATGAACTCGACCGCAAGATACTGGTTATCAAGACCGGCAGGGACCGGCACCACAGCATCGGCGTCGGCAATGAGTGCTGCCTGTCGTGGCCTGTCGATTTGACATCCATCATAGCCGCATCAGGTGCGCGAGAGGGCAGCGCGGCTTGAAAATGGAAGAGGCACATCCGCCGTCCAGTCGCGCCTTCGTCAAGAATATCAAAGGCCCTGGCGAGCTTCGGCCAGATCGAAGGAAAACGATCTCGTCCAGTCGATTTCGAGCCGACAAGGCGTCGTTATCGGGATGACGCCGCACAGGCTGCCTGTCGTGACGACCTGGCCGCGCCGCAGCCCGCCGAGCCGATCATTCTGCGCATTGGCGTAGGCAAGAACCGGTGTCAGCGGGTCGCCGTCCGGATGCCCGGGCCGGGCGGAGAACAATTCCCGCCCTCCCGCTCGCAAGGTCAAATCGGGAAAGCGATGCCCGCTGTCCAGATCGAGCATTTCGGCACCGATCGTCGGCCCCAGCACATAGCCGACATTGCCAAGGCGGTCGGCAAGGAAAAGCGGAAACGGCGCCCGATTGCCTTCCCCGATCCTCGGAGCGATGATCTCGACGCCGAGGCGAACTGAGCGCAGTCGCTCCAGCACTTCCTGCCGCACATAAGGTCGTCCGGTCCTGGGCGGCAGGTCGTCGGACAGTTCGACGGCAATCTCGACCTCAACCGCCTGGGGTCTACTGACGAAATAGCCGGGAACCCTGCCTTCGACGATCGTGGCGATATCAACCAGCGGCGCCGCGACCGGAATGCATCGGGGGCCGATCGCCACTTTCCACCCTGAGATCTCCCACTCTGCCAGTGAAACGCTCGCAGCCTGGACGCGCATCGCGGCAAGTGCGTCCGGAGGAACGAGATCAGCCCGCTCGAGATCGGCGGCGGCAAGTACCGTGCCTGTTTGAGCGGCCGCGGCAAGCATCTCCGCGAGGGCGTGCTCGTTCTCTTCCGACATGGCGGTACCCTCGTTGGTCAAAGATCGTCGGCCGGTCAGGAACGCACCGCACGTCACGCAACGTTTTTCGATGCAGACGATCCATTGACATCGACAAGCGAGAATTCGAGCCGATAAAGGCCGCGCTGCATATCGCCGCTCATGCCTTCCTGCCGGAGAGTTTCGTCGGAAAGCGCTTCACCGGCCGTATCGACATCGCCCCGCGTCGAGCCTTCGATCATCACCACCCAGTTCGGCACGTCCACTTGCCGCCCCTTGCGCTCGGAAGTCTCGATGCCGCTTACCGCCTGATCGGCGATACACAAATGAACACCGCTCACGCCCTTCATGGCGCCCACCTGCGTCAATTCGGCAACGAGATGGGTGGAAAGTTTCTCGCGCCTGCCTTCCGACGCATCGAAGCGCAGCGTCATCATGTAGCCGCCATCGCCGCAACCTTGCGAAAAGGCCGTATCGCACACGCCGCGCAGCGTGTTGCGAAAGGCGCTCGTCGCCTCCTTTGTCCATTCGGTCGGATTGTTGAGCCGTTCGAGATATTCGGCCCCGGCGAGGACTGCGGCATCGTCGGCCTCGTAGAGGGTGAAATATTCCGGACTGCCATACTCGGCCGCGTAGCGGCGGCCGCGCCGGAAGCCGGTGATCGCCACCCGCTCGGGAATGTGCTGGCGGTTATGCCATTCGATGAAATTATCGCGGCCTTCCGGCGTGATATCGTTCCAGATGGCCACCACGGCCCTGCCCAGGAGACCCATATTACCTCGCATCAGTAGGTTGCCCGGCCGCCGGAAAGATCGAAGACGGCGCCGGTGCTGAAGCTGCATTCGGAAGAAGAAAGCCATGCCACCATGGCGGCCACCTCATCCGGTTCGAGGAAGCGGCGCATCGGGATGCGCGACAGGATGTCGTCGAGCCGCTCCTTTGGCGCGCCGATGCTCATCGCTGTGAGAGACGCGGCGGGCGTGATCGCATTGACCAGTATGTTGCTCGCCGCCAGTTCCTTGCCGAGGCTCTTGGTCATTGCCACCAGCCCGGCTTTGGCGGCACTGTAGGCGGCGGCGTTGTGCATGCCTTCCTTGGCCTGGATCGAGGCCATGTTGACGATGCGCCCGCCACCGCTCGACCTTGCCGTGTCGATCATCAGCGGCACCAGCGCATGGCAGGCAAGGAAAGCGCCGAAGAGGTTGACGTCGAGAATACGACGAAACTCGGCCACGGGGATTTCCCAGGTCGGCCGGACGTCTCCCACAATGCCCGCATTGTTGACCAGGATGTCCAGCCTGCCGAAATCGCGGGCAAGCATCGCGGCACCATCGGAGACGCTTGCCTCGTCGGTGATGTCGATGCCGTATTGAGCCGCGCTTCCTTCCAGGGGCGAGCGAAGGACTTCCGGCAGGTCCCATGCCACCACGGTCGCGCCCGCGTTCCGCAGGCGCTGCGTTATCGCACGGCCGAAGCCGCCGGCGGCGCCTGTCACCAACGCGATCCTGCCGTCCAGATCGTAGGTTGCCGGTCTGGTCATGAATGCTGCCGCCTGTCTGAAGGAAAAAGACGCCGCGGGCGGCACCATGCATGCGCCCGCGGCAACGCCTTATTTGGTGATGAAGGCATTGGTGTAGAAGCTGTCCGCCGTCCGGTCGGTCTTGACGTCCTGATACTGCTTCATCAGGTCGAGCGTACGCTGCCAATCAGCAGGCGCCATCTCTCCAAGAGGCGCATCCGGCGTCGACGGGGACGGCAGAAGCGTGAGCGAGACCTTGAGCTGCGCCTTCATCAGAGCCGCGTCGGCTTGCGGCTTGGCCTTCACCGCGGCCGCGATCGCGGCCTCGGGATCGGCCTTGGTGGCCTCGATTGCCTTCAGCGTCGCCTGTACGAAGCGTTTGATCAGGTCGGGATTGCTGTCGATTTCCTTCGTGTTGGCGATGATCGTCAGCCCCTCCGTGTTGACGCCCAGTTCGGCGAAGGAAAACACCTTCTGGTCGAGGCCTTTCTGATCGAGAATGACGACCTGTCCCTCGAGGCCGGCGAGAATGCCATCGGCGCGCTTCTGCAGGATGGCGATGATCTTGCCCGGCCCGTCGACGTTCAGGATCTTGACCTTGCTCGGATCGACGTCGTTCTGCTTCCAGATCGCGGAGAGAAGCGGCAGCGACGCTTCGCCCGCGGTGGCGCCCAGCGTCTTCCCTTCGACATCCTTGATGGTCTTGACGCCGGAATCGGCGCGGAAGGAAATGCCGTAGGGCGAGGTGTTCATGATACCGAGCACCGACTTGACCGGGGCGCCGCGCGTCGCTCCGGCGATGACGCTGCCGCCATCGACCAGACCGAACGTATCGCCGCCGGTGGCAATCACCTGCACGGTGCGTCCCGAACCCTGCCCTTCGCCGATCGTCAGGTCGATCCCGGCATCCTTGTAGATGCCCTTTTCGACGCCGTAGTAGAAAATCGAATGGACGCCGCTTAGAAGCCAGTTGAGCCTGAGGCTCACATGGTCCTCCGCCGCGGCCTGCCCGACGCCGGCCATGCCGAGCGCGAGCGCCAATAATCCGGCCGTCGCCAGCCCCTTCATCCTTTTCATGTCAACCTCCCTTTCTTTCGGTTGTCCTGCAGCGAGCCCGGCTCAGGCCGGGCTTTGACCGACCGTGAAATCTTCGCGCCGTTGCGAGACATGCCACGGGATGGCCCATCGTTCGATCAGTTCAACAACGCCGTAGAGCAGCAGGCCGAGTACGCTCAGGACGACGATCACCGCGAACGACATGCTGGTGTTCATGTTGCCGTTGTAGCCGAGGAGCAGGTAGCCGAGGCCGTTGTCGGAAGCGACGAACTCCGCCACCACCGCAGCCGTGGCGGAAAGCGCAGCCGCAACCTTGAACCCCGCGAACAGGGATGGCAGCGCGCCCGGAAGCTCGACTTTCCAGAAGATCCTCAATCGGCTGGCACGGTAGCTCTTCGCCAGATCGAACACGTCCGACTCGATCGACTTGAAGGCGATGATGGAGTTGACGACGATAGGGAAGAACGAAAGCAGGAAAACGAGAAGCACCTTGGAGGGCAGCCCGAAACCGACCCAGATGATGAAAAGCGGTGCGATCGCGATCTTGGGAATGATCTGCAACACCACAAGGAGCGGGTAGAAGATCGCCTCGAACGGCTTCGAGTAGACGACCAGCAACGCGAGCGCGACGCCGAACACCACCGCCATCAGCAAGCCGAGGACCATGGGCTCCAGCGTGTAGAGGGCCGCTGGCAGCACGATCGCGATATTATGCACGAGATCGCCGAAAACCCTGCTCGGTGCCGGCAGGATGTATTCCGGAACGCGCAGCAGCCGCACCGCCAGTTCCCAGACCACGATCGCTCCGACGAGACTGGCAGCGGTGTGGACCTGCCTCCTCATGGCGCGGAAGATCGACGGTTTCATGGTTTCGGCTTATCCAGTGGTGATTGGTTGGAACGATGTTCCATATGGACTATCGTTCCGTCAAGTGGTAGCCCAAGAAAATTCGCGGGTCGGATAGAGATCGGTCCAAACGGAGGAAAAGCGTGAACCAGACAGACATGCCGGATACGCGGGCGGGCGTCGTCCTCGATCATGTCAGCAAGACCTTCGGCACGCTGGAGGCGCCGGTACGAGCCGTCGAGGACGTGGCTCTGACGATTGGCGACGGGGAGTTCGTTGCCGTGGTCGGGCCTTCCGGCTGCGGCAAATCGACGATCCTGCGCCTCATCTCACGCTTGTCCCCGGTTACCAGCGGCAGCATTTCGGTTTTCGGAGATGTCAGCGACCAGCCACCCGCCGATATGAGCATCGTCTTCCAGAACCACGTACTACTGGCCTGGCGGACGGTCATCGACAACGTGTTGTTCCCTGCAGAAATGACCGGCAAAAGCAAGGAGCAGTTGCGTGGACGGGCGATGGAACTGCTCGAATCGGTCGGGCTGGGCGAGTTTGCGCAACGCTATCCGCATGAACTTTCCGGCGGCATGCGCCAGCGTGCATCCATTGCCCGCGCCCTGCTCCTGCAGCCGCGGCTCCTGCTGATGGACGAACCGTTCGGTGCGCTCGACGCGCTGACGCGGGAGCAGATGCGGATCGACCTCGAAAGCCTGTGGCTGCGAAACCGCATGACCGTTCTGTTCATCACACATTCGATCGACGAGGCCGTATTGCTGGCGGACCGGGTCATCGTCATGACACCACGCCCGGGCCGGATCGAGCGAATCCTGGAAATCGGCATGCCGCGCCCGCGCGCCCTGGCTGCTCGCCGCGAAAAGGAGTTTCTGATGAAGACCGAAGAGATCACGGAGATATTCCTTTCCCGCGGTGTGCTCCACAGGCAGGGCTGACCCATGCCGGCAAAGACCGAAAAAGGATCTGCCGCCTCGGGCGGCGCGGTCGACCGGACGATCGCGCTCCTGGAATTGATGGCGCTGGCCGAAGAGCCGTTCAAGCTGTCGGACGCCGCGCATCGGCTTGGCATCCCGAAAAGCGCCGCGCACCGCATCCTGACGACGCTGATCGACAATGATTGGGCACGGCAAAACAGCGAAAGCGGCTGTTATTCGCTGACGATCCGCATGGCGCTGCTCGGCCAGCGGCAACTCGAGCATCTGAAGGCGAATGATCTCCGACAGCCCATCCTCGACGATCTTGCCGGGCAAACGCGCGAGCTGGTGCGACTGACAGCGGCACGCAACCACGAACTGGTCTGGATAGGCTCGGCACGAGGACGGCGTTCAGGCCTGGTCTACGAAGCGGACATGAGCGAGAGGATCGTGCCGTTCGCAACGGCAAACGGCAAGGCCTGGCTCGCCAGCCTGCCGCGCGAGGAGGCGCTGCGTATCGCGCTCGAGGCAGGGCTCGGCCGCCCGGGCGTCGGCGCCGCGCGCGCGATCACGACCATTGAAGCCCTCGGGCGGGAACTTGACCTCACCGCGAAACGCGGATTCGGCCTTGCCCGCGCAGAAGCGGAGGATGGCGTCGGCGCGATCGCCGTTGCAATCCGCATACGGAACGATGTCGTGGGAACGATGAGCGTCGCTGCCCCCCTCACGCGGCTCCCCGAAGAGCGTCTCGAGGAGCTTCTGCCGCTGCTCCGTCGTGCCGCGGACAATATGGCGATCGCCTGGGAGAGCGCTTAGCAAGGTCGGAACCTGGCACGATAGCGTTCTCGTTTCCTTCGCCTTGACGATCACGCATTGACGAAGTCAAGATGTTGCCGGGCGATGGCGGCGGCAATCACGTTTGGTTTGCGCCTTCGAGATTACGGGCCGGAACTCGCTCGGCTGCCGGGCGGGTGAATGCATGTTCTCAGCGAAGGACCAGGGCAAGGCCGGTGAGCCGCTGCGGTGGCCGTTGCTGATCGTAAATCTGGACCGCAGTCCCGAGAGATGGCGGCACGCTGAAACTGCCTACAGGCGGGGCGGGTTCGCCATCGAACGCCTGGCGGCGGTCGATGGCGACATGCTGACCGAAGCCGAGATTGCCGCCGTTGTCGATTTCGGTCGCAATCGCCGCCTGTATAAACATCCACTGACACGTGGCGAAATCGGCTGCTATCTCAGCCATCGTCTGGCGTGGCGCCGGATCCTGACCAGCGGCGCGGAAGGCGGGTATATCTTTGAGGACGACAGCGAGCCCGACCCGATGCTCGTTGCGGCCATGGCCCTGGTCGAAGGTTCCGTGGCCGATTGGGACATGGTCAAACTTTTCACCAACCGACGGCCGGGCGGGCGCCTCGTCGGCGAGGCGGGCGCCTTGTCGCTGCGTAGACCCGCCGTTCTGCCGAACGGTACTGTCGGCTACGCGCTTTCACGGCAAGGCGCCGATAAATTGCTGCGCCGCACCGGGCGCCTCTTCCGGCCTCTCGATATCGACCTGAAGCACTGGTGGGAGCACGATCTGCGCGTGCTGGTGGTCAATCCGGCGGTCGTCCGGTGCACCCCCTCCAATGCTGCGGCGAGCACGATCGAGCCTCAACGTCGTAAAGCGAAGCGTAGCCGTATCGTGCGTTTTATTCTCAACGCGCGATATCAGGCGCGCTTTCGACTGACCCTTTATCTTCGGCAACTCCGCGCCCGCCTGATGCAGGTCATGCCCGATCGCCGGGGTTTCGACCTGTGAGAAAAGTCTTCTTCGTCTCGCGGCTGTTTCCATTCCACCTTGTCATCTACCCGGGATCCGGCGCGGGCTTCGGTCGTGCGTATGGCTGGCCGGTGGAGCCGATCGACAGGATAGCTTCCGTCGATTTCGATATCGCGATCATCGAGAATCGTCTGACGGACGGGGACGTGGTTGCCCTCGAAGCCTTCTTCACAGGCGCAAGCCGGAGAAGGCCGGTTTTCCTTAAAATGAGCGATCCTGAAATGCCGCGCTCCCGGGATCCGGGAGTTCGCTATATTCTTGGCAAGGCCGATGAGCGGGACGTGCATTATCTCTCGGTATACGAGCCTGCCGGACCGCTTGCCGCCTTCTTTGCCGGATTGCATCGATCGCAGGTCGTCGCGGCCCCGTTCCCTTACGAATCCGGGCGCGAAGTCGACGTGCCGATCGGCGGGCGGGCCCGTCGGGTATTTCTCTCAGGCGCGCGCCATCGACGCGTATACCCGCTGCGCGAGAGCCTCTACCGCCGCGTCGCGTGGAATCCCTTCGCGCGTCGCCTGGTCGACCGTTTGCCGCATCCCGGATATCCCGACGCCGGCAAGCCGGCGCGCCATGATATCATCCGCGAGCGTTATGTCGCCCGGGCGTCCGAATCGACGCATTTCTTCCTCGACCCGTCCCGCTACCGCGTGGAACTCATGAAATACCTTGAATGCGCATATGCGGGCAGCGTCCCGTTCGGCGTTCCGGCGTCGGCATTGCCGCGGCCGGCCAGTAAAAACTTCGTCATCTCTGGATGCCGGACGGCGGATCTGCGAAGTGCCGTCACGATGCCGGTCGACGAGATGGAAACCATTGCCAAGGCCTATAGGAGCGCGATGCGCACCTCACGTAACGCGCAGGCGCTCGATGCCGCTCTCGACGAGCAGATCAATGCCGCGCTCTGAGCCGAGGCGATCGGCGGCTCCGGACCGGCAACCATTGCCGGTCTGCAACGCGTTCTGGGTCGGACGGGTGTTGGGGCCGATGGAAGCGGCCTGCCTGACGAGTTTCGTCGAGGCAGGCCACCGGGTCGACCTTCACGTCTACGATCCCCCCGCCGGTTCGCCTTCCTGCGTTCGGCTGGTGGATGCGAGCGAGACTCTGCCGCGCGCGTGCCTGATCCGCCATCGGCGCACGGGCAGCTATTCGCTGTTTTCCAACCGTTTCCGATACGCGCTCATGCTCGCCGGCAGGGGACTTTGGATCGACTGCGACCTCCTTTGCCTCAAGCCTATCGCCGATGCGTCCTATATCTTCGGCAGGGAGGACGATCGAGCGATCAACGGTGCGGTTCTCAAGCTGCCGAGCGACGATCCGGTGCTCATGGACCTTGTCAGACCCTTCACCGAGCCGCGTTGGATCCCGCCTTGGGCAACCGCCTGGCAGCGGCTGCGCTATCGGATCGGTTATCTGACGCGACCGGGCTTCGGCGTTTCGCATATGTCGTGGGGGACAGCAGGCCCCAAGGCGCTGACCTATCATCTTCGCCGCTATGGCTTTGAGAGCCTCGCCTTGCCGCTCGAGGTCTTCTATCCGGTCGGTCCGCACGAGACGGAGTTGCTTGTGAGTATGGAAGCTGAAGCGGTACGCGCCCGCATCCGGCCGGAGACGCTTTGCATTCATCTGTGGAACAAGGAGATTGCCCGCTCCGGTTCGGCTGCTCCAGGGTCGCTCATCACCCGTGTCATTGACGGGAGTTGGCGAACTGCGCTCGCGGTGGGTGGGCCGACCGGCCAAATTGGTCCGATGCTTTCAATCCGTTAACGCGATGTGAACGCCTCGCGATGGTCGTAAACCCAACTTCGCCTAAAAACTATCCCAGGTGGAGGGCTGTCTGGCAGGAGATGTTTGCCTTGCAGCACTCAAAGCGAATTATGGTCACCGGCGGAGCCGGGTTTCTCGGCTCGTTCCTCTGTGAACGCCTGCTGGATCAAGGACACGAAGTTCTCTGCATTGACAATCTTTTCACCGGCAGCCGGTGGAATGTCGCGCACCTGCTCTCCAATCCGGCCTTCGAGATCATGCGTCACGACGTGACGTTTCCACTCTATGTCGAGGTCGACGAAATCTACAATCTGGCCTGTCCTGCCAGCCCCATCCACTATCAGCACGACCCGGTGCAGACGACGAAGACCAGCGTTCATGGTGCGATCAATATGCTTGGCCTCGCCAAGCGGCTTAAGGCCAGGATCCTGCAGGCTTCGACATCCGAAGTTTACGGCAATCCCGATGTCCACCCGCAGCCGGAAGTCTATTGGGGAAACGTCAATCCGATCGGCCCGCGCTCGTGTTACGATGAGGGGAAAAGGTGCGCCGAGACGTTGTTCTTCGACTATTGGCGACAGCACTCACTGCGCATCAAAGTTGCACGCATCTTTAACACCTACGGGCCCAGGATGCGGCCCGACGATGGAAGGGTCATCTCCAATTTCATTGTCCAGGCGCTGCAGAACAAGCCGATCACCGTCTATGGGGATGGTTCGCAGACGCGGTCGTTCTGCTATGTCGATGATCTCATTTCCGGTCTTGTGCAGTTGATGGCGACACCGGATGAGATAACAGGGCCGATGAATCTCGGGAATCCTGCGGAATTCACCATGCTCGAACTCGCCGATCTGGTTCGCGAACTGACAGGCAGCCGGTCCAAGATCCGGTTCATGCCGCTGCCTGTGGACGACCCCCGGCAGCGGCGCCCCGATATCGGCTATGCGACGGCGACGCTCGACTGGGTGCCGGAAACGTCGCTTCGCGAAGGCCTCGGCCGGACCATCGCCTATTTCGACAAGCAGTTGGCCTCGCCCCGCGGCCGACACCAGATTGCCGCCGAATGAAAACGGTTCTCGTCACCGGCGGTGCCGGATATGTCGGATCCCATTGTTGCAAAGCGTTCGCGCATGCGGGTTGGTCGGTCGTTACTTTCGACAATCTCTCACGCGGCTGGCGCGAAGCGGTCAAATGGGGACCCCTGATCGAAGGCGACATTGCAAATGCGGAAGAGATCGGGGCGGCGCTCAGCCGCCATCGCCCCGACGTCGTCGCCCATTTCGCGGCTTATGCCTATGTCGGGGAATCGGTCGAGCGACCGGAAATCTATTATCGCAACAACAGTTTCGGCACTCTGGTC
>JBDZVC010000001.1:0-3191 GCA_040255475.1 Phyllobacteriaceae bacterium | reverse complement strand
GATGCGGATGGCGAAATCGGCGAGCATCATGAGCCGGAGACCCATGTCATTCCGCTGGCGATCGAAGCGGCGCTGAAACAGGACCGGACATTCACCGTCAACGGGTCGGCATTCGACACGCGCGACGGAACAGCTATCCGCGACTATGTCCACGTCGACGATCTTGCGCGCGCCCATGTGCTGGCGGCCGAGAAACTGCTCGGCGAGGGCGGCGTCCATGTCTACAATCTCGGAACAGGGACCGGAACGACGGTCCGTGAACTGGTCGAGGCCATAAGCCGCATTTCGGGGTTGGAGCCGCGCGTTGCCTATGGCCCGCCCCGAGCCGGCGACCCGCCGATATTGGTGGCCGCACCGGGCAAGGCCGAACGGGAACTGGGCTGGGTCGCCCGGCAATCGAATATCGACCGGATCGTAGAGACGGCATTCAAATGGTACCGCCGACAGCCCTAGCGGCGGTCACCAGTCAAGAAGGCGCCGAGCGCGGTACCGACCGCCTGCAGCGAAAAGTTCTGTTCGACGCGTCGCCTCGCGGCGATCCCGAGCCGGTGTCGCAACTCGGCATCGTCGCGAAGCCGTATCAGGCCATTCGCAATCTCCTCCGGTGCCTCCCTGGGCAACAGCAGGCCGCCTGACGCTTCGCCTTCGGCCAGTATATCGGGCAGACCCTGAGCGTCGCTCGCGAGGACAGGCAGTCCGCAGGCCATCGCCTCAAGCGGAGCGACCGGCATTCCTTCTATGCGGGACGTTGTTACATAGGCGTCAGCGGCCGAGAGCCAGCGGCGCATCACAGCGCGGTCGGTTGTGTAGTCGGAAAGCCAGAGCAGGTTGGGGAAGCCGCTTTCACGCACCAGTTCCGCAAAGGCGTTACGATCCTGACCTGAGCCGACGATCACCAGTTTCGCCTGCGGGTCGTCGGCAAGGGCGGACCAGGCCTGCAGAAGCACGTCGAGCCCTTTCCTGCGGATATCAATACGCCCGTGATTGATGGCGATAAAGGCATCAGCCGGCAGGCCGAGCGCCGTGCGCGCCTGAAGACGGTCAGTCGCCCGCCACTCATTCGCGTCGATCGGATTGGGAATATCCGCAACGTTCAGGCGGATGCCCGGATAGGCGCGTGAAAGCCTTTCGCGCTCGGCCGCCGAGGCAACAATCAGGCCGCGGCATGCGCGAAGCGACGCCTGCCGGGCGATCCCTTCGGCCCACGAGAGCGTGCGGTCGCCGCCCTGAAACGTCGCATAGAAAGGGAGGTGCATGCGCCAGGCAAGCCAGGCCAGCAGGTCGAAGCGCGTATATTCATATTCTTGCGCCAGGATCACATTGCAAGCCGCGTCGGCAAGCACCTTCCGAAACGCGGCCAGCGGCGTCGCCCGCCAGCGCCGAAAACTGTAGGCGGCGTCGGATCCGTCCTTGCTGGCGCGCGTGCCGGGCACCACCCAGATCGGCGTCTCGGTCGCGGCATGGCGATGCTGCGTGACAAGGTCCACCCGCTCCGACGCGCAAACGATCATGGGCCTGTGTCCGGCAAGCTTCAGCGCCGCGGCATAGCCGAACAGCCAGCCCCCGGTCATCCGTTCGACGAAATCCTCGAGATGCAGCCCGATCGGATCAAGAAACTCTTCGACCACGTCGCCCCACGGAAAAAGAGCCACGACCTTGGAGGCGCGGCTCATTTGCGCCAGGCGAAGGCCGTTTCGGTGCCACGCATGGAGGGGCGGTGCAGCCAGTAGCCGATCGCCGTCAGCGGTGCCGTCAATGCGTAGAGGACTTTGCGCCGTCGCGGACCGAGCCGAGAGAAAGCAATGTCGTGGAAAAAGGCGGTGACCGGATTGATGAAGGTCGCCCGACGTTCGGCGGGGCTGCCGAACAAGGTGGCAAGTTCCGGGTCGCGATAGCCCCGCCGCACATGGCCCCATTCCCGCATCAACTCGCTTTCGTGCGGGCAATAGGGCTCCATGACCCTGTAATAAGGATAGTGCCAGTTGGCCTCGGGCGTGGAGACGAGAACGGCACCGCCGGGCCGGACCACGCGCAGGGCCTCCTCGGCGGCTCGGTCATCCTCCTCGATATGCTCGAGCACGTCGAACAGCGTCACGACGTCGAAGCTGTCATCCGCGAACGGCAGCGAACGCGCGTCGCCGCAGACAAAGGAGGATCGCTCCCAGCCCGGCTGGCTCTTCGACAGTTCGAAATCGATATCGAGCGTGATGATATCGGCCTCCGGATAGAGCAGGCTCGCCATGCCACTGCGGCCTCCGCCGACCTCCAGCACGCGCCCGTGTCCTTTAAGTTCGGGCCCCTGTAGTTCTGATGGGGCGACGCGATGGATCGCACGCATCTTCTCGCGATAGAACAGGCCGTCCGTCCAGCCGTGGGGGAATGGATTGCCGGACAGGAAGGTGCCGAGGGATGCTTTGCGGCTCATGCGTCCACTCCGTTGGCTACAAGTCGTGGCGCGTGTTCCCTGCGCCAGCCGGGCCGGAACAGGAATTGCAGGCCGGCGGCGTATCCTGCGATTTCGGGTGCGAGCGTTCCCGGCTGGCCGCGCCGGCCTTCCAGCAACCCTTTGAGGAAGCTTTTCAGGAAATAGAGCGGAAGCTGCCCGAAGATGCGGACGAGATTGCCACGGTCATGGAACGCGTCATGCTGCACGATAAGCGCCGCGACATGGCCTTTCATATAGGACCTAATCTGCGCTCTCAGCCCGACCAGGTCTCTGCGGTGGTGATGGAAAACCACGGCGCGCGGCTCGTAAAGGCAAACGCCGCCATCGGCCAGCATCCTATACCAGAGCTCGGAATCCTCCGAACATCCGGCCGCACCGGCGCCGAGGCGTTCGTCGAACAGGCCGACGCGCTCGAACAGGCTGCGCCGGAAGGCCATGTTGGCGCCGGCGCCCATTTTCCAGACATGAGCCCCGTGCGGTCGCGTCTCGGCGAAGAAGCGATTGTCGAAGCGCAGGGGTATGAATGTCGAGCCGAAACCGCCCTTATCGAGCTGGAAGATGCGTTGTGCGGGCGTGTCCAGCCGGGCCGGCAGGACGAGACCGGTCAGTGCATCGATGCTCTGGTCGGCGAAAGCACGGCCGATTTCGACCGTCCAGCCCGGATGAAGCTCCACGTCGTCATCAGTGAAAGCGATGATTTCACCCCGACTCGCACGGATTCCGGTATTGCGGGCAATGCTGAGCC
>JBDZVC010000210.1:0-7500 GCA_040255475.1 Phyllobacteriaceae bacterium | reverse complement strand
CCTGACGACCGCGATACATGCCGGTCTTCAGGTCGATATGGTGCGGGCGGCGCATTTCGCCCGAATTCTTGTCCTCGACATAGGTCGGCGCCTTGAGCGCGTCCGCCGAGCGGCGCATGCCGCGCCTCGACGGGGAAGTCTTTCGTTTTGGTACGGCCATCGTGCTCTCCGCTTGTCGTAAAAGCCCCGCCCGCGCCCTTGCCGAAGGACGCCGGAAGCGTGGCCTTAAAATGAAAGTCGCGTGCCTATACACGGCCGCCGTCGTTTTGGCCAGTATCCGGGACGAAAAAAGTGCTCAGCCGGCGGCGGCTCATTGCAGGCATTTGACGTAGTCGCCGGAGCGGGCGGTTCTTCTCAGTATGAGGGAGGCGAGACGGCGCAGTCCGAGATCGGGATGGGCGGGATGCCGGTGGAGCGGATTGGGAAGCGTGACCGCGAGAAGCGCCCCCTGCCGGGCGGTCAGCTTGCTGGCAGGGATCTTGAAATGATACTGCGACGCGGCTTCCGCGCCGTAGATGCCCGGTCCCCATTCGACGATGTTGAGATAGATCTCCATGATGCGCCGCTTGGAGAGGATGGCGTCGAAATAGAGCGCCAGCGGTGCTTCCAGCGCCTTGCGGACGAAGGATCGTCCCTGCCACAGGAAGAGGTTCTTCACGGCCTGCATGGTGATCGTGGAGGCGCCGCGCGTCTCCTCGCCGGCGAGTGCGTCGTCGATAACGGCGTTCAGTTCGCCCCAGTCGATACCGTCATGCCGGCAGAACTGCCCGTCCTCGGACATCACGACGGCATAGGCAAGATGCGGCGAGATGGCATCGAGCGACACCCATTGCCGGTCGTAGCTCTTGCCGGTCAGCAGGTCCTTCAGCATCAGCGTCGAGATCGGATGGACGGAAGGGATCGCATAAACGAAAGTCAGGAAGGCGGGGATCGCCGCCACGCAGATCACCACGATCACGAGCCGCCGCAGCCATTTTCGCAGGCCGCTCGATGCTCGCCCCCCGTGGGCCTGCCCTCGCCGGCGGCGCGTTCCTATCCGATAGGCTGCCATGCCCGGCTCTGCTTCCCGCTTCGATTGGCTCGGTGGAATTCCCGGTGCTCCCGCATTCGACATAAAGGCCAATCGCGGGACGCGCAACGGCTGGCCGGTGGCTCTCCCTTGACCGCGCCGACAATTGCAGCCATCGCTCGCCCCATGAAGACGAATTCCGATACCCCGTTCGAATTGGTGCTTTCGGGCCGCGCGGCCGAGGTGGAGGCGCTCATGGAGCGGCTTCTGGACGGGCGGACACGCAACGGCGAGATCGTGCGGCCGCCGCGCCTGATGCAGGCGATCCGGCACGGCGCGCTCAATGGCGGCAAAAGGCTGAGGCCTTTTCTGGTCGTGGAAAGCGCGGCACTGTTCTCGGCGGAGGGAGAGGCGGCGCTCAGGGTCGCCGCGGCGCTCGAATGCGTCCATTGCTATTCGCTGGTCCATGACGATCTGCCGGCGATGGACGACGACGACCTGAGGCGCGGCCTGCCGACGGTCCACAAGGCCTTCGACGAGGCGACCGCTATCCTTGCCGGCGACAGCCTGTTGACCGATGCTTTTGGTATCCTCGCGGATGACGGAACGGAGTTGCCGGCGGGGCGCAAGGTAGCGCTGATCGCCGCCCTTGCCGCGGCTTCCGGCGCCGGTGGCATGGCGGGCGGGCAGGCGCTCGATCTCGAAGCCGAGCGGCATACGCCGGACGAGGAAGGCATTGTCACGCTGCAGGCGATGAAGACCGGTGCGCTAATCCGCTTCGCGGCGGAATCGGGCGCGATCGTCGCCGGCGCTTCGGCCGAGGACCGCGAGCGGCTTTCGAGCTTCGGCTCGGCGATCGGGCTTGCCTTCCAGCTTGCCGACGATCTGCTCGACCTGACATCCGACGCGAAAACGATGGGCAAGGCCACGGGCAAGGATGCGGGAAGGGGTAAGGCGACGCTCGCCGCGCTCCATGGCGTGGACTGGACGCGGAAGCAGCTTGCCGGGTTGGTCGCGCAGGCGAACGATCTGCTCGAACCCTATGGCGAAGCAGCGGAGACGTTGCGCGCCGCCGCACGGTTCGTCGCCGAGCGGCGAAGCTGAGCCGCCTACCGGTTCCTCATGACCACGCAGGCGCCGCCGACGCTTTGCAGTTTGGTGCAAATGCCGTCGGCCGTCTTGCGGTCGTCCGCGCCGATACGGACGGCGTAGATACCGCGCCTCCCGATCGGGGTGCGCACGCGGCTGACGACGGGATCATAGCCGGCCAGAAGCTTCGGGAAGCGGTCGCGGACGCGCTGCCAGTGCCGGATGGCGGCGGAGCGGCGGAAATTGCCGGCGACCTGGATGCCCCACGGCTTCACATTGATGGACGACATCGGCACGATCGTGGCCATCACCACCGGCAGGTCGCGGCAGGCCTGATCGAAGCCTTTCCCCGGCTCCAGCGGCCGGATCGTCGCTCTATGGGAGCGATCGGTGAAATTGTCGACCGCCTCGCCCAGAATGTCGAGGACGTAGTCTTCCGTCTCGATCGGCAGGAAGCCGCCCGAGGCTAGCCAGCGCGAAACGCGGTTTTCGCCGGCATTATAGGCGGCGGCCGCGAGGCCGAGATTGCCGAAAGAGCTCCTCAGGTCGGCGAGATAGGCGGCGGAAGCGGGGATCGCCTGGCCGATATCGAAGGAATCGGCCAGGCCGCGCAGCTTCGCTGTGCCCGGCATGAACTGGGCGATGCCTTCCGCGCCTGCGGGGCTGACGGCATCGGCGTCGAAACGGCTTTCCTTCCAGATCAGTCGCGCCAGAAAGTCGCGCGGAAGGGTATGCAGGTCTGCCTGCGCCGCGATCAACGTGCAGACGCGATCGATGCCATTGTCCGCCGGTTTCTTCGGCGTTTCCGAACCTGCGCGCGCGATGTTTGCCGGCGCCAGAAGGATAAGCGCACAGGCTATGATCCCTGCAGCTTTGCGGAGCTTACTCCGCCGCCTCGGTGCGGCCATGCCCGAACCGCTGTTCGACATAGTCGGCCACCATTTTCTGGAATTCCTCGGCGATGCCGGGGCCGCGCAGCGTCGCCGCCTTGCGGCCGTCGATGAAGACGGGTGCGGAAGGGGTCTCGCCGGTGCCGGGAAGCGAGATGCCGATATCGGCATGCTTGGATTCACCGGGGCCGTTGACGATGCAGCCCATCACCGCGACCTTCAGTTCCTCCACGCCCGGATAGCGCTCGCGCCATACCGGCATGTTGACCCTGAGATCGTCCTCGATCTTCTTCGCCAGTTCCTGGAAGACGGTCGAGGTGGTGCGGCCGCAGCCGGGGCAGGCCGCGACGACCGGCACGAACTGGCGGAAGCCCATGGTCTGGAGGAGTTCCTGCGCCACCTGCACCTCGCGCGTGCGGTCGCCGCCGGGCTCGGGCGTGAGCGAAATGCGGATCGTGTCGCCGATCCCCTGCTGCAGGAGAATGCCCATGGCGGCGGAGGAGGCGACGATGCCCTTCGAGCCCATGCCGGCTTCGGTGAGGCCGAGATGCAGCGCATGGTCGGAGCGCCGGGCGAGTTCGGCGTAGACCGCGATCAGGTCCTGCACCTGGCTGACCTTGGCCGAGAGGATGATCCTGTCGCGACCAAGGCCGATCTCCTCGGCAAGCTCGGCTGAGAGCAGCGCCGATTGCACGATCGCCTCGCGCGTCACTTCCTGCGCGGTGAGCGGCGAACCCTTCTTCTGGTTCTCGTCCATGAGGCGCGTCAGGAGTTCCTGGTCGAGCGAGCCCCAGTTGACGCCGATCCTCACCGGCTTCTGGTAGCGGATCGCGGTCTCGACGATAGCGCCGAACTGGCGGTCGCGCTTCTCGCGGAAGCCGACATTGCCCGGATTGATGCGGTATTTGGCGAGCGCCTCTGCACAGGCCGGATAATCGGCGAGGAGCTTGTGGCCGATATAGTGGAAGTCGCCGATGAGCGGCACGTTTATGCCGAGCCTCGCCAGACGGTCGCGGATGCGCGGCACAGCGTCGGCGCTCTCCGGCCGGTCGACTGTGATGCGCACCAGTTCGGAGCCCGCGCGATGGAGCGCGGCCACCTGCGCGACGGTGGAATCGACGTCGGCCGTATCGGTATTGGTCATCGACTGGACGACGACCGGCGCATCGCCGCCGACCATGACGCCGCCGACATCGACGGCGACGGAGGTCCGGCGCGGAAGGGGAGAAGCGAGATAGGCTGTCATTTCGGGTTCCAGGTTTCCGGCATCCCCGCAGGATGCCTTCGCAAAGCTGCAGCCGGGTTTGACGTGACGCAGGGCGTGCCTTCTGTCAACTCTCGCGGCGTCGCACCCGCATAGGATGCCATGTTGACGGGGCCGTGACGACGGGCCTATTCGGTCCTGCTGCAATGCAAAATTTCGTGCCACGGAAGGATCGCGCCATGAGTTCCAGAAAGACCGCCATCGTCACGGGCTCCAATTCCGGCATCGGTCTGGCAACCGCCGAGGCGTTGGCCGGCAGCGGCTGCAACGTCGTGCTCAATTCCTTCACCGATAGCGAAGCGGACCACAAGCTCGCCGCCGAGCTTGCGAAGAAACATTCGGTGGAATGCGTCTACATCAAGGCCGACATGTCGAAGCCGGCTGAGTGCCGGAATCTCGTTGCACAGGCGGCGAAGCGGTTCGGCTCGGTCGATATCCTCGTCAACAATGCCGGCATCCAGCATGTCTCGCCGGTGGAGAGTTTCCCCATCGAGAAATGGGACGCGATCATCGCGATCAATCTTTCCTCAGCCTTCCACACAACGGCGGTCGCGGTGCCGCTGATGAAGAAGGCCGGCTGGGGGCGGATCGTCAACATCGCCTCCGCGCACGGGCTGCGCGCCTCGCCCAACAAGAGCGCCTATGTGGCGGCCAAGCACGGCGTCGTCGGGTTCACCAAGACGGTGGCGTTGGAGATGGCCGGCAGCGGCGTCACCTCAAACGCAGTCTGCCCCGGCTTTGTCCACACGCCGCTGGTGGAAATCCAGATCACGGACCGGATGAAGGAGCATCCGGGCATGGACCGCGAGGCGGTGGTGCGCGACATCATCCTCGAAAAGCAGCCGTCCAAGCAATTCGCGACCGTGGAGCAGATCGCCGGTGCGGTGCTCTATCTCTGCTCGGACGCCGCGGCGCAGGTGACCGGAACGACTATCTCGGTCGATGGCGGCTGGACAGCGGCGTAGGAGCCGGCTTCTAGGCCCTCAGTGCGCGGGAGACGATCTTGACCAGCGTGGTGGCGGCTTCCTGCCTTGCGGCGACATCGGGGAGCCGCAATCGCAAGCCCTCCAGCGCGTCCATCAGCATGGCGGCGATCTTTTCCGGCGAAAGGCCGCAAGCTGCGAGAGCGATCCCGTTCGCTTCCGCTTCCTCGCGAACGGTTTGCGCGAAGAGGGCGCAGGTCTTGCAGCGAAAGTTCTCGACCAGATCGGCCGCGAGGCTGTTTTTCAGGTCGAGGAGTTCGACGCCGTGCGGCGATTCGGTGAAAGGGCGCAAACACTCGAACATCGCCTCGTTGATCGCCCGTTCGAGCTTCTCGCGAAAGCTTCCGCCCGCCATCAGCGCCCTGCGCGTCGTTTCGATGCAGCCTTGCATGGTGAGCGCGGCGATCTCGCGATAGATTTCGGTCTTGTTCTTGAAAAGCAGATAGAGCGCCGGGCGGGACATTTCGGCGGCACGCGCGATATCGTCCATCGTCGTGCGCGAATAGCCGTAGGCGAGCGCCAGTTTCAGCGCCGCTTCCATTATCCGGGCGCGCTTGCGATCGCCGACGAACTCCAGAATTTCGTTCAATTTCCAATCCCGCTTTTTATCAGAGTTGACAAAATGACAGAATTTGTCAATCTGTCCGAAGGTCGGATACCGCTAAGGTAGCCGCATCGGCTGGCGACAGACAATGGGCTTCGCGTCCGGGGACGATCAATCCGGAGAAGCTATGACCAGTGTCTTTGCCGAGGCGGTTGGGGGTACCTCGAAGGAGTGGGCGACCCGCCGATAGAATACGAAACAGGGACTGGCTGTAGCATGGCAGGAGTGTCGTGCCGGCGTCTTTCTTGAAACCAGGCTTTGGAGTATGAGGCCCGCCCCGGCGATTTGAGCGCTGAGAGCATTGAACGCCCTGCCCGGGCCACCCATATCCGCCGCCTGCCGTTTGATCGGGACGGATCGCACACGGAAACCATTCATGCCAAAGATAACCTTCCACAAGCTGGCGGCCTTCGTCGTGTTTGCGATCGCGGCGGCATGGGTGCTGACCGGCGAGATGGCTTCGGTCGGCAGCGCGAGGCAGGAAGATGCGGCGAAGACGCCCGAGGCGGCGGAAGCGCCGGCTCCGGTCCGCACGATCGGCGTCATCGACGCGCCGAGGGAGATGCATGCCCGCGCCATCCGCATCGCCGGCCATACCGAGGCGGACAAGCGCGCGGTGCTCGGCACGCGCGCCGCGGGCGTCATCACCACGCTTCCGGTCAAGGAAGGGCAGCGCGTGAAGGAGGGCGACCTGATCCTTTCCCTCGACAACGCCGACAAGATCGCCGCCGTCGATATGGCAAAGCAGGTCGTGTCGCAGCGCGAGGCCGAGATGGAAGCCGCCGAACGGTTGTCTAAGACGGGCAACATGGCCAAGCTGACGCTCGACAGCGCCCGCTCAGCGCTCTCTACCGCGCGTTCGCAGCTTGAGGCGGCGAGGGCCGAGGAAAACAAGACCGAAGTGCACGCGCCTTTCGATGGGCTGATCGACAGGGTGCCGGTCGAGAAGGGCAGTTCGGTGCAGGTCGGCGCCGAGGTGGCGACGATCCTTGCGCTCGATCCCGTCATCGCGGCCGGCGAGGTGAGCGAGCGCGACCTCGATCATGTGAGGCTTGGCGATGAAGCCGACATAAGGCTGATCGACGGTCGCCAGGTGAAGGGTACGATCCGCTATATCAGCCGCGAGGCGGCCACGGCGACGCGCACCTTCCGCGTCGAGGTCGCCATCTCCAATCCTGATTTCAAGATCCCGGCCGGCATGACCGCCGAGGTGACTTTGCGGGCCGAGCCGGTCAGCACGACCATCTTGCCGCGTTCGGTCGTGACCCTGAGCGCCAAGGGCGACCTCGGCATCCGCGCGGTCGGCCCGGACGGCGTCGTCTCCTTCTATCCGATCGATATCGTCGACGACATGCCGCACGCGCTGGCGCTGGGCGGCATCCCGAAGGATGCGCGTGTCATCGTCGCGGGCCAGGACCTCGTGAAGGAGGGCGAGAAGGTCAACGCAGTCCAGGCGGACGAAGCGACCATCAAGAAGCTCACCGCCGAAGTCGTCGGGACCGAATAGCGCATGGATATCGTAGGCCTTGCTATACGGAATGCGCGGCTGACGCTTTCCATCCTGTTCTTCTTCATCGTCGCGGGCGCGCTTGCCTACCAGTCGATCCCGAAGGAGGCGGAGCCCGACGTCCAGATTCCGATCATCTATGTGAACGTCCCCT
>JBDZVC010000677.1:0-1520 GCA_040255475.1 Phyllobacteriaceae bacterium | reverse complement strand
CCTCTTCCTCCGACCAGCCGACGGGCGAAAAGCCCATCTTCTGATAGAGCCGCAATGCCAGCGGACTGTCGAGCGTGTTGGTGTGGATGGCTACCGCTTCGGGGTCATGCGCCCAGGCGGCGAAGATCGTCTCCGAAAGGAAGAAGCGTGCGAGGCCCCTGCCCTGGAAATCCTGCGTCAGGCCGAAATAGACGATCTCGACCTTTCCCGGCAGTTGCGCAAGGTCCAATTCGTGAAAGCCGGCCGGTGAGCCGTCGACATAAAGGACGGCAATTTCGGTGGTCGGGGCATGGATCGCCGCGGCAAGCGCCTCGTCACCTAGCGTACGGCGTAGCGACCAGTGATGCGGCCGGCCCACCTGCTCGTAAAGATAGCGGTAGAAGGCAAGCGGCATGTTGCGCACCTGCATGAGCGCGAGGCGCGGGCCGATGGGTATCGGCACCCGGTGAGATGGCATGGAGCCCATCTCGAGATGGGTTATCCGCGCCTTGATGACGGCCGGCTTTGCCCGGCTGGCCATTTCTATTCGCTTCCGGTTTCGACCGGCGTATCGTCGCGCCCTCCCCACTCCGACCACGACCCGTCATAGAGCCGGTTTTCCTTGTGGCCGAGCGTTTCGAGCGCCAGCGTCAGCACGGCCGCAGTCACGCCGGAACCGCAGGAAGTGACGACCGGCCTCGACAGATCGACCCCGGCGGCCTCGAATTTCTCCCTCAGTGCGTCCGGCGGCAACAGCTTGCCGTCCTTCGCCAGCGACAGCGCCGGCATGCTGTGCGCACCCGGCATATGGCCGCTTCGCATGCCGGCGCGTGGCTCGGGATCGGCGCCGGTGAAGCGCCCGCCCGGCCGTGCATCGGCGATCTCCACCGATCCGGTCTCGACGATCTCACGCATGTCGTCGAGTGAAGCGACACGGGATGCATCGAAATCGGCGTCGAAGACATTCGGTGCGATTTTGGTCGGTTCGTCGGTCACCGGCCGTCCGGCGGCCTTCCAGCCGTCGCCACCGCCTTCGAGGATGAAGACGTTCCTGGCGCCCATGACCCGGAACATCCACCACACGCGCGGTGCGGTGAAGACGCCCGGCCCGTCATAGACGACGATCGTGTCGCCGGCAGCGATGCCCATCGAACCGGCAAAGCGCGCGAAGACATCCGGCGATGGAAGCGTGTGCGGCAGGCTGGAATCCGGATCGACCACCTTGTCCTGATCGAAGAAGACGGCGCCCGGGATATGACCACTGTCGTATTCCGCCCGCGCGTCGCGCTTCTGCGCTGGCAGATACCAGGAGCCGTCCACGATCTTGAGCCCCGGCTGTCCGAGCCGCTCCTGTAGCCAGTCCGGCGTGACGAAGAAGCGGTTCTGGTCGGACATTTGCGATCCTCTCGATGCGAAACGTTGGCGCTCTAGGTAGAGCGATCGCACCGAAAATCCAAACGATCTTATGCCGGTGCGTGACCGAAACGGATGCGGAAGCGGCGGTTCTCGCGGCCCTTCTTCTCGATCTTGCCGATATGGAT
>JBDZVC010000209.1:0-7511 GCA_040255475.1 Phyllobacteriaceae bacterium | reverse complement strand
TGATCGGCACGTCGACATGGACGTTCTTGTTGATCGAGGACGGGTCGATATCGATATGGATCTTGCGCGAATGGGGCGAGAAGGCATCGATCCGGCCGGTGATGCGGTCATCGAAGCGCGCGCCGATGCACAGCATCACGTCGCAATCGTGCATGGCCATGTTGGCTTCGTAGGCGCCATGCATGCCGAGCATGCCGAGCCAGTTCTTGCCGCTCGCGGGATAGGCACCGAGCCCCATCAGCGTCGAGGTGATGGGAAACCCGGTGAGTTCAACCAGTTCGCGCAGGAGCTGGCATGCCTCGGTGCCGGAATTGATGACGCCGCCGCCGCTATAGATGATCGGTCGCCTGGCCTCAGCCATCAGTTCGACCGCGGCCTTGATCGCTTCCATGTCGCCATCGACCTGGGGGTGATAGGAGACGCGCGGCGCGGTCTGCGGCGGCGTATAGGTGCCGGTCGCGAACTGGACATCCTTCGGCACGTCGACGACGACCGGCCCGGGACGGCCCGTGGTGGCGACGACGAAAGCCTCGTGAAGGACACCGGCGAGATCGTTCACATCCTTCACCAGCCAATTATGCTTGGTGCAGGGCCGCGTGATGCCGACCGTATCGCACTCCTGGAAAGCGTCAGAGCCAATGAGCGCGGTCGGCACCTGCCCGGTGATGCAGACCAGCGGGATCGAATCCATCAACGCATCCTGCAACGCGGTCACGGCATTGGTCGCGCCGGGGCCGGATGTGACCAGCATCACACCCGCTTTGCCGGTCGAGCGGGCGTAACCTTCCGCCGCATGACCCGCCCCCTGCTCGTGGCGGACGAGGATATGCTGGACGTCGTCCTGCTGGAAAAGTTCGTCATAGATCGGCAGGACCGCCCCGCCCGGATAACCGAAAAGGTGCTTGACGCCGTTGTCGCGCAGCGCCTGCACCACCATTTCGGCCCCCGTCATCTCGCGCCGGCCGGTTTCGGTATGTTCTTTGTTCATCGGATCGGTCCCGTATCTTCCGTGAATTCTCACGGGCTTTTTGCGTTTAGTCCTGTTGCGGGCAATAAAAAAGGCCCCCGGAGGAGCCTGTTTCTGCGCATGAGTGGCTGTCGCCCGGCGGTTACACCGCCTTGCCCATGCGCCTGCGTACGAGAATGAGGGTCGTTCTCATGGGCGCGAACCATAAGGGCCGATGCCGGCTGCTGTCAACGATCTTTCCTACGCTATTGAGCATGACAGCAGCTCCGGCAAGGATCGTGGCATACATGTCAGTGAATATATCCAATTCGACATTTTCCCTTAACTGCTGCTCAACCATCTAACCGCACGTCGCTTTAACCCCGATCCGCTAGGGTTAGCCGTCCAGACCGCGATGAGAGGACAAGGGGCGCATGTTCGTGGATGAGAAACGCATCGAGGGCGAAGCCACAAGCCAGGAGCGGCGCGACCGCTCGCAGAACGACAAGCGCATCCTCGGGCGCGTTATCCAGTGCGACGGTTCTCGCGCCATGCTTGCTGCATACGCCGACGCCGAAGACGGCACGATCACGGCGCTCTGGACGGTGGGCAAGCTCATTTCCATCAATCTCGGCGAGATACGCACCGTCGGTCTGGTCTACGCCATCGACAAGTCGGACCGCACCTGGGAGGACGACGGACAGAACCGCATCGAGGTGAATGTCGAACTGATCGGCGAAGTCCGCGACGATCCTGCCACCGGTACGTCGACATTCGACCGCGGCGTCACCGTCTATCCGCATATCGGCGCCATGGCCCACCGCATTCGCGCCAAAGACCTCCACGCGGTCTATGACGTCTCCGGCAGCGATTCGGTCACCATCGGCAATCTGTCACAGGACGAGACCATCCAGGCCCGCATATCGATCAATTCGACGCTCGACCGCCATTTCGCCGTGGTCGGCACGACGGGTGTCGGCAAATCGACGGCTGTCTCGCTTCTGCTGCACAAGACGATCGAAATCCGCCCCGATCTGCGTATCCTCATCATGGATCCGCATAATGAATTCGCCCAATGCTTCGGCGACAAGGCCATCCGGATCGATACGTCGAGCCTTGATCTCCCCTTCTGGCTGTTCCGCCTCGAGGAACTGGTGGAAGTGCTCTATCGCGGGCGTGAGCCCGTGCCGGAAGAAGTCGATCTCCTGCGCGATATCGTGCCGGTGGCGAAGCTGAATTACCGCAGCGGCGGCGCGCATATCTCGGTACGCCGGGGCGGTGATTCCTCCATCACCGCCGACACGCCAGTGCCCTATCGGATCACGGATCTCCTCCGGCTGATCGACGAACGCATGGGCCTGCTGGACAGCAAGCTGGAACGCCCTTTCTACCGGGCGCTGCGCACGCGGCTGGAAGCGGCCATCAACGACCCGCGCTACCGCTTCATGTTCAATTCGCATCTCATCGAGGACACGATCCACACTACGATAGGCCGTATCTTCCGCGTACCACAGGAAGGCCGCCCGGTGACCTGCTTCGAGATGGCCGGCATGCCCTCCGAGGTCGTCAACGCCGTCTGCTCGGTGCTCGCGCGCCTTGCCTTCGACCTCACCCTGTGGAGCGCGGGCAAGCTGAAATTGCTGGTGCTTTGCGAGGAAGCGCACCGCTATATGCCCTCCGATCCCAAGCTCGGCTTTGCGCCGACACGCCACGCGCTCTCACGCATTGCCAAGGAAGGCCGCAAATATGGCTGCTATCTCGGCATCGTGACGCAGCGGCCGGGCGAGCTCGACTCCACCATCCTTTCGCAATGCTCGACAGTGTTTGCGATGCGGCTGGCCAATGAGCGCGACCAGGAAATCATTCGTTCGGCGATTGCCGATTCCTCGCAATCGGCGCTTTCCTTCCTTTCCTCGATGGGCCAGCGAGAGGCCATCGCCTTCGGCGAAGGCGTGGCGACGACGATGCGCATGAAGTTCGAACGCCTCGACGCTGCACGCATCCCGGGGACGTACAAGGAAGAAACGACGGCGGACGCCGCCTCACCCGACGACGAAGTGGACCTCGCGGCCATCGTCGGCAAGCTGCGCAACGTGACGGGACAACGGCAACCAACGCCGGTGGATGGCGAATTCGTACCGCAGCAGGCGCAGGCCGGCGATCCCGAATACAGGAAGCCGGCTTTCCAGGTTCCGGACGAGCCCTCGGACTTCAACTACGGCAGGCGTTCAACCGATACGCTCTGGCGGCGCTCGAACCGGTCATAGCCGACACAAACGCAGGCTACGCGCAAACCCGATTGCGGCCGAGGCGTTTGGCTTCGTAAAGCATCTTGTCGGCGCGGCGATAGAAATCTTCCGCGGATTCGCGACCGTTCCACACGGCGACACCGACGCTCGACGTGACCTTGAGCCGGACATTGCCGCTCACGACGGCCAGATTGGAGATCGCCTTGCGGATACGCTCGGCGAACTTCATCAACTGCTCGTCGTTCATATTCGGCGCAACCACCGCGAACTCCTCGCCGCCCAGCCGCGCCACCACATCGTGATAGCGCGTCATGTCCTTGAGGCAGGAGGCGACTTCGCGCAGCACCTCGTCACCGACATCGTGCCCGTGATTGTCGTTCACCTGCTTAAAATGGTCGAGATCCAGGATCATCAGGCCGACCGGCTTGCCGATGCGACGGAACTCGTCGAGATATTCGCGCAGCGCATCGTCGAAATAGCGCCGGTTCTGAGTACCCGTCAGCCCGTCCGTCAGAGCGGCATGTTCCAGCGTTTCGGAGCGCGCGCTGAGCGAGGCCGTCATGGCGCGAAGCTTTCCCTCCTCGCGCACCTGGATGCGGATAAGCGGGTAGATGAAGAACATGCCGAAGAAGAGCGCCGTTGAAAGCAGAACGCCGGTCGCAAAGAGAAGCTTGCTCAAATAGGCGACGCGGGCAAGGCTTTCGGCAGCATAGAACGAATCGGGGCTCGCCCGCAGCACGCCGTAGGCATGCAGGATAATCCCCCCGGCGATGAGCACGAGGGCAACGAACACGAAGAACGCCGTTTCCGATTTGTGGAAGCGCATATCTTTCCCACGCCGATGCCACCCACAGCTTATGCCAAAGGGGCTTACGTGAGGTTAACTTCCACAACCATTCCGCGAATGCAAGGGGAAGGACGTTCACCACAAGACGCGCAGGCAGGGGGCAGGATCGCGTAGTCAGGCCGGGCGTCGCTGCCATTCCGCGCCCATCTGGTGGCGGAACCAAGTTCCCTGCCGCTTGGCGTATTGCCTCGTCGCGGTCTTTGCACGCGCGATCGCCTCTTCGATCGAAAGCCGGCCGTCGATCGCTGCGGCGATTTCGCGCACGCCGATGGCCTTCATGGCCGGCAGAGAAGGATCGAGGCCGAACGAAAGGAGCGTTTCGACTTCCGCTAACGCGCCTTCCGCCATCATGTCGTCGAAGCGACGCTCGATCCGCTCTACCAGGAGCTTCCTCTCCGGATCCAGAAGGATCAGTTCGGCACTCTCCGGATCGATCACCGACCTGGGTGCTTCGGCCTGCCAGGCGAGGATCGACCGGCCGGAGACTTCCAGCACTTCCAGCGCGCGCACAATGCGCTGCCCGTCCGCCGGCTCGAGTTTCAGCGCAGCGTCCGGGTCTTCCTTCTGGAGTATGCGGTGGAGCGCCCTAGAGCCCTGTTCTGCAAGCGCCTTGCGCCACCGTTGCGAAACATCCGGCGGGATATTCGGCATCGGCGCGAGGCCGCCGAGCAGGGCCCGGAAATAAAGCCCGGTTCCACCGACAAAGACGGGAATGCGATCGCGGAACGCTCCTGCCTCGGCAAGCTTCCGCACACCGCGCAGCCATTGTCCCGTCGAATAATTTTCGCGCGGGTGGACATGACCGTAGAGGAGATGCGGCGCCATGCGCATTTGCGCTTCGTCGGGCCGCGCGGTCAGGAGGCGAAGCACGGAATAGACCTGCATGGAATCGGCATTGACGACGACGCCGTGGTGCTGCCTCGCCATCTCCAGCGCCAGCGCGGACTTGCCGCTTGCGGTCGGCCCGGCTATCAGGATCGCCTTTCCGATCAACGTGATAATCCCATGCCCTTCATCGTCACCCTCATCGCCAGCCTCACTCGGTTGACGCCCGCGATCGGCACTATGGCAATGGAGGCTGTAGGCGCAAGCGCGATTACCTGGCTCGCGGAAGCAACCGCGTGCGAGTTTGCCTTGCCGGAGGGTGCGGATGCAGCGATCGCCGAGCTTCGCCTGCGCGAGGCGCTTGCCGCGCACCCTGTCGATGTCGTCGTTCTACCCGCCGAGGGGAGGCGCAAGAAGATCCTGATCGCCGACATGGACTCCACCATGATCGATCAGGAGTGTATCGACGAGCTTGCCGACGAGATCGGCATGAAGGACCATATCGCCGCCATCACCCGACGCGCCATGAACGGCGAGATCGCCTTTGAACCCGCGTTGCGCGAGCGTGTCCTGCTGCTGAAGGGCCTGCCGGTTTCGGTCATCTCGAAGGTGCTCGGCGAACGCATAACGCTTGCCGCCGGCGGTCGCGAGTTGATCGCGACAATGAGAAAGAACGGCGCCCATACCGCTCTGGTCTCAGGCGGCTTTACCGCCTTCACCGGCCCGGTTGCCGCCCGCCTCGGCTTTGACGAAAACATCGCCAATCGGCTGCTGGAAGAAGACGGCAGGCTCACCGGCAAGGTCGCCGAACCGATCCTCGGCCGTCAGGCGAAGGCGGACGCGCTCTTGAAGACAGCCGCGCGGCTCGGCCTGACGCCGGCTGACGCGATGGCTGTCGGCGACGGCGCCAACGATCTCGACATGATCCGCCTGGCCGGGGCGGGCGTCGCCCTGCATGCCAAGCCTTCGGTGGCCGCTGAGGCCCGCATCCGCATCGATCATGGCGACCTCACCGCCCTCCTCTACATCCAGGGTTACAAGCGGCCGGAATTCGTTCGATGAAGCCCTTCAGGACTCCGCGCCTCCTGTTGCGCAACTGGGAGGAGCGAGACCGCGGTCTCTTCCACCGCATCAACTCCGATCCGGTGGTGATGGAGTTCTTTCCGTTTCGCCGCGACCGCGCGCAGGCGGATGCCAAAATGGACGAATTGCAGGCCGCTATCGACAGCGACGGCTTCGGCTTTGCCGTGATCGAGGTCATCCAGACCGGCCGATGTGCCGGTTTTGCCGGGCTGAGCCGACCGAGAGACCTGCCGATGTTTCCCGAGGGCACGATCGAGATCGGCTGGCGGCTGGCGCTGGAATTCTGGGGCAAGGGCTATGCGACGGAGGCGGCCGAAGCATGGCTTGCCTTCGGGTTCGAAACGCTCGACCTGGACGAGATCGTCTCTTTTGCGGTCGCCACCAACCGGCGTTCCACCGCTGTCATGGAGCGCATCGGCATGAAGGCCGATCCGGCGTCGGATTTCGACCATCCGACGATCGGTGATGACCACGCGCATCTGCGCCGCCACGCCACCTATCGGCTGTCACGTGCGGACTGGCAGGCACGACGGCCATAGGGGCCGGTTTCGTTACCCGTCGATCCGCACCGTCACGAAGCGCAGTTCGCCGCTCTTCGATGCAAGCATCAGCAGCGCGGCCTTCCGCCCCTGGCTCTTCAGTGCCGCGATCCGGTCCGATACGTCTTTCGGCTTTGAAACCGTCTGCTGCGTGATCTCGGTGATTACGTCGCCGGTTGCGATACCCTTCTCTGCCGCAACGGAATCCGGCTCGACATCGGTGACGACCACGCCTGCAACGTCGGCGGCAATCTTGAATTTCCCCCGCGTCGCATCGTCGAGTTCGCCGAGCGACATGCCGAGCACGGTATTGGAAGGTGCCGGCTTGTTCGCTTCACCAGAGGCGGGTTTCTTGGACTGGCTTTCCTCGGCACTGGCAAGCTTGTCGCCGTCCTCCAGCCTGCCAAGCTTGACGTGTACGGTCTGCTCCTTGCCCTTGCGAAGAACGACGATCTCGACGTCCTTGCCGACAGGGCTTTCGGCCACGACACGCGGCAATTCATGCATCGCCTTGATATCGTGCCCGTCGAACTTGACGATCACGTCTCCGGGCAGGATCTCGCCATGATCGACCGGCCCGCCCTTGATGACGCCCGAAACCAGCGCGCCGTTGGCGGACGGTAGACTGAGGCTCTCGGCGACCTCGTCGGTTACCGGCTGGATGCGCACGCCAAGCCACCCGCGCCGCGTCTCGCCATATTCGGCGAGTTGCTGCACCACCGACGCGGCAAGCTGCGAAGGGATGGAGAAGCCGATGCCGATCGAGCCGCCGGACGGAGAGATGATGGCCGTATTGATGCCGATCACCTCGCCGTTCATGTTGAACAGCGGTCCGCCGGAATTGCCGCGATTGATGGCCGCATCGGTCTGGATATAGTCATCATAGGGCCCGGAATTGATGTCGCGGTTGCGCGCCGAGACGATGCCGAGCGTCACCGTGCCGCCGAGACCGAACGGGTTGCCGATTGCCATCACCCAGTCGCCGATGCGCATCTTGTCCGAATCGCCGAACTTGACCGCCT
>JBDZVC010000208.1:0-7537 GCA_040255475.1 Phyllobacteriaceae bacterium | reverse complement strand
TCTATCGACAATCATCACCGCGAGACAGTCGGAATCCCCACAGCAACAGCATCGGGGGATCCGGGCTTAGCCGCACCACCTGTCGGCGGCCGGTCGAGCGCGGCGAGCAGTACCGGGATGTCCCGACCATCGCCGTGCTCAGCAAGCAGGTGTGGGGCGTCGAGGAACAACGGGCGGTCGGGATCCGCGGCCCAGGCCCGGGCCAGTGGGACGACCAGCCGGCCCTGCGCGCGCAGGGCCCCGAACAGGCCTGGTGGCCGGCCCAGTGCCAGCTGTTCGACGACGTCGAGCAGCCTCGGCACCGGGTGGCCGCGGCGGCCGATGTGCCGCAGCACCGCCGCGATGCTGCCGCGGCTGGCACCCGGAACGAGCAGGTGACCGACGAGTTCGTCGTCGGAGGCCGCAGCCAGGTCGGTGCGGCAGGTTCGCGCTCGCGGGCGGTCACGGCCAGCGCCGCCGGGCACCGTATCGAGCCGCCGGTCGCGGCCGCGCCACCGCTGCCACGGCTGGCCCCACGGCAGCACATGGGATGCGTGTTCGGCGGCGATACGTGCGGCAGCGATCTCCCATAGGTCGTCCCACCAGCCGACGGGCCATTCGTAGCAGAGGCTCTCCAGCGCCTCGATCCAGCGGATCCCGGCGCGGACGTAGTCGCGCCGCGCCTCCCGAGCCCGTAGGTCGCCGGTACCGGCCAGCGCCGTCAAGACGCCGGCGGCAAGCTCGAACCGATTGTCGTCATCGGCGGTATCCCGCGAGGCAGCGCAGGTGCGAAGCTGGACCACCACCGGCGCTGGGCCCAGACGCAGGTCGCGCAGCATCCTGGCCAGATAGGTGTAGCGATCGTCGACCTGCCAGTCCCACCGCGTCTCCCGGCCGATGCACGCGTAAACCAGCGACGCGTGTTCCGGCCGATCACGCAGCCGAGCCGCCGCTATACCGTGCCCGCGCTGCAACCCCCCGTACAAACCGAGGTACGGCGCATAATGCCAATCCGTCATCACCGCAAGCATGAAACCCGACCGGTACCGCGCCCCACCTAATTCTCGCCGGATGACCGGGAAAGCGAACTCCTCGCCGTCCATTCAAAACCCAGGGATCACGTGCCGCTCGCACTGCGAGACGGATGGATGGTCAGGTGCACACTCAGTCGCGGGTCTGCTTGCCGGATCGGTGATGAGGCTCGACGTGAGTCCCGGACTTGGGACACCGTGACCCCTCCGGGCCTGTGTCGATAGACCACGATGCGCGCAGCTCGACGCATCGGGTAACGGGGGTAACGAGCCGCAAGGACTGCGGCCCATATGCCTCGGCGCACCGCTGATCGTCTGGCCGAGGGCTCCTCCGGAGGAAGCAGATGTCATCGCCCGACACGGGACGGTAGTAGACCAAAGATCACCGTACGGGCGTACGTGTCGAAGATGTGTCGCGGTCATCCACAATGGACATTCTAACCGATCATCCGGTAAAGGGGCCGTGTCCCGCCGTGAGCCACCCCCAGCGAGAACGCATAAGGCCAGGTCAAGCAGCGTCTCGCTCGATCTACACAGCTTCGAAGTCGGCCACGCCAGAACTGTCCGCTAACCACCAGCCAGAAGATCAAAAGGCTGCTCAGCAGCAAAAACCCGTAAACAGTACGCCCGTACGGGCAAAATCAAGTGTCTAAACCGGATCAGTTGACCTATCACGATCAATCAAAAAGGCCACCTGAGCTGGCCTTTTACGCTGTCGGGACGGCGGGATTCGAACCCACGACCCCTTGACCCCCAGGCAACCAACGAGCGATCTTGGCCAGTGGCGACACCGCCCCCACCTGGGCAAACAGTCCGTCAGCGTCCGTGGCCGTCTGACCTTGTTCGTCCGGGTAGTCAATCAGTTAGTCACGCACTGCCGGCACTGGCAACTCCGCTGACTCCCGCACTTCCAGGACCAATCTCTCTAGTCGCCCCAACCTGGAAGCGGCGGGACCTCGGCTCTCGGCGCAGCTTCCCCGCAAGTCCCACCTACTCCCGGCTTCCGCCCGGCCGGTCCGGCACGGATCTGGCACGTCACTAACCCATCTCCGACCTGATCGCCTCACCCGCCATCGATGGGCGTTGCGCTCGAACCCGACGGTTCGCTACGTTGAGTGCTCGAACGATCGGCGAGAACATAACAACGACAAGGATGGCCCTGAGAATTGCGGTGACGCGCCGGCACTCATAGTAGTGCTTCGCAGCACGCTGACCCAGCGGGGCGCTCTCCATGAATTCCGTTGCGCATACATCGAGTTGGGTGACCTCCGTGATCGAAACTTCGGCGACTAGGCCGGTGCCGGCACGCAACCCGGGAACGGCGCTTGACCATCTCAAGAACGAAGCCGAGCGGCGGCGATAGACGGCGAGGCCAAATGCCCGAACGAGGTCCGGAAACCCGAATGTCGACGGAGTCGTCGGCTATTACGGCGACGGCAATGCTAATCGTGGTGATCGTAGCTGGCTCAATCGGGCTGGTATTGTTCAACGAAAGTAATGCCCCAGTGCCGACGTCCCGATTCTCCGGAGACATCAGCATGGCAGTCAGTCAGCCTAAGGGATTTCCGGTGACTGAGCGCGACGAGCCAAACATCGCGGCCATCGTCACGATTGGCTCGTCGCCACGGGAAGGAACTCTACAAGATCTCACGCATACTACCTCAGTTTCGATCGAAGTCTGGTATGGAAATGACTATGCCGGGATGGATCTTGAAATAACGCTGTGGCGGGACGCCCGCATTCACGATGTGACCGGATTTGCATTGATTGGAAATCATCATTTCGACGGTCCGCCCATGGAGATCACGGAATCAAGCGATCAAGAAAGCATCGAACTTACGCTACCAGAAGTGGCCGACATTGAGTCCGCCGTCTACATCAACGGATTGTTTTCGAAGCCTATCGGACAAATGCAAGGCAGTGAGGCCGCAGTGGGACTTCCGGGCTGCTCTGTGGAGTTTTCGATGCGAGAGTGCACTGTCAGTGCTGGAACGCTAAACTATGGGGAATCTGTCCTTTTTGTCTCGCGACCCATGGCGAACCCGGCGGATTTGAGCTGGACAGACAACAGCTCAATCAACTCAATTACTATTCAAATGCGGGACGAGACCACGGACAAACGTGAGCAGGCAAAGACTTTCCTCGCCGGTGCGGTGATTGGAATCTCCGGAAATGCCGGGGTTGACCTGTTGCTTCTGGTCATCGGCATCACCATAGCCGCACATCGTCGACGCACCAGTCGAATCTCTTCAGCTCAACCGGAAGCGACCGACCCGGAGCATTTGCAGGACCAAAACATGAATTCGGAGCATGCCGACCGCCTCGAAGTGCCGACCGCTCGTAGCTTTGACTGGGTTCGGACGGTCGGTATCGTGCTGCTATCCGCTGCCGCACTTGAGATTCTGGCCGCAATTCGACGTCGGCATCGAAAGCGGAGAGGGGCATAGCAAGGCTCGGGGTGGCTGCGATGACGCCTGGACCAAGATTCGTATGGAGGTGAGGCTGCGGGTGCTCGCAGCGAAAGAGAACACATGGCCGGTCATGCCGCCAGACATCTGGATAGCCGACGGTGTCACGGCGTCAGGCGAGTTAGAGCCAGATCTCACCAGGAAGGCCGCCCGAGTCAACACGCTTGCGGCCGGTCTGGGCCGCTGTGTCTCGCAGCCGGCTGGGCGTGTCGGGTCGAATCGCCACCGACGCTGGACCGAGTCGGATCACCGGTGGGATAGCCGGTGTCGAAGCGGACGCCGGACTCGATCTCCATCAACCTCGCGGATGGTCGGATGCTCGATGCCAACCAGCCAAAAGTCACCGACGACGTCATCCAGGTCATGGTAGGCGCGCAGGTGCCGGCGCGATTCTTCGAGTCTTGCCCAATATGCGGGGATCCCGCGACCGACGACGAACACGTCCCGCCCGAGAGCGTCGGTGGAAAGGTCATGACTCGCACGTGCAGACCCTGCAACAACCGCCTCGGCAGTCACGTCGAGGCTGATCTCGCCGACTGGTAGGACGACGCCCTTACCCTGCCGCGGTTCTCGGCATCGACGGTCCCAGGAAGGCGGCATTCCGCCCGCCTTCTGCTGAGGACTACTCCAGATGGCGAGACCCTGCTTGTGATCGACGGCAAGTTCGATCCGGCCATCATCGACATGCTGAAGAGTGGGCAAGTCGATCTCACTGGCCTGGAACCAGATGCCGACCGGTGTCGAATTGCTCTGCTCAAGCACGCCTACCTGGCAACCTGCATGAAGTTCGGTGTACCTCAAGGTGAGATCGCAGACCAAGTCCGGCAGGACCTCATCGCGGCTCGCGATGCACCCAGCCGCCGAGCCGTACCGCCGAGCCGACTCGCACGCGGTCTCACCGTAGTGCGTCGCGATGAGCCGGTCGATGCCGCTGCACCATCAGTCGCATGGGCTACCCTTCGCCACCAAGAACCCTCGTGCACAGAGGGGGTCGTTCTGGCAGGAGAGACCTTCGTGTCGCGGCCACCACAGCCGACAGACCGGCCAGTCGCCATGCCGTCGCAGCTCCACGTCACGCTTCAGGTCCACTGGCATGTGGATGGCAGCGTGTCGTCTGTGGACGGTTAGTAAATTCGACCCGCGGCGACTGTGATCCGCGGTCCCGTCGCTGGCTGAAAGGTCTTCAGCAGTCCGAACACGCCATCGTGCGGACCAGCGCGAGCAGCAGCACCACGACCAGGCCGAGGCCGCCGACGACTGGCGCAACACCTGCCTCGTGTTCACATCAAAGGTCGGCACCGCGCTCGACGCGCACAACGTCCGGCGCGGGTTCCGGCAAGTCGCCAAGGCCGCCGGACTCGACCCGAGGGAGTGGACGCCGCGCGAGCTAAGGCACAGCTTCGTCTCGCTCCTGTCCGACAACGGCGTCAGCATCGAGGACATCGCCGATCTCTGCGGGCACTCCGGCACCACTGTGACTCAGACGGTCTACCGTCACCAGCTCCGCCCTGTACTCCTCGGTGGCGCGGTCGCCATGGACCGAATCTTCGCCGCCGATCCCGCGAAATAGTTCTTCAGATTCCGCACTTAAGCGACTCATGGGGCATATCCAAACCACGGGATATGCCCCTGAGTCGCGTCACGTGGAGCGGCATCCCGCCAGGCACGATCTGTCGCCCTTACGACTCATTCAAGCATCGAACACTATCTAACTATATCGTTACTCTTCGCGCTCAGTGAGTCACTGAGAGCAACCTGCGGGTTGGGGTCGGTCTAGACGAAGGCGCAGATGCATGACACAGGAAGCGAAGGCCACTGAGGAATCTCCCACTCCCACCGAACGAAAGAACAAGCCTTCCGAAGACTTCTTTTGGAAGGCTGCCGGTACTGCGGCGGGTATCACGGCAGGGCTCGTCGGCGCCGCCTCCGTACTTGTGCTCATCATCGGCCTGGTCGCATCTGGTGCCCTCGGAGACATCTTCGACCAAGACCAGTTCGGTGATCGGATTGACGCGATCAACGCCGTGTACCACCAAGGCGTGAAGGCCCGCCAAGAGCTGAATCGCAGCGGCACAACGCTGACAAACGAGGCCATGTGCGATGACGCCTATCACCGCACGGGCGCCGATCACGAACGCGGAGATGTCGCCGAGAGCCGCAAAACAGTAGATGGCAAACCCGATCTCGCGTTCGCCGAACTTCGCCGCCTGTCTTTCATCAACGGCTGTCTTGGTCGGCCCAATAACCTGCCCGCCACGCCGCTACCAACACCACCCAGCCCGTCTTCGAGCCATTAGCCCGACGGTAGCTAACGAACAAACTCGAGCTAGGCGCGTCCACGCTCAATCACAACGAGCGTCAGGCCAAGGCCGCTGACAAGGAGACCTACAAGACTTGCGACGGCCGAACTTGATAGCAGAACGTTTACGAACGGGTTGCCTATCGCTCTCGTATCAATGGCGAGCGCAGTGGAAGCAGTGATCAAGACCATCAGTAGAAATACGTTGGTCACCAGCAGTACGAGGGAGACATAACCTCTTGCGCGGGTCATTTGCCGTTCTAACGTATTTCTATTGGCCGGGCTAGAGGTTCGAGGACCAAACGCAGTTAAGATTGCGACCGCCGCCACCGTGAAGCCTAGGAGAGCGCTTGAGGTACCGCACAGTGAGGAGTACAGCTGTTGCCTAGTGGCCGCCGGCAGATGAGCAAGAAAGACTGGTCTCCTCGATCCGGCTGACCAGATTGCGATGCTAGGCGACGCAAGCAGAAAGGCAATGAATGGAATCGCCCAAAGATTGCGGTCTAGCCATTTCAAGACTCGCACGCAAGCTCTCCTCACTTCCGCCCAAGCGCCACTTTGGCTTGCGTCGCTCGCTCTAATTCTCCTTCCATGCGCAGGTTCCGGTAAGCCAGCTCCATCGCGTCGAACGTCGACTTCATGTCAGGCAGACTGTTGGCTCTGGGATCGGGCGGCAGGTCGACTGTCCTTTGCAGGCGTTGCTTTAGAAGATTCACTTTCTCGATAGCCCCAGTCTTCGGATTACGTCCGTAAACCTTGAGCATATCAACGTATTCGTGGGCATTCTCCGCCATCGAGATAATCGCCTCATCGATGGGACTGTCTAGATAGCGATCACGCGGCCCGTATCTACCCACGCTGGCAGAGACCTGGATTGATGGCACTGAGTGACCATAAGCTTCTGGGACAAGAATTCCGAAGGCCCCCCGGTCCTTATCAACATATTCCGGCCGGGTCATAGAGATCTGAACCTTCCGAAACTTGCCCTTCATCGAGACGAGTAACTTGTAGAGGTTCGGCTGGTACAGAATTTCGAAGCTAACGTACGAACTCACCCTGTGCCTGAAGAAGTTTGAAAGACGTCCAACTCGGGCTGCATGCTGATGAAGGTCCTGAGCCGCATATCCATCTGGCCAGATCGAGACATACGTTACATCTGCCGGATACTGATCGTCGAGGATCGGCAATGGCACGAGATCCCCGCCGAGTTCCCATTGCACGGGTCGAAACCCCGGGTTCCTTAACGACATCATACGCAATTGAGTGGGACTTTGATCGTCACCGACCTCGATCACGTGGACAGCCGTCGCAACCTCCTTGTACTCCAGCATGGCGGCGTATTCATCCTTTGCGATCAGCCTTGCTAACCGCGTGGCCGTCTCAGGAGGACTGAAAGGGGGCTGCGCATTGATGTCCGACCAACGATAGAAGACCAGATCTCGCGTAACCATGCAGCTACGATAGGTGCAGCAGACTACATCGATAGACCTCCAAACGGTTCGACTTGGATCGGTCTACTGCTCTCGTTGGCCCACTCATCCGGCCAGCCCAGTCGGCCGGGCGTTCCACGCCCACCGCCCCTCGTCGCCGCCGTGCCGACTCCGCAGCAGACAACCGCCCGCAAACGGACAGCGTTAGTCACTCAGTTAGTCATGCAGAAACGACAAGAGGGCATATCCATCAATGGATTATGCCCTCTACCTGCGTCGGGACGGCGGGATTTGAACCCACGACCCCTTGACCCCCAGGCTTGACCTGGC
>JBDZVC010000207.1:0-7610 GCA_040255475.1 Phyllobacteriaceae bacterium | reverse complement strand
CGGCGATGATCTCGCCTTCCTGCGGCTTCTCCTTGGCGGTGTCCGGGATGATGATCCCGCCGGCCGACTTCTCCTCGGATTCGACCCGGCGTACGACCACGCGGTCATGAAGCGGGCGGAATTTCGTCTTTGCCATGTTATTGGACCCTCGGAATGGGATGTTGACAACTCCTCCGTCCGGATGCCCGGAGCGGCTGTTAGCACTCATATTGCACGAGTGCTAACGTGGCGGTGAGATAGTTTCGCGTGTTTGCCGAGTCAAGGCATCCGGCGGCAGAATTGCGATGATCGCCGTCATGGTTACCGGAAATGCCCGCCGGGAGGCGGGGTCGGTCAGCCCACGATCCTGAGATTCGACAGTTCGTTGGCAATTTCCCGGAAGTCTTCCGACAGCGTGGCGCCCGTGGCATTCCAGAACAGCTTGGCCGGCTTGCTCGGATCGTTGGGGTCGGTGCGGAAGCGCGAGTCCGAGGCGCAGGCGCGGAGCCCCGCGATCTGCGCCTGATCTGCGGTCTTTGTCTCGTCGAGGTCGAGCGCCACGGTCATCACCATGATGCCGGCCTTCCGGGCGTTGGCGCAAAGCGCCGCCATGTGCTCGTTCATTGCCGTCGTGTAATTGCCGTTTGAATAATCGAACTGGCCGACATTGCTGTCCGTGCCCAGGAACAGCCGCGGCGTCGATGTGCCGTTGTAGCCCGGATTGGCGTACCCATAGGCGGAGTAGATGGACTTGTTGCCGGCGGGGTCGCTGTAGCCGAGCGATCCGGGCGTATAATAGGTATTGGCGCCGTCGGTCAGCACGATCACGATCTTGTCGTTGCCCTTCTGGCCGTCGGGGCGCCCCTCGGTGAAGGGTTCGGCGCTCGATACCGCGCGCCAGCCCCATGCGAGGCCCGACGGCACGCTGGTGCCGCCATTCGGCTGCATGGCATCGATGGCGTTCTTAACGGTCGTCAGCCCCTCCGGCACCGTGACGTCGGTAAGCGGCGTGATAGGGCCTGTCGAGCAGGAATAATTGGGGCCCGTTCCCTTGGACGAACTGACGCCATAGGGCCGGACGACATAGTATTTCGCCATGCCTTGCTCTCGCGAGAGGCCGGTCGTGGCGCTTTCGTTATCGTTCCAGTAATTGTTGATCGCGCCGTAGCTGGAGGGATTGGGCTTGGTGTCGGTCGCCCAGCGATCGCCCGGTTCGTCCGGCGCGAACATCGGCACGAACAGCGTTGCCGGGTCCGACGGATCGGGCGCCGCGTCGTTGTCGCCGTAAGGGTAGGGACGCTCCTCAACGCAGCCCTGCCAGCTTGAATACTGGCTGATCGTGTTGTCGTAGTAGCCCGTGTCCTGCCAATGGCCGTCGCTGCAAGCGCCGGTCTTCTTATTCGTCTTCGTGCAGACATATTCCTTGCCGGTGGAGACCCATTCGCGAGAACTCACATATTTCATGTCCTGGTAGAGCGAGAAGCGGGTGAGCAGGTCACCCTCCTCGTCGCCCCAGTCAGATCCGGCCTTGACCCATTTGCCATCGACCTTCTCCGCCCTCCGGTTGCCGGTGGACATGGAAGCCCAGTCGAAATTTTCATGATGAATGGGGGAGATCCCCTCCGTGTCCATCCATGCGGCGTCCGCATATTGCGGGCCGACATTGACCGACGCCGCAAACGGCACGACTGCGAATTGGACCGGCTTGTCCACCTGCTTGATGAGAAGGGCCTGCGCGGCAAGCGTATCGACAAGCTGCTTGGCGGCGTCTTTCAGAAGGTCGATGCGTGCTTCGCCTGAGCCCTTGCCGGGGTCGCTCATCGAGCCGGAATTGTCGAGCACGAGCGCGACTTCCAGCGTGTTCTTCAGCCTGACTTCCGTCCTGGCGGCGAGATGGATGTCCTGGTTGTCGGCCACGCCGTTCAGCATGTCCTTGAAGACAGGCAGGAAATAGGGCTTGTAGTCGAGCACGGCGCCGAGCTTGAGCGTGCCGCCGCCATCTGTGGTGGTCGGCAGCGTCACTGTGAGGGTCGTGTCGGCGGGGTTTACGCCGCCGAGATTGGCATGGAAGAAATCGGTCGCGTAAGCGATGAGATCGGCGTCGGTTGCGCCGTCGACGACATGGCGGGCCGTCGCGATCGCGGCGGCGTCCAGCGCATGCTCCACAAGCTGTCTCTCGCGGGTCATCTCGGCATAATCGACGGCAAGCGCCACGCCGCCCATGATCGGCAGCATCGCGGCTACCGTGATCATGGCAAAATTCCCGCGGAGATCCTTCCGGAACCGGCGGATCATGAAGCCCCTCGCTCAAGGCAGCGGATTGTGCCCGCCTTGTTGTGACACGAATGCTCTAACCGCGCGTTTGCAAAACCCTTCGAATGAACGCTCTCGGATTGGCCGGCCGTTAACCAAGGTGTCGAGCATGCCGCATGAACCGGGCCGCCGGGCGAACCGGGCACGTTCCATCCGGGGGAAAGAGCACTCAGCCGACGATGCGCAGATTGGAAAGTTCGTTGGCGATTGCCTTGAAGTCGTCCGACAGGCTTGCGCCGGTGGCGTTCCAGTAAAGCTTGGCCGGCTGACCCGTCGTCGGGTCGATGCTGAAGCGCGATTCGGAAGCGCAGGCCTTGAGCGCATCCATCTGCGCCTTTTCGGCGCTGTTCGTCGGGTCGAGGTCGAGCGAGACGGTCATCATGATCACGTTCGCGGCCTTGGCGTTCGTGCACAGCGTCGACATCTGTTCACTCATGGCCTTGGTGTAGTTGTCATTCGAGAAGTCGGTCTTCGACACGTCCGTATTCATGAACAGGCGGGTCGTTGAACCGCCATTGTAGTTCTTGCCGGTGTAGCCATAGTCGGCATAGATCGACTTGTTGCCGGCAAGGTCGTTGTAACCGAGGGAAGATGGCGTGTAGTAGGTATTGGCGCCGTCGGTCAGCACGATCACGACCTTGTCGTTGCCGCGCTGGGACTCCGGCCGGCCCCCTGTGAAGGGCGCCCCGCTCGATACCACCCGCCATCCCCAGGCCATGCCGGAGACCACGTTGGTGCCGCCGTTCGGCTGCATGGCATTGATTGCGGTGGTGATCGTATTCATGCCGGTGGTGTTGGTGACATCGGTCAGCGGCGTGATTGGCTGCGTGGTGCAACTCGCATTGGGGCCGCCGCTGCCGGTCGCGGCCGATGTCCCGTTCGGGGCAGGCGTATAATATTTCGGCATGTAGGCCTGCCGCTTCGCATCGGTTCCGGACGTGTTGTCGTTCCACCAATTGCCCATGGCGGAGCGCCCCCGGCTGTCGGTGTTGTCCGTCTCGTCGGGCGCGAACATCGGGACAAAGAGGGTAGCCGGCTTGCTCGGATCGGGCGCGGCATCGGTAACATCATATGGGCTGGGCCGCTGCTCGACGCATCCAGCCCACGACGCGTAGCTCACGAGATTATTGGTACATGTCTTGTTATTGCCTTTTCCAGTACAGGTCTGGACGGTGCGTTGCAGGTCGTTGTAGAGCGTGAAGCGGGTGACCTTCTCGTTCACGTGGGTGCCCCAGGCCGACCCCTTTTTGTAGTAGATGCCGCCGATGTTCTGAACCGTGCGGTTGTCGCCCGTATTGGCGCTGTTGAAGGTCGTCCAGTCGAAATTCTCATGATGGATGGGCGATATCCCATCCGTGTCCATCCACGACGCGCTCGCGTTTTGCGGCCCGACGTTCACCGATGCCGCGAACGGCACGAGACCGAACTGTACGGGCTTGTCCACCTGCTTCACCTGAGCGGCGCCTGCCACCAGGGTCTGGATGAGTTCCTGCGAGGCTGTCTTCAGAAGGTCGATTTTCGCCTTGCCGGAACCTTTGCCGATATCCGCCATGGAGCCGGAATTGTCGAGCACCAGCGCGACCTCCAGCGTGTCCTTGAGGCGTACTTCGGTGTTGACGTTGAAGTTCAGCTTCGAATCGATCGAAGAGGGGTCTTGGCCGAGCAGGGCGAGGAAAGCCGGATAGAAATAGGGATGATAGCGTAGGGTGGCGGACATGCCGAGCGTGCCGCCGCCGCTATCGGAGGTCGGCAACGTGATCGTCAGCGTTGTGTCCGCCGATTTGACCGGCCCGAGATTGGCATCGAAGAACGAGTTGGCGTAGGTCGTCAACTCGGTCGAAGTCGCGCCTTGCAGATAGCGATAGGCGGTCGCCACGCCAGCGGCGTCGAGCGCGTGCTGCGTATATTGGTATTGCCGGTTCATCTCGGTGTAATCGACACCGACCGCCAAAGCACCCATCAGGGGGATCATGGTGACAACCGTGATCAATGCGTAATTGCCGCGCTGCTCGGCCAGAAACCTGCGCAACATCGCCCGTTCATCCCGTTCAATGGAATATCCTCAGGCGAGAGTGCCAAAAATAATCTAATTTCCCGTGTAGGAGGTGTTTACAAAAAGCTAACGGCGTTTCACCGTCTGTTTACCGGTTGAATTGGCACGTCGGCTCCGGTCACGATAACCGGCTGCGACAGTGCCTCGTGCGCTTGACCCGCCTTCTCCTCAAACCGGGTGACATCGCGAAGAGGTTCGGCTAATCCCGGTGCTTCCGGGCGGCCTTGCGCCGCGATCCACCACCGTTCCCGATTGGAGACCCTTTGACGACCCCGCTTGCCATGATCGACACGCTGGATGCGCTCGCCGGCGAATATAAGGTAATCCTGAGCGATGTCTGGGGTGTCGTGCACAATGGCGTCCGCTCCTCGCCGGACGCTTGCGCGGCCCTTGCCCGCGCTCGTTCGAAGGGGCTGTCGGTGGTGCTGATAACCAATGCGCCGCGCCTCAGGCGAGAAGTCGAGGCCCAGCTCCGCTCGCTGGGGGTTCCGCCTGAAACCTATGACGAACTCGTCACCTCCGGTGACGTGACCCGCGATCTCATCGCAGCCGGTCCGCGCCGTGTCTTCCATCTCGGCCCCGACCGCGACATGACCATCTATGACGGGCTGGATGTGGAACCGACGGACGAGTTCGAGGCGGATGCGGTCGTCTGTACCGGGCTCTTCGACGACGAGACGGAGACGCCGGACGACTATGCGGAGATGTTGAAGCGGCTCCGCTCGCGTGATCTGCCCTTCATCTGCGCCAATCCGGATATCGTGGTGGAACGCGGCGAGAGGCTCGTCTGGTGCGCCGGTGCGCTCGCCCGTGACTATGGGCTGCTTGGCGGCCGCACCCTGATCGCCGGCAAGCCGCATCGCCCGATCTACGAAGCCGCGCTGAGGGAGGCAGGCCGCATCCTCGGGCGTGAGGTCAAGCGCACCGAAGTGCTCGCGATTGGCGACGGCGTCATGACAGACGTGAAGGGGGCCGAGCAGGCCGGGATCGATGTGCTCTACGTGTCGGCCGGCATTCATGCCCGCGAATATGGCGAGACGCACCAGCCTGACCTCGAACGCCTCACGGCGTTTCTGGACAAGCACGGCCAGCACCCGGTCGCCGTCATCCCGAGACTTCGCTGAAGGCTGGGCCGCCCGCATGAGCAAGGCCGATACCATCCTTCGTGTCTCCGATCCGCTGCGTCTTCCGGGCGAGCTGCGCGGCGGCGTGGTGGCGATCGGCAATTTCGACGGCGTTCACCGGGGCCACCAGGTCGTCCTTGGCCGCGCATTGGAGGAGGCCGAAGCTGCCGTACGCGCCGCCATCGCCCTGACCTTCGAGCCGCATCCGCGAAGCGTGATCCGGCCGGACATTCCGCTCTTCCGTTTGACGCCTCCGCCGATGAAGGCCTGTATCCTCGGCAGGCTCGGCTTCGATGCCGTCGTCGAGTTACCCTTCACGCACGCCTTCGCGGCACAGTCGGCGGAAGAGTTCGTCACCCGTATCTTGGATAGCGGGCTCGGCGTCAGCCATGTCGTCACCGGTGTCGATTTCCACTTCGGCAAGGACCGTCAGGGCGGCCCGGCCTATCTGATGGAAGCGGGCGGCCGGCATGGTTTCGGCGTTACGCTGGTGGACGCCTTTCGCGACGAAGGGGCGGAGATCATTTCTTCGAGTCGTATACGGGCATTGCTTGCCGAAGGCGACGTCGCGCAGGCAGCCGGCCTGCTCGGCTATCGCTATACGGTGGAGGCGGAGGTCTCCAAAGGCAGGCAGCTTGGCCGCACGCTCGGCTATCCGACCGCCAACATGGCTCTGCCGGCCGACACCGATCTGGCGCACGGCATTTATGCCGTGAAATTCCACCGTGCCGACGGCACGCTTCATGACGGCGTCGCCAGCTTCGGCCGCCGCCCGACCGTGGAAGAGGACGGCGCCGCGCTGCTCGAAACCTTTCTTTTCGATTTTTCCGGTGACCTGTACGGCGAGAGCTGCCGCGTAAGCTTCTTCTCCTACCTGCGTGGCGAAGAGAAGTTCGACGGTCTTGGCCCGCTGGTGGCGCAGATGCGCCGCGACGAGGAAGAGGCGCGCGCCGTGCTCGGCAAGGCCGTACCGCTGTCGCCGCTTGACCGCGCGATTGCCTTTGCGGCCGACTGATGTTTCGCGGTCAGGCACCGGCTTAAATCATTGTTTACTTGCCGGGTGGAGAAGACTTTCCTATCCACGAGTTCATACCGGCAATCAAAGCAGCCTGAACGGAAGGGCAAGAATGAAGACGGGACGTGTAATCACCGCCACCGCCCTTCTGCTGTTCGGGATTTCCGCAAGCGCCAATGCAGCCGACATGGCCGACCAATCCCGCTTCGGCTGGTTTACCGGTAATTGGTCGCTGACGGTCGGCGTATCGACCTATGCCGAACCTGAGTTCGAGGGCGCGTCGAGTTATCATATCGGCGCAGTGCCGCTGGTCTCCTTCTCGCGGCAGGGCACGGCGACGCGCTTTTCCTCGCGTAACGACAACATCTCGATCGGCTTCGTCGATACGGGCGACTTCCGCGCCGGCTTGACCGGTAAGCTCATCTTTCCGCGCGATTCCAGCGATTATAGTGATTTGAAAGGCTTGCACGACGTCGATTTCGGCGGCGAGCTTGGCCTTTTCGCCGAGTTCTACCCCTTCGACTGGATGCGTATCCGTGGTGAGGTGCGCAAGGGTATCGTGACGCATGATGCGATCGTGGGCGACCTTGCCGTCGACGCCTTCACCAACCTCACCCCGACGCTGCAGATTTCCGGCGGCCCGCGCCTTTCCGCCGCCACCGCCGATTATTTCAGGACATATTATGGTGTGAGTCCGGCCGAGTCCGTGAAATCGGGCCTCAGCCCCTATTCGCCGGGCGGCGGCTTGAAGTCGGCCGGCTTCGGCGGCGCGCTGACATGGAGGACGACCGACAAGGTGACGACCAGCCTGTTCGGCGAATATCAGCACCTGCTCGGTCCGGCCGCCGATTCCAGCATCGTCAAAGAACGCGGTTCGCCTGACCAGTTCCTTCTCGGTGTGTCGGCCACGTACCGTTTCGATTTTTCTCTGCGCTGAGCCCCTTTATTCCGTGGCGGCGCTCGGTTACATACGCGCCATGAATTCCGATGCGCTCCGCCGCTTCATACGAATTATGGGCCCGGCCCTCCGGGCGGCCTGAGGCCGCCGGCGGGTCCGGGAGACTGTTTTCGCTTTCCGCGCATTTTCCGCTTTGAGATGACATGGGCGCGCGGCCTTTGGCCGTCC
>JBDZVC010000206.1:0-7629 GCA_040255475.1 Phyllobacteriaceae bacterium | reverse complement strand
GTCTTCCAGGTGAATTTCTTCGCGCCGATCATGCTGGCGCGCGGCCTGTTCCGGGAACTGTCGGCCGCCAACGGGTCGATCGTCAACGTCACCTCGATCGCCGGCGGCAGGGTCCATCCCTTCGCAGGGACGGCCTATGCGACCTCCAAGGCGGCGCTCGCCTCGCTGACGCGCGAGATGGCGGCGGATTTCGGCCCGCATGGCATCCGCGTCAACGCCATTGCGCCGGGCGAGATCGACACCGCCATCCTGTCGCCGGGGACGGACAAGCTCGTCCAGTCGATCCCGCTTCGCCGGCTCGGCCAGACCTCGGAAGTCGCCGATATCATCTTCTTCCTGTGCTCCGGGCAGGCGTCCTATGTGACCGGCGCCGAAATCCACATCAACGGTGGCCAGCACGTCTGACGACGGAGCTGCCCGGCTCCGGTCGCAAACCATTACCGGACGCGAAAAGGGGAGGCGTGCGACGGCGGCGCGCCTCCCCGTCCGGTTGTCGCACTTCGGCGACAGAGATTACTTGCAGCCTCCGGCCAGCGCTTTTTCGGCGAATTGCGTGTCGATATGTGCGACGATCGTCTCCATGCTGGGCGGATTGTCGAGGCGCCCGGCAGCCTTCAGCCATTGGCCGGTCCGGTAGTAGGCCTGCGCGACCTGTCCGTCCGCGATCTTGCCGGGTTCGCCGAGGCCGCGCTGCGTCAGCTCGTTCTCCGGCTTCCAGATCGGCCAGCTCGGCCCGACCTTCGCCGCCTGGTCGGGCTGGGCGCCGACGAACTCGGCCGCCTTGCGGAACACCGCATCCTTGTCGGCGCCCGTCATCAGCTTGTAGGCGCCCAGTTGCGCGCAGACATAGCCCTGCACGACGTCCGGATGAGCCTTGGCGAAGGCGGCATCGGCGACCACCACGTCAAGGGCGGGATAGCCGAGTTCGGCCATCTGGCTGATCGTCGCGACGAGCTTGCCGCCCGCCGCGACCATCTCGCTCATTCCGGGTTCCGAATTCATGCCGCCTGCGATCGCCTTCGTCTTGAAGGCGGCGACCATCGCCTGCCGCTCCAATCCCACGAGCTTGACCTTGCCGGTCAGGCCCTTGGCGTCGAGCCAGCCATTGAAGGCGAAATCTTCCGAGGCGCCCTGCAGCGTGCCGAAGGTCTTGCCCGCCATCTGTTCGGGCGTGAGCGAACTGTCGATGACGAGGCCGGCATTGTCGTAGAACTGTGCCCAGACGACTTTCAGATCGACGCCCTTGGCGATGGCGGTGGTCACCGGCGGGTTGCCGATGCCGTTCACGATATTGTAGGCGCCGCCCTTCATGCCGGCGAGCGCCGCCGGGCCGCTGGAGATGGGCAGCCATTTGATCTCGCCCGGTACCATCTTCAGGAGGTCGGGCTGGGTGGCGATCACCGCTTCCTGCAGCGGCGCGCCATGCGCCCAGGTCGAAACGTTGATCGTCTCGGCCTGGGCGGCGGCGCAGGTCAGCCCCAGCGCCGCCGCGGCGTTCAGCAATGTCTTGGCAAGGTAGGTCATTTCGGTTCTCCCATTATGGTTTCATTGTCGGATCGAGATGGCGCTGCAGCCGCCTGAGGCAGGCGTCCAGCCCGAGGCCGAGCAGTGCGATGATGAGGATGCCTGCGAAGATCAGGCCGGTGTCGAGGAACTGGCCGGCCTGCAGGATGACGAAGCCGAGGCCAGCCGTTGCGGCGATCATCTCGACGGCGACGATGCTCGTCCAGGAGAGCCCCATGGACAGCCGCATGCCAGTGATGATCTGCGGCATCGCCGCGCGGATGCGGACATGGATCATCGTGTACCATTCCGATGCTCCGAGGCAGCGTGCGCAGTTCAGCATCTCGCGCGGGATCGCGTCGAGCCCGGCAGCCGTCGAGATGGCCATGACCGGCACCACGCCCGCGGCGATCAGGATGATCTTCGGCGCTTCGCCGATGCCGAACCAGACGATCAGCACCGGCACGAAGGCGAGCGGCGGCAGCGGCCGGGTGATCTCGATGAAAGGATCGACCACGGCGCGGAAAGAGCGGAAACCGGCCATCATCGCACCGATCGCGATCCCGATGAAGGAACCGATGGCGAAGCCGCCGATCACGCGTCCGAGGCTGATCAAGGCGTGGCCGATGAGGGTTTCTCCCGCCGAGGGATAGGGCGTGGTCAGATAGCGGATGAGGACGCGGACGGTTTCGATCGGGGTCGGCAGCAGCACGGGGTCGCGGATGACGAACGCCGCCGCGAGTTGCCAGACGATCAAGCCGCCGATCACGCTGGCGATCGAGATCATCCAATGCCTGGAGGCGCCCGAGGAGGAGCGCAGGACGCCGGGCGCCTCTGTCGTCGAACCGGTGCTCATGCGCCTGCCAGCCTTTCGCGGAGTTCGTGTCGAAGGGCGACGAATTCGGCCGTGTCACGCAGCGCCTCGTCGCGAGGCCTGGCCAGTTCGATGTCGACGATGTCGACGATGCGGCCGGGTCTCGGCGACATGATGCAGACGCGGTCCGAAAGCAGCGCCGCTTCCTCGACGTCATGGGTGACGAACAGCACGGTCATCTGCTCGCGCTGCCACAGGTCGAGCAGGAAATTCTGCATCTGCTCGCGGGTGATCGCATCGAGCGCGGCGAAAGGTTCATCCATCAGCAGGATGCGCGGGCGGTTGATAAGCGCGCGTGCCAGCGCCGCCCGGTGGCGCATGCCGCCGGAGAGCTGGTGCGGATAGTGATCCTTGAAATCCGCCAGGCCGACGGTGGCGAGAAGCGCGTCGGCGCGGCTTCGCGTCTCTTCGTCGTCCATACCCCGGGAGCGAGGGCCGAACAGGACATTGTCGCGCGAGGTGAGCCAGGGGAACAGCGTCGGCGACTGGAAGAGAACGCACCGGTCCACCCCGGGTCCCGTCACGAGCCCCCCATGCGCGGCGACTTGGCCGTCATCGGGCGGGATGAAGCCGGCGACGATATGGAGCAGCGTGGACTTTCCACATCCCGACGGGCCGAGCAGGCAGACGAACTCGCCCGGTGCGATTGCGAGATGGATGTCGTGCAGCGCGTTGGTCGGCCGCCCGTCACGCCAGAAGGTCTTGGAAAGACCGGAAACGGAGACTGCGGCATTCGTCATCGGGCCGGGAGCGCCTGACTGGTCGCTCACGGCTGGCGGCTGCCGGTTTTCGTGTTGGCTTACTCCCATCGGCCTTCCACATCTGGCTTGCATCGTGCTATGTGTTATGTGTTATAACAAACACCAAGACCGATGAAACCGCAAGCCCCCTTGCGAACGTCGATCCGGGCGATCCTGGAGCAAGCAATGCCGGCGAAAGCGGAAGTCGAATCGGATTTCGGGACAGCCTCTCCGGAGAAGGCCGCCACGCTCAGCCTCGCGAAGGTGAACCGCGTCGATTCGCTGGGCGACCAGGCGGTGGCAAGCCTGCGCGGCGCCTTGCGGCGCGGCGCGCTTCTGCCCGGTCAGCGCCTCACCGTCCGCGAGATCGCCGATACGCTCGACATCAGCCTGACCCCGGCGCGCGAAGCGCTCAACCGGTTGCTGGCGGAAGGCGTCCTCGATCAGACGCCGGACCGTGTCGCGGTGGTCCCCCTTCTCACCAGGGAGCGCTATGGCGAGATTTGCGCCATCCGGTTCGACCTCGAAGGAATGGCGGCCAGGGAAGGTTGCGCGCGGCTTTCAGCATCCGATCTCGATCACCTGAAGGAGCTTTACGAGCGGCATGCCTCCGCCTATCGCTCGCGCGATGCCAGGACCTCGCTCCACCTCAACGAGGAATTCCATTTCACCATCTATCGCGCCTGCGCGATGCCGACCCTGCTCCAGATACTGGAAACCATGTGGCTGAGGGTCGGGCCGTCTATGAACTTCCTCTTCACGGCCTCCTATGACCCGGACTGGACCGGCGGTTCGCATCACCAGGCGATGCTGGACGCCGTCGCCGCCGGCGACGCGGCGGCGCTGGAGCGGGCCGTGCGGGGCGATCTTATCGACGGACGCGCCCGCCTGATGCCGCATCTTCCGGACTGATTGCATGACAAGGAAATGAATTCGATGGCTTATTTCGAAGAGGCTGGCCGCTCCCGCGACGAGGTCATGAGCGAACTCGTCCATATGCGGGACAACGATATCGACTGGCGCGGCGGCCGCACCTCGGCCTACGTTTTCAGTGCCGGCGAGGAGATACGGGCTTTCGGCAAGGAAGCTTATAACGAGTATTTCACCGAGAACGCGCTCGGCGCCCGGCGCGCCTTCCCGAGCATCCAGCGCATGGAGCGCGAAGTCGTCGGTATGGGGCTCGAGCTTTTCCATGCGCCGGAGGGTGCTGCCGGCAACATGACCACCGGCGGCACCGAAAGCATCATCATGGCGGTGAAGACGTGCCGCGACTGGACGAGACGAAAGAAGGGCGCCGATTTCCGGGGAACCATCGTCCTTCCGGATTCCGCGCATCCGGCCTTCGAGAAGGCCGCAGCCCTGATGGATCTGACGATCAGGCGCGTTCCCCTCGCGGAGGGTTTCCTCGCCGACCCCGCGGCCACGGCGGAAGCGATCGACGACAACACGATGCTGATCGTGGGTTCGGCCCCCTGCTTTCCCTTCGGCGTGATCGACCCGATCGCCCGCCTTTCCGATATTGCCGTGAAACACGGCGTCTGGCTTCATGTGGATGCCTGCGTCGGCGGCTGGATCGCGCCTTTCGTCGCCGATATCGGGCGCCCGATCCTTCAATTCGACTTCGCGCTGGAAGGCGTGAAGTCGATATCCGCCGATCTGCACAAATTCGGCTTCTGTCCCAAGCCTGCTTCGACGGTCTTCTACCGTTCGGGCGAGTTGCAGGCCTCCCAGGAATTCGTCTTCGACGCCTGGCCGAGCGGCCGCTTCGCGACCCAGACGCTTGTCGGCACGCGGCCCGCTGGCGCGGTGGCCGCCGCCTGGGCGGTGCTTCGCCATCTCGGCCGCGACGGCTACCGCAGGATCGCGTCGCAAATCATGAGCGTGCGCGACGCCTATCTGGAAGGCCTGCGCGCCATTCCCGGCATGCAGGTCCGGGGAGAACCGGTGCTCGCCAACATCGCCTTCGGCTGCGACGACATCGACATGGGCAAGGTCGCGACTTTGATGAGCGAGCGCGGCTGGCTACCGGGCCAGTTGAAGGCGCCGCGCAGCCTGCATCTCATGCTGTCGCTGCATCACGGTCCGGCGCGCGAAGCCTATCTTGGCGATGTTGCCGAATGCGTCGCGCTGGTCCGCAACGGCGAGACGAAGGCGAGGGCGAGCGGCGCTGATTATTCATAGCCGCCGTGGCCGTCCGGCCAATCGGCTTCTATTGCGGCACGCCGCCCAGATGCGAGAGCAGTTCCGCCACGTTGCCCGCCGAATATTTCTTCAGAAGCCGCGCGCGGTAGGCTTCCACCGTCCTCGGCGAGATGGCCAGCGTGCGGGCGATCTCCTTCGACGTGCGGCCTTCGCCGAGATGCATGACGATCTGCCGCTCGCGCGTCGAGAGCGCATGCACCGGCCGTGAATCCGAAAGGTCCGCGAAGCTCCAGACGGCATGGCGCAGCGGATCGTCCTCGCGCGTCAGCGAATGGCCGCGCACGCGGCACCAGAACAGCGACCCGTCCTTGCGCGCCATGATGCGCTCGTCCGAATAGCGGTTGGTCTTCTTCAGCGGCTCGACGCCGACATTGCGGATGCGCAGGAATTCCTCGAAGGAAGGATAGAGGATGGCGAAGGATTGCTCGACCAGCTCATCCACGCGGTAGAAGAACATCGACGCGAAGGCGGGATTGCACGCCTTGATGATGCGGTTCTCCGTCATGACGATGCCGACGGGCGCGCATTCGAATGCCAGTTCGTTGAGGGTCGGCGATGACATGGCTCGTGATGCGTATTTATACGATATTGCCGGTTTTTCGGACCCAAGGATAATAGAAGCCGGTTTGCATCGTACCAAGGAAAAACGGGCAGCGGATGGCTGCGGCCTATCGCTGCCCTGAGCCGATCAGGCCGGTGGGAGGAATTCGATCGATGAATCTGGCCGAATGGCTGGTAAGGGCGGCAATCTCGAACCCGTCGGGCGCCGCGCTTTGCGTAGGCGGGCGGGTGGAGGCCGACTACCGCGCCTTCGCGGCGCATGCTGCCGCCATCGGCAGCGCGCTCGCGCGCGACTACGGCATCCGGCCGGGCGATCGCGTCGCCATCCTCGCCAAGAACTGCCCGCAATATCTCGAGGCCTTCTACGGTATCTGGTTCGCCGGTGCCGCCGCCGTTCCGATCAACGCCAAGCTGCATCCGAAGGAGGCCGCCTGGATCATCGAGAATGCGGAAGCATCCGTGGTCTTCGCCGGCCGTGCGCTTGGCGAGGCGGTAGCGCCGCATCTGCCGTCTTCCGTGCGCTCCGTAATCGATCTGGGTGGGAAGGACTGGAACGGCATGCTCGCGGCCGATCCGCTCTCCGCGCCCGTGCCGCGCGGCCGCGACGATCTCGCCTGGCTCTTCTACACCTCCGGCACCACAGGCAAGCCGAAAGGCGTGATGATCACCAACGGCAACATCCATGCCATGACGTTCTCCTATTTCACCGATGTGGACGCGGTCGATCCCGCCGACGCGGCGCTCTACGCCGCGCCGATGTCGCATGGCGCCGGCCTCTACAATGTCCAGCACGTGCTGAAGGGCGCGCGCCACGTCGTGCCGGAATCCGGCAGCTTCGAGCCCGACGAGATCTTCTCCTGCGCCAGGGCGCTCGGACGCGTCCATATGTTCGCCGCACCGACCATGGTGCGCCGGCTGGTCGACCATGCCAAGGTTTCCGGCTCGACCGGCGAGGGCATCCGCACCATCGTCTATGGCGGCGGCCCGATGTATCTCGCCGACATCGTCGAGGCGGTCGATGTGATGGGGCCGCGCTTCTGCCAGATCTACGGACAAGGCGAATCGCCGATGGCGATCACGGCCTTGTCACGAGAGTACGTCTCCGACCGTTCGCATCCGCGCTGGCGCGAGCGGCTGGCGAGCGTCGGCACGGCGCAATCCTGTGTCGAGGTCAAGGTTGCCGACGAGGAAGGCCGTGCACTGCCGGCGGGCGAAGCCGGCGAGGTGCTGGTACGCGGCGCTCCGGTCATGGCCGGCTATTGGCGAAACGCCGAGGCGAGCGCCGCGGCGCTCCGCGACGGCTGGCTGTGGACCGGCGATGTCGGTGTGCTGGACGAGGAAGGCTTCCTGACGCTGAAGGACCGCTCCAAGGATGTCATCATTTCGGGCGGAACGAATATCTACCCGCGCGAGGTGGAGGAGGCGCTTCTGACGCATCCCGCCGTGCGCGAGACGAGCGTGGTCGGCCGCCCCGATCCCGAATGGGGCGAGACCGTCGTCGCCTTCGTGGTGAAGGATCCGGCAGCACCTGTGGCGGAAGCCGAACTCGACCGCCATTGCCTCGACCGCATCGCCCGCTTCAAGCGGCCGAAGGCCTATGTCTTCGTCGATACCCTGCCGAAGAACAATTACGGCAAGGTGCTCAAGACCGAGCTCAGGTCGATGCTCGAACGGCCCGGCCAGGAATGAACCATTTCAGGCAACCCTTCAGGGAGGAGAAAGAATGAGAAGATTGCTGGGTGCGCTGGC
>JBDZVC010000205.1:0-7631 GCA_040255475.1 Phyllobacteriaceae bacterium | reverse complement strand
CGGAGCGCCGGCACGCAGCCTTCGATCTCGTCCAGGATCTGCGCCATCGGCTATTCCTTGGCGACGTGCCAGACCCCGCCAACGCCATCGCCGGTGACATCGCCCGGCTTCTTGTCCTTCTGCCAAAGGTAGAGCGGTCGGCCATTATAGGCCCACTGCATGCTGCCGTCTTTCCGTTTCACCAGGGTATAGTCGCCATCTGCCTTGGCGCCTGCGGCAGCGGTCAGTGGTGGCCATTTCGCCGCGCATTGATCGTAGCAGCTCGGCTTGCCTGCCGCATCCTTGTCGAAAGTGTAGAGCGTCATGCCCTTGGCATTGGTGAGAATTTCGCCCTTGGCGGTATCCGACGACTTGATCGCGCCGGCGGCATAGTCGTCGGCATGGGCGAGCGGCACGGTGGTTGCCAGCATGGCGGCAGCCAGTATGAGAGAACGCATGATCTGGACCCTCTTCCTCATCGTTGACACGGACCTTGCGTCCGCAGGGAAGAGAACACCGGTCGGCATCAAATAATCCCGTCGGTCGACTACTTCCGCTCGCCCTTCAGCACCATGTCGAAATGGGCGACGTTGGAATAGATCGGCGTTCCGACATCCATGCCGTAACGCGAGCGCAATATGTCGCCTACGACATGGAAGGCGATTGTTCGCCCTTGTCGGCCAAGCAGGGTGGCGTTGAATATCTCCCGGCGCGAGACGCCGCGTGCGGTGAGCGATCCTTCGACGATCGCGCGATCGCCACCTTCCGGACGGATGCCGGTCGAGCGGAAGCTGATCACCGGATAGGCGTCTGCGTCGAAAACAGCCGAGGAGCGCAGGAAGTTCTCGACGCGCGGCTCGGCGGTCTTCACGCTGGCCGGCTGGAGCGAGAAAGTTACGCTCGATCCTGCAATATCGTCCGGGTGCAAGTCGAACGTACCGGAAAAGTGCGAGAAGGTGCCTGCAATACCGCCGCCGCCGACCTGTGCCACCGAGAAGGCGATGCGTGAGGACGGGGCGATCAGATACTGGCCGTGAAGGCTGGACAACGTGTCGGACCTTGCGGAAATCGCAGTCGCAAGCAAAAGCGCGACAGTCAACGATGTCTTGAGCATGGGAACGATCCTTCCGCACGCGGGCTGGCGAACATGCAGGGAGGACAACACCCCGCAAGGCGGAATAATCCATCCGATCCGGCGGCCGAGCGGATCACCTCTTCACTTAACAGTGATGGAAGAAATGCAGGCGCGAGATTGTTCTTCTTCGGCGCGGCTGGGGCCAGGGAAGGAGACTATCCGATGTTCCGACACACGACAATCGCAGTCCTGATTTTGATCATGGCCGGGATAGCAGCCTGCACGACCAGCAACGGAGCTCAGCAATCTCCATCGGATACCACGAGCGGTGTCGGGAGCGGTGGCGCCGGAACCGGTGGAATGGGCGGTGGTGGCGGCGGCGGCGGTTATTAGGCAGCAGCTTCGTCTGCCGTCAATACGCTCGATTCCGGTCGTCTATGCCGCCGGGCGGCCTCGTTTGTCATCTTGCCTCGGAGCAGTGAGCACGTCCGGCGGAGGAGGGAAAATCACACCGGGTCGAGTTGGAAGACGGTGAAGCCATTACCGCGTTCCCGCTCCCGAAAACCCAGGACCCGAAACCATTTCGCCACCTCGGGTCGAGTGGACCAGCTGTAGGAATCGACCGGCAGGTTTCCGCACAAGGCTTGTATGCGCCTGATGTGCTGTTTGCAGAAACGAACGGTCGAGCGGGAAAAGAAGCTGTCATGGGCCGCGAACGCGGTTTGCGCCGTATCGCCGACCTCCCGCCATGCGACGATGGCAAGCGGTTTCCCGTCTTGCAACAGAGTGTGAGCCCGTCCTTCTTTCAGGCTCATCAGGAACTCGTCCTTTGCATCCTCGATGTTGAGGCCCGCGGCCGAGTATTGGTCTGCGATGCGAAGGGAGAGGTCCCGGAAGATGGTGGTAAGATCGGGTGCGCTTGCTGTTCGGTAATCCATTGCCAGTTCTCAGCTTGTCAGACGGAAGCGTCGGCGGCGGGCGCCGCGACGTTCTCTGGCCCCCATTTGACAGGTGGTGCGCCGCGGCCATCTGTTCGCGCTGGCCCTGCCGTCTCGCTCAACCCGGTGCTCCGGCTTGAGCCGACGCATGAGTTGCTCATGCAAACCTGTGATGGCCGTGCAGCCTCATGGTTCTGTCTTTGCCGGTATATCTGCCGATGCGCGCCGGCAGGGCCTAGTGAGCACTCAAGCTGTTGCCAGCAACTCTCGGCTCTCAGGAACGAGCCAAGACAATCCTGGGCCGATGCGGCCGGTGTCAGGCACGGGGTCTGCGCGGCTGCGAGAACAAGCCTCATGCTCGATTCCTCGGTCTGCAAGCCCCGTCGCAGGAAACCATACATGGGGCGGGCCGACAAGGAACGGTTGTGCCGTTGCCTGTCTTTCTGCGGACGGACGTGTTCGGACGATCGTGTTTTCAAGGAATGGATAAGCGGGAAATACCGGCAGCCCGTGCCCCTCTCATTGATCCATTGCTGCTCCGTGCATCGGCTATTCTCCACCCAATGGCTGGTTACAGCCGCAGGCGATGATACCGAACTGTCGGGTCAACCCGTAGCAGGTCACATTCGAGGCCGCACTTTCATCCTTTTTGATCGCTCCGCGAACTGGATACCAACACAGCGTCGCAACGCCTGGAATCGCCGGGATTGCGGCGTCCCTGGCCGGTTGCAGCCAGGGGCGTTGGCACCTTGCGCGTGCGGGGCGTGTAGGAATTTCATTGCGATGCACTAACTCAGGGGCGTGAGCAGTGCATGCAGTGATTACGGAATGAATTCATCAACGAGCGGCCGCTACGGCCATATCGACGCGTTGAAGGGAGCAGGCATCCTGCTCGTCGTCTTCGGCCACCTGATCGAGAAACCCTCCACCAACTCGCTCTTGCTGCAGGCGGTCTATACCGACATCTACAGCTTCCACATGCCGCTCTTCGTCTTCCTGTCCGGCATCTTCGCAAGCGAGACTCTGAAAAGTCGCGATTACCAGAAGATCGTGTGGACCCTGTTCTTCCCGCTCGGAGTCTTCCAGTTCATCTATCTCGGCGTCGGCCAACTCACCGACTGGTACAGCTATTCGCCCTTCACGCCTTACTGGCTGCTCTGGTTCATCGCCAGTCTGATCGGCTGGCGCATCCTGTTGCCTCTGTTCGCTTCGCCCGCCGGGCTGGCGGTGGCGCTGCTCGGAGCTGTCTTCGTCGGTTATGACGATGCAGTCGGTTATGCGCTGAGTGCGGCCCGCACCATCTATTTCCTGCCCTTCTTCGTGCTCGGCCATCTCTACGGCATGCAATTGGTGGCGTTGGCCAGACGCTACCGCCTCGCCTCTTCGTGCCTGTTTGGGCTCTCCATGCTGATTGTGACGGTGTGGTGGCTGAACGGCCTCGACGGTTCGACGCTGACCGGCAGCCACGACTATGACAGCGCGCCGCCTTTCCTTGCCTATCCGGCCCTCGGGCGGTTGCTGGTGCTGTCGCTCAGCCTCGCAGGTGTGCTCGGCTTCTGCGCCCTGATGCCTGCTCGTTCCACGATCCTCCAATGGTTCGGCGAGCGCTCACTGTCGACCTATCTGCTTCACGGCCTTGCCGTCATGGTGCTGATCAGCGCCGGTATGGCTGACCTGATCCCCCAGCCGCTGCTTCTGCCTGTTCTCGCAGGCGCGGCGATATTGATGGCGGCGGCCACGGCTACGCTCGATGGGTTCATGCGGCGTCTTTTCAGTCCGCCTGCCGATACATTCGATATGTCGGAACTGATCGCCGATTGGCGTCGATCGCGCTGATCCTGTCGTCCCGGGCCAGCCGCAAGGAGATGGCTTTTGGGGAAGGGATGGCCGCTACCGCGCGGAAGTGGAAGAAGTGGAACTTGTCGTGGTCCGGTCGATGGTCGGCATCGGGCGGTTCTCATGCCCGGCAAGGAAGACCATCATCGCCAGACTGACGACAAAAGGGAAGAAGAGGGCGGAAACGGCGGCTTGCAAAATAAGAGCATTTCGCCATTGGCGTGCTTTGCGGGGGTTCTTCATCATAATCTCGCAGATGCCCGGCCGCCTGACGAACAGCATGGCCGAAATCCGTTAAGCCTTCGCTGCATCCTTCGTTAACCCGATTAATAACCCATCCGGACTCGATTGGCGAGACGGAACGCAGGGGCGAGGAAGGATATCCGACCGATTGTGATCCTGCGGCTTCGCAGAATCACGGGCAGCTTTCAACACCAACAAATTTTGAAGAGGCGGAAAGGAACGTCTTTCCGCCGATAATCATTTCCGCGCTGAAGGGAAGACAAGGAGACGTCCTATGCTTCGCAAATATGCAATGGCGGCGATCGTCGCCGCAGGCGCTTTTGGCGCGGGATTTGTGATGACGGCGCCGGCCGGCGCCATGCCGCTTGTGACGGTTCACTCCGACGGCCTGCCGCTGGTCAACGTCCGTGACGGCTGCGGCCGCGGCTGGCATCTCAACAGATGGGGCCGTTGCGTGCCCAATCACCGGTATCGCCCTTATCGCTACGGCTGGTATCAACCCTACTATTACCGGGAATGGCATCGCCCGCATTACCGGCACTGGCGTCACTATGAATACCGCAGGCACGAATACCGGCGGCATCATCACGACCGTCATCACTGGCGTGGATAGTAGCCGGCGGACAGTCCAGCGGGCAGGATTGTCGGCCGGCTTTGAAATCCCGACGGGAACTTCTTTGGCACCCATCCGTTGAGAGGCGCCGTCACGGGCGGCGTCTCAGGTGACTGCCTCGTCGCCGAAGTCCTCACAGGCCGAGGCGGCGGGGTTTTGTCTCCTCGCTGCATTCTCTGTTGCAGACTGCTCGATTCAGCGAACGGGTCCGAACGTGGCCGAACGGCCCGGGCCGAAGGAAAGCGCAAAAATCTGTCCCGCCATACCCTTGGCCAGGTCGGACGAGAAACTGAGCGGCGTACAATCCGTCACGGCTTTGGTGGCGGCATTGACAAAAGCCTTTCGCGCCTTGTCGTCGCCTTTGATCTTGACCGAAGTCGGGCGCGGCGCGCCGAGCAGCGAACCGTCGCGCTTGAAGCCGAAGCGGAGCGTGACCGAAGAATCCTTGCTGCCCGCCGGAGGATGCCAGCAGGCCTCGATAGCCTTGCCGATATCCTGCACGGATTTCATTTCGGCCGCGAACCCTTGGCTTGTCGTTCCGGCAAGGAACGCGCACAAGGCGAGGGAAATTGCAGCCGACTGTCTCATGACCGATCCGTTTCAAAGCCGAACGGGAGGGTGCTGGTCACTATAACACAACTTGTCGGATATGGTTGGCGCAGCGGCAGACTTTTCTTGGTCCGCCTTAAGAAAGAATCTTTAGAACAGCGATCCCTGCCCTCCGCCGGACTTGTCGCGCGGTGCCGGCCTCGGCCGTGGCGCACCGCCGCCTGCAACCGCCGCAACCTTGTCGTCGGCGAATTCGATGTCGAGCACGTCGCCGACGGAGACGGAAGCGGCTCGCTTAACGATCGCGCCCTCGGCATCCTTCACGACGGCAAAGCCACGCGCCAGCACCGAATGGTAGGACAGCGTGTCGGCCAGTCGCCACGCCTGTGCAAGCCGAGAACGCCTGCGCTCCAGTGCAAGATCCACGGCCTGGTCGGCACGCCTGCCAAGCGCCGCCACCGTCTCAGCCAGCATCTTCCTGCGCCGGAGGAGTGCGACAGGCGAGACGCGGGCCGCATCGCGGTCGAAACGCGAGCGGCGGAGCCTTACAAGCGCCAGGAAAACGTTTGGCAATCGGTCGCTGGCACGGTCCGTACGCCGCCTTGCATCCGCCACACGCCTCGTGAGCAGTGCGGGCGAGAGCCTGAGGCCGCAATAGCGCGCGCGTTTCTTCTCCGTGTTGGCCGTCAGCGCCCGCCCGAGCCGGCTCGCCGCCTCGTCGAAGCGGCGGCGTGGCAGCGCCAACAACTGATCGGCGGAGGGGAGGGCGCGTGACGCGGCCCGCAACGCCTGCCGCTTGCGATCGGAGGCACGCAGCACCGCGCCTTGCAGCCGGGCCGAGAGATTGGCGATACGTGCTTCGAGTTCGGCCTTCACGGGCACCGCAAGCTCCGCCGCGCCGGTCGGCGTCGGCGCGCGGACATCGGCAACGTAGTCGATGAGCGTCCAGTCGGTTTCGTGCCCGACCGCCGAGATCAGGGGGATATCGGAAGCCGCCGCGGCGCGCGCCACCGCCTCGTCGTTGAACCCCCACAGGTCTTCGAGGCTGCCGCCGCCGCGCGCCACGATCAACACATCCGGGCGCGGGATCGGGCCGCCGGGCGCAAGCCGATTGAACCCGGCAATCGCGGCCGACACTTCCGCGCCGGTCGTCTCGCCCTGCACGCGCACCGGCCACACCATGATGGCGAGCGGGAAGCGGTCGCTGATGCGGTGGATGATGTCGCGGATGACCGCGCCGGTCGGCGAGGTCACCACGCCGATTACCCGCGGCATGAAGGGCAGTTTGCGCTTGCGGGCGGGGTCGAACAGGCCTTCGGCCGCGAGCCGCCGCTTGCGCTCCTCCAGAAGCGCCATCAGCGCACCTGCGCCGGCAGGCTCGATGCTGTCGATGACGATCTGGTATTTCGACGAGCCGGGATAGGTGGTCAGCTTGCCGGTGGCGATGACCTCCATCCCCTCCTCGGGCCTGATCTTGAGCCGCGAGAACGTGCCTTTCCAGATACAGGCTTCCAGCCGCGCCCGGTCGTCCTTCAGCGCGAAATAGGCATGGCCGGAGGAATGCGGCCCACGATAGCCGGAGATTTCCCCGCGCACGCGCACATAGCCGAAGGCGTCCTCCACGGTGCGCTTCAGCGCGACGGAAATCTCGCTGACGGTGAACTCCGCCGCGTTGGTTCGGGAATCATTGTTCAAGGGGTCGACCATGCGCGGACTTGATGACGTCCGATGCACGCGGTCAAGGGTTGCCGGCGAGGGAGGGCGTCAGCCGGGTGTCGGCTGCTGATCCGTTTCGCCGGACAGGCCCTTGCTCTTCACGGCCGCGATCGCCTTTTCCAGAATCTGGCGTGCGCGCTCGGCGGATTCGCCGTCGAGCTTGGCCGTATCGAGGAAAAGCGTCAGGCCGTTGTTTATCTCGTTGATCGTGGTCGGGCTCTCGCTCGTCGGATCGAGTATGCCCTCGACCATATAGGGCACGATCTTTCGCGATATCCCTTTGAGCGTGATGGCCGGCAGCGCGCGTGCCTTCACGCTGTCCTCGACGAGAGCGTAGGTTTCGTAGCTCAGGACGATACCGCCCGGTTCCGCGATCGACTGGAGCCGAGCGGCCAGATTGGCCTCCGCGCCGACGATCGTGTAGTCCATGCGATCGAGGCTGCCGAAATTCCCGACATTGCAGTAGCCTGTATTGATGCCCATGCGCACCTCGAAGGGCTTCTGTATGCCGCGATGGCGCCATTCGGCCTGCAGGGCGACGAGGCGGCGCTGCATGGCGATCGCCATGTCGAGGCATATGCGGGCATCCTCGCGGGCGCCCTTGGTCTCGGGGTCGCCGAAGAAGGCAAGGATCGCATCGCCGATGAACTTGTCCACCGTCGCGCCGTAGGATTGGGCGATG